>NZ_PSVF01000011.1:0-111077 GCF_002931975.1 Rathayibacter sp. AY1F3 | reverse complement strand
CTGCGGATCGCCCGGGCCGCCTGCCGGGGGGTGGCGGCGCGTCCCAGCGGATCGTGCGTTCGGCGGTGCGGGGGCGCGTGGGGAGGGCGGCTCGTCGCCGGCGAGACGGGCGCGGAAGGCTCGGTGCTCGGGCCGAGACGGGCGCGGACCGGCTCTCGAATAGACTGGCCCCTGCCATCAGCGGCGCCCTCGGGGGCCGCACGCAACGAGATTTCCGAGGGAGCACCGTGTCCGGGCATTCCAAGTGGGCCACGACCAAGCACCAGAAGGCGATCAAGGACTCGCGCCGCGCGAAGTCCTTCGCCAAGCTGATCAAGAACATCGAGGTGGCCGCCAAGATCGGCGGCGCCGACCTCTCCGGCAACCCGACGCTCGTCGACGCCGTGCAGAAGGCGAAGAAGACCTCGGTGCCGAACGACAACATCGACCGCGCGATCAAGCGCGGCGCCGGCCTCACCGGCGAGGTCATCGACTACACGACGATCATGTACGAGGCCTACGGCCCCAACGGCATCGCCCTGCTCGTCGAGTGCCTCACCGACAACAAGAACCGCGCCGCGGCGGACGTCCGCACCGCGATGACCCGCAACGGCGGCACCATGGCCGACCCGGGCAGCGTCGCCTACAACTTCGCACGCAAGGGCGTCATCTCCGTGCCCCACGGAGAGAGCGTCACCGAGGACGACGTGCTCGGCGCGGTCCTCGACTTCGGCGTCGACGACGTGCTCGACCACGGCGAGAGCTTCGAGGTCCGCGTCGAGCCGAGCGAGCTCGTCCCGGCCCGCTCGGCCCTGCAGGAGGCGGGCATCGACTACGACTCCGCCGACATCGAGTTCGTCGCCTCCCTCCAGGTCGAGGCCGACGCCGAGACGGCCCGCAAGGTCTTCCGCCTGATCGACGCGCTCGAGGACTCGGACGACGTGCAGAACGTCTACACCAACCTCGACATCACGGCCGAGGTGCGCGCCGAGCTCGAGAACGAGGAGTGACGCGGTGAGCCCGGCCCGATCCCGGAGGGCGGCCTGATGCGCGTCCTCGGGATCGACCCCGGGCTCACCCGCTGCGGCGTCGGCATCGTCGACGTCTCGCGCGACCGCCGCGCGACCCTCGTGCACGTGACGGTCCTCCGGACACCGCCCGACGACGCGCTGGAGCGCCGCCTGCTGGCCCTGGGCGACGGGCTCGAGGCGCTGCTCGACGAGCACCGCCCCGACGCCGTCGCGATCGAGCGGGTCTTCGCTCAGAACAACGTCAGCACCGTGATGGGCATCGCGCAGATCAGCGGCGTCGCCCTCGTCGCGGCGGCCCGTCGCGGGCTCCCGGTCGGGATGCACACGCCGAGCGAGGTGAAGGCCGCCGTCACCGGCTACGGAGCCGCGGACAAGCGCCAGGTCACCGCGATGATCCAGCGCGTCCTCCGGCTCGACGCCCCGCCGCGGCCGGCCGACGCGGCCGACGCTCTCGCCCTGGCCGTCTGCCACGCCTGGCGGGCCCCTCTCGCGCCCTCCTCCGGGTCGGCGGGAGCCGGTGCCGACGGAGCGGCGGGCGGCACAGCAGCGCAGCGGGCGTGGCGCGCTGCCGAGGCCGCGAGTCGAACGCCTGTTCGAGGATCTAGACTGACGCGGTGATCTCCTCCCTCCGCGGCACCGTCCTCTCCGCCCGCGGGAGTCTCGCCGTCCTCGACGTCCACGGCGTCGGCTACGCGGTGAACGTGACCCCGCAGCACGCGCTCGAGATGCGCGTCGGCGACGAGACCACGGTCAGCACCGTGCTCGTCGTCCGCGAGGACTCGCTCACCCTCTACGGCTTCCCCGACGAGGAGCAGCTCGAGATCTTCGAGCTGCTGATCGGCGTGACCGGCGTCGGCCCGAAGTCCGCCCTCGGCGTGCTCGGCGCGGTCGAGCCGGACCGGATCGCGCAGGCGGTCGCCGACGAGGACGACGGGGTGTTCCGGAAGGTCAGCGGCATCGGCCCGAAGACGGCCAAGCTGATCATCCTGTCGCTCGCCGGCAAGGTGACCGTCCGTCCGCGCGCCGCCCGCGGCTCCGGTCCCGCCGCCACCGCCGCGCAGAACGTGCTCGCGGCGCTCGTCGGCCTGGGCTGGCCCGAGCGCACCGCGGCCGACGTGGTCGACGAGATCCTGCTCGACGCGCAGGCCTCCGACGCCGCGAACGTGCAGGCGCTGCTCCGGCTCGCCCTCGCCCGTCTCGGTCCGGCGGCCCGCTCGTGAGCGACGAGGTGCTGGGCGCCGAGGTCGCGTCGGAGGCCGAGGTCGCCTTCGAGGGCGCCCTGCGGCCCAGGAACCTCAGCGAGTTCGTCGGCCAGCGCAAGGTGCGCGGCCAGCTCGAGCTGCTGCTCAAGGCCGCGGCCATGCAGGGCCGGACCCCGGACCACATCCTGCTCGCGGGCCCGCCCGGGCTCGGCAAGACGACCCTCGCGATGATCGTGGCGGAGGAGAGCTCCTCGCCCCTGCGGCTCTCCAGCGGCCCCGCGATCCAGCACGCGGGCGACCTCGCCGCCGTCCTCTCCTCGCTGCTGCCCGGCGAGATCCTCTTCATCGACGAGATCCACCGCATGGCGCGCTCCGCGGAGGAGATGCTCTACCTCGCGATGGAGGACTTCCGGATCGACATCATGGTCGGCAAGGGGGCGGGAGCGACGTCCGTCCCGCTGGATCTCGCCCCGTTCACGCTCGTCGGCGCCACGACCCGCTCCGGCCTGCTGCCCAATCCGCTCCGCGACCGCTTCGGCTTCACCGCGCACCTCGAGTTCTACGCGGAGGACGAGCTGCGGCAGGTGCTCGCCCGCGCGGCACGGCTGCTCGAGCTCGACATCGACGCGGACGCGATCGCCGAGATCGCCGGCCGCTGCCGAGGCACCCCGCGCATCGCGAACCGCCTGCTCCGGCGGGTGCGGGACTTCGCCCTGGTCCACGGCGGACGGGCCGACGTGACCGCCGTCCGCGCGGCGCTGGAGCTCTACGACGTCGACGCACTCGGACTCGACCGGCTCGACCGCGCGGTGATGGAGATCGTGCTGACCCGCTTCGACGGCGGGCCGGTCGGCCTGAACACCCTCGCCGTGTCGGTGGGGGAGGAGGCGGAGACGGTCGAGGCCGTCGTCGAGCCGTTCCTCGTGCGGATCGGATTGCTGACGCGGACGCCGCGGGGCCGCGTGGCGACCCCCGCCGCCTACCGCCACTTCGGCATCGACCCCCGGGGGACGGCGGCTCAGCCGCCCCTGTTCCCCGATGATCTATGATTCTCTAGGCCCGACGGGCCGCTCGATCCGCTCCGCCTCGACCTGAGGCCGCGCGGCGGATCGCCCATCCACTCCGGAAGGCCCACCCATGGATCCGACGATCATCCTGCTCGTCCTGCTGCTCGCCGTGATGATCATCTTCATGTTCCGCAACAACAAGAAGCGCCAGCGCGACGCGGAGAGCATGAAGAACAACCTCCAGCCGGGGGTGGAGCTGATGACCGGCTCCGGCCTCTTCGGCACCGTCGTGTCGATCGACGACGAGGCGAACAAGATCGTCATCGAGTCGACCCCCGGCACGCTGCTGACCATCCACCGTCAGGCGATCGCCCGGCTCATCGACCCGAGCGAGAACGCCGTCGTCGTCGAGACCGAGGACGAGGCCGACCCGCTGACCGCGACCGGCTCGCCCGAGTTCGGCGAGCGCGACTCCGCGCACCGCGACCCGCTGGTGGACCCGGTCGAGCGCGACCGCCGCCCCGACGCGCAGTAGTCTCCTGGGCGGGCCGGGCGCATCGGCGCCCGCCCGCCCTTCTCCACGCCCGGGCGACCCCGGGCCGATCACCGTCGACCGAAGAGAAAGCTGAGCCCTGGGTGGCCGCATCAACCCCCGTCCGGAAGGCCCGCCGCTCCCTGAGCTGGCTCGGTGTCCTGATCCTCGCTCTCGTCGGACTCAACACGGCGGCCGTCCTCTGGGGCGGCGGCTCCTGGACGCCGAAGCTCGCCCTCGACCTCGAGGGCGGCACGCAGATCGTCCTGCAGCCGCAGCTGAACGACGGCGACACCGTCTCGTCGGAGCAGCTGACCCAGGCCGTCTCGATCATCCGCCAGCGCATCGACGCGTCCGGCGTCTCCGAGGCCGAGATCACGACCCAGGGCTCGAGCAACATCGTCGTCTCGATCCCGGGCACGCCCGACGACGAGACGCTCCAGCGCATCGAGGCCTCGGCGAAGCTCGACTTCCGCCCGGTCCTCGTCGCGAGCCAGGCCACCAACAGCTCGGTCGGCGGCGACGCGACGTCCTCGCCCACGCCGACGCCCGTCGATCCGTCGCTCGCGACGGAGCCGACCGCCTCGCCGACGAACGCGAGCGACCTCGCCTACCTCACGCCGGCGCTCGAGGCCCAGTACACCTCGTTCGACTGCGCGTTCCTCAACGGCCAGGACCCTAACCTCGCCCCGGCCGACCAGCCGCTCATCACCTGCGACGACAGCGGGACGGTGAAGTACGTCCTCGGCCCGGTGGAGATCACCGGCGAGGACATCTCGGACGCCTCGAACGGCCTGATGACGACCTCCTCCGGTGCCAGCACCGGCACCTGGGCCGTCAACCTCTCGTTCGACGACCAGGGCACGCAGGCCTTCGGCGCCACGACCTCGCGCCTCGTGGCGCTGCAGGGTGCGCAGAACCAGTTCGCGATCGTCCTCGACGGCCGGGTCATCTCGGCCCCGTCGACGAACGCCGCCATCACGGACGGCAACGCGCAGATCTCGGGCTCCTTCACCCAGGAGTCGTCGAAGACGCTCGCCGACCAGCTCAAGTACGGCGCGCTGCCGATCGGCTTCCAGGTCCAGAGCTCGGACAGCATCTCGGCGACGCTCGGCTCCGCCCAGCTCGCCAGCGGCCTGCTCGCCGGCCTCATCGGCCTGATCCTCGTCATCGTCTACTCCATCGCGCAGTACCGCGTGCTCGGAGCCGTCACGATCGCCTCGCTGCTCGTCGCGGCGATCGTCACCTACCTCGTCGTCACGCTGCTGTCCTGGCGGGAGGGACTGCGCCTCTCACTCGCAGGAGTCGCGGGCCTCATCGTCGCGATCGGCATCACGGCCGACTCGTTCATCGTGTACTTCGAGCGCATCCGCGACGAACTGCGCGACGGACGCGGCCTCGAGTCCGCCGTCGAGTCCGGCTGGCGGCGCGCGCTGCGCACGATCTTCGCGTCCGACATGGTGAACCTGCTCGCCGCGGTGGTCCTCTTCCTCCTCGCCGTCGGCAGTGTCCGCGGCTTCGCGCTCACCCTCGGGATCACGACGATCATCGACCTGATCGTGGTGGCGCTGTTCACCCACCCGATCCTGCAGCTGATGGCCACGAGACCGTTCTTCGCCGAGGGGCACAAGGCGTCGGGCCTGGATCCCCGGGCGCTCGGGGCCGTCTACCGCGGCCGTGCCGCCTTCCGTCCGCAGGACCAGGTGGTCGCCGGCAAGCGCGCCTCCGCGTCCCGTGAGGCGGCCAAGCGCCAGACCATCGCCGAGCGGAAGGCCGCCGAAGCGGCCGGCCTGCGCGACTCCAACGACTCGAACGGGAAGGACGCGTGATGGCCAGCTTCTCGCAGTTCGGAAACGACCTCTACACCGGTGCGCGATCGATCGACTTCGTCGGCCGGCGCCGCACGTGGTACCTCGTCTCGCTCGCCCTGATCCTGATCACGCTGCTCGGGACGGTCGCCCGCGGCGGCTTCAACTTCGGCATCGAGTTCACCGGCGGCTCGCAGTTCACGGTGTCCTCGCCGTCGAGCCTCGAGCAGGCGACGGCGACGGACGCGGTGACCTCGGTCGCTCCGGAGACCGTGCCGCGCGTGTCCATCGTCGGCGACGACTCCATCCGCGTGCAGACCGGCCAGCTCTCGACCGACGAGTCGACCGCGGTGCGGAACGCCCTGTCGGAGGCCTACGACGTGCCCACCGACCAGGTCGCCTCCTCCTTCATCGGAGCGGCGTGGGGCAACGACGTGACCCAGCAGGCCCTGCGCGGCCTGGTGATCTTCGTGGTCCTCGCGGCCCTGGCCATGTGGGCGTACTTCCGCACCTGGAAGATGTCGCTCGCGGCGATCGTCGCGCTCCTGCACGACCTCGTGATCGTGGCGGGCGTCTACGGCATCACCGGCACCGAGGTGTCGCCGGCGGCGGTGATCGGACTGCTGACGATCCTCGGCTATTCGCTCTACGACACGGTCGTGGTCTTCGACAAGATCCGCGAGAACACCGTGGAGGCGCTCGGCAGCACGACCCGCACCTTCTCCGAGACGGTGAACCTGGCCGAGAACCAGACCCTCGTGCGCTCCATCAACACCTCCATCGTCGCCGCCCTCCCGGTGGCCGCGATCCTCGTGATCGGCGCGTTCGTCCTCGGCGCGGGCACTCTCCGCGACATCTCCCTCGCCCTGCTGATCGGCATCATCGTCGGCACGTACTCGACGATCTTCGTCGCGGCGCCGCTGTACGCCCAGCTGCGCAGCCGGGAGCCCGAGATCTCCAAGCACGACAAGCGCGTGGAGTCGGCCCGGGCGAAGGCGACCGCTCCGGCCGCGCCGGCCGTGCAGGGCTGAGCCGTGGCCGACTACGCACAGGTCACCGCGGGCGACGCCGTCGGACTCGTCGCGCGCGACGAGGTCTGGCTGCTCGACGTCCGGGAGCCGCACGAGTGGGCGGCGGGGCACGCTCCGGCCGCCCACCACATCCCGATGGGGGAGATCGGCGCCCGGCAGGACGAGCTCCCCGCCGACACGGCGATCCTGGTGGTCTGCCACTCCGGAGTCCGCTCCGCGATGGTGACGCAGGCCCTCGAGGGCGCCGGATACGAGGTCGCCAACGTCGACGCCGGCATGACCGCCTGGGCCGCGGCGGGCGGCGACGTGGTCGACGGCGAGGGGCGCCCCGGACGCATCGGCTGACGCCGGCGCCGTCCGCCCCGGGCGGAACGGTCATCGGCACCGTCCGCACGGGCGATAATGGGGCGATGGAGATCCTCGCGTGACGGAAACGACGACGACGTCCTCGACCGCTGCCCTGCGCAGACTGGTCCCGCGGATCTTCTCGCGCGCGCAGCCCTCCGGTGCTGTCGACACCCTCGTCCGCACCGTCCGGATGCACCATCCCAAGAGCGACATCGCGCTGATCGAGCGCGCGTACTCGGTCGCGGAGCGGGCGCACGCGAATCAGAAGCGCCGCAGCGGCGAGCCCTACATCACGCATCCGCTGGCCGTCGCGCAGATCCTCGCCGACCTCGGCATCGGCTCGAAGACGATCGCCGCCGCGCTGCTGCACGACACCGTCGAGGACACCGACTACCAGCTCGACGAGCTCCGCGCCGACTTCGGCGACGAGGTCGCGATGCTCGTCGACGGCGTCACCAAGCTCGACAAGGTCAAGTACGGCGACAGCGCGCAGGCCGAGACCGTGCGCAAGATGATCGTGGCGATGTCGAAGGACATCCGCGTCCTGATCATCAAGCTCGCCGACCGCCTCCACAACGCGCGGACCTGGGGCTTCGTCCCCGCCGAGTCCGCGGCCCGCAAGGCCACCGAGACCCTCGAGATCTACGCGCCGCTGGCGCACCGCCTCGGCATCCAGGCGATCAAGTGGGAGCTCGAGGACCTGTCCTTCGCGGTGCTCTACCCCAAGATCTACAACGAGATCGAGAGCCTGGTGAAGCGGCGGACGCCGCAGCGCGAGGAGTTCGTGCAGAACGTCATCGACCTGATCAGCGAGGACCTGCGGGCCGGGCGGATCCGCGGTCGCGTCGTCGGCCGGCCGAAGCAGTACTACTCGATCTACCAGAAGATGGTCGTCCGCGGTCGCGAGTTCGACGAGATCTACGACCTGGTCGGCATCCGCGTCCTCGTGAACTCGGTGCGCGACTGCTACGCCGTGCTCGGCTCGATCCACGCCCGCTGGACGCCGATGCCGGGCCGGTTCAAGGACTACATCGCCACTCCGAAGTTCAACCTCTACCAGTCGCTGCACACGACGGTCGTCGGGCCGAAGGGCCGCGCGGTCGAGATCCAGATCCGCACCAACGAGATGCACCAGCACGCGGAGTTCGGCATCGCGGCGCACTGGAAGTACAAGGAGCAGATGGCCACCGGCAAGGTGCCCACCTCCGGATCGAACGACACCGACCTCGCCTGGCTCGCGCACCTCTCGGACTGGCAGTCGGAGACCACCGACCCGAACGAGTTCCTCGACTCCCTCCGCTTCGAGATCGGCGCCAAGGAGGTCTACGTCTTCACCCCGAAGGGACGCGTGATCGGCCTGCCGACCGGCGCGACCCCCGTCGACTTCGCCTACGCGGTGCACACCGAGGTCGGGCACCGGACGATGGGCGCCAAGGTCAACGGGCGCCTGGTGCCGCTGGAGTCGGCTTTGACGACGGGCGACGTGGTCGAGGTCTTCACCTCGAAGAACCCCGACTCGGGACCGAGCCAGGACTGGCTCCACTTCGTGCAGAGCCCGCGGGCCCGCAACAAGATCCGGCAGTGGTTCACCAAGGAGCGGCGCGACGAGGCGATCGAGCAGGGCAAGGACTCCATCGCCCGGGCGATGCGGAAGCAGAACCTGCCGCTGCAGAAGCTGATGAGCCAGGACACCTTCACCGAGGTGGCCAGCCAGCTGCGCTACAACGACGTCGAGGCGCTCTACGCGGCCGTCGGCGAGGGCCACGTCTCGACCCAGTCGGTGCTCGAGAAGGTCGTCTCCTCCATCCAGGGCGATCCGGAGTCGGACGAGAACGAGGTCACCCTCCCGCGCTCGCCCCGGCCGCGGAGCCGGAGCAGCGAGTCGGGCGTCCTCGTGAAGGGCGCGCCGGACATCCTCGTGAAGCTCGCGAAGTGCTGCACTCCGGTTCCGGGCGATCAGATCGTCGGATTCGTGACGCGGGGAGCCGGCGTCTCCGTGCACCAGGCGAACTGCCACAACGTGCAGGAGCTGCTGAAGGAACCGGAGCGGATCGTCGACGTCGAGTGGGCGCCGTCCTCCAAGAGCATCTTCCTCGTGCAGATCCAGGTCGAGGCGCTGGACCGCTCGGGCCTGCTGAGCGACGTGACGCGCGTGCTCTCGGAGCACCACGTCAACATCCTCTCGGCGACGGTCTCGACCTCGAGCGACCGGCTGGCGATCAGCCGGTTCGTCTTCGAGATGGGCGACACCACCCACCTGGACCGCGTGCTGAACGCCGTGCGCCGGATCGACGCCGTCTACGACGTCTACCGGGTGAACGCGGGCTGATCCACGGGCGGCGCCTCGCCGAGCGCCGCCCGCAGCCGTCTTCCGACGATCCTCCGTCCGGCGACGGCGCTGCCCTCCTCCAGCCTCGCGAGGACGGCGTCGAGGCCGGTCCGGGTGCTCCGAGAGAGCGCCCGGAGGATCGCGCCCGCGTCCTCCGTCCGGGCGAGGTCGATCAGCGTGCGAGCAGGCGACGTGACCGGCGCGCCGCCGAGGAGGACGACGTCGTCCTCGTCGAGCAGGACCTCGTGGCAGCGCAGGCGGGGGTTCGACGGCGCCTGCCGGCGCTTCCGCCGGTCGATCGAGGCGCTGTGCACCGGCGGTGGGCCGTGCGTCGCTCCGTGCACCCACGCGGCGGAGAGACGATCGGCGACGGCGCCGCGGGGGAGCAGCGAGCGCAGGGAGGCGGCCCGCTCTGGCGCCCCCAGGGGCAGATCCGCGACGAGGAAGCCCTCGTCGAGCGCGACCAGCTCGCCGTCGAGGCGGGCGGCGCACAGCTCCGCGAGAGGAAGGTGCCCGGGGAGGAGCACGGAGGGGAGGCGCATCCGGCCATGCTGGCCGATGCGCCTCCCCTCCGGAGGGTTGCGAGCGGATCTGTGGAGGGATCCGCCGGAGCGGGTCTAGCCGATCGCGTCGAGCCAGACCTTGCGGGCGTCGAGCGCCTCCTGGGCCTGGGCGATCGCGTCGCGGTCGCCGCGCGCCTTCGCCTCGTCGAGCTCGTCCTGCAGCTTCTGGATCGCGGCGGTCAGCTGCGAGGCGAGACCCTCGGAGCGGGCCTTGCGCTCCGGGTTGCTGCGGTTCCAGTGCTCCTCGTCGAGCTTGCGGACATGCGCCTCGACCTTGCGGAGGCGGTCCTCGACGGTGCGCACCTGCTCGCGCGGCACGCGGCCGACGGCGTCCCAGCGCTCCTGGATCGAGAGCAGCACCCGCTTGGCCTTCTCGCGGTCCTGCTCCTGCAGGAGCGGCTCCGCCTCCTCGAGGAGGGCGAGCTTGAGGTCGAGGTTCTCGGTGTACTCGACGCTCTCCTGCGCGACGATCTCGGCCTTGGCGCCGTAGATCGCGTCGCCGGCGGCCTTGAAGCGCGCCCAGAGCGCGTCGTCGAACCGCTTGCCGGCACGGCCGGCGACCCGCCAGCGCTCGAGGAGCGCGCGGTAGTCCGGGATGGCGTCGGCGCCCTGGGGCACCAGCGCCTCGGCCTGGTCGATGAGCGCCTGCTTGGCCTGCTTGGCCTCGCGGTGCGCGGAGTCGAGGTCGGCGAAGAACGCCTTGCGGTTCTGCTCGATCGTGGTGCGCGCACCGCGGAACCGGCGCCACAGCTCGTTCGCGTCGTTCTTGGGCAGGCGCGGGCCCTGCTGCTGGTGGTTCTGCCAGCGGGCGAAGAGGTCGTCGATCGCGGCGCTGGCCTGCTTCCACTGCGTCTTCGCCGGGTCGACCGCCGCCAGGGCCTCGGCCTCGGCGACGATGGCCTCGCGGTAGGCGAGGGCCTCGGACAGCGCGGCCTTCGACTCGGCCGCCTGCTGCTCGGTCAGATCCTCGACGGAGCCGCTCAGCGCGTCGACCCGGGTCTGCAGCGACTCGAGGTCGCCGACCGCGTTCGCCTGCGCGATGGCCGCGGACAGCGACTGCACCGTGCGGGCGACGTCTCCCGCGGGTGCGCCCCGCTTGGCGCGCTGCTCGAGCAGGGAGACCTGCCCGGCGAGCTCCGTGTACTTGCGCTCGTAGTAGGCGAGCGCCTCCTCGGGAGTCGCATCGGGGTACTGGCCGACCTCTCGCTCCCCGTCGCCGACGCGGACGTAGACCGTCCCGTCGTCGCCGACCCGTCCCCACGGCTGCTGGTCACTCATCGCTCGGAGCCTCACCTTGCTGTTCGATGTCGTGCTTCTCGGTGCCCATCGCGTCGTCGGCCGGTGGGGCTCGACGGCCGGAGGGCCGAAGACCGCGCTCGGCCGCGAACGGGCAGTGACGACAAGCCTATTGCACTCCCCGCGCGGGCGGACCGTGACGACGCCGCGGGTGCGGCTACTGGACGGAGACGGAGGTGATGGTCACGGGCTCGGCGGGGGCGCCGTCACCCGATCCGTCGGCCGTGCCCTTCGACACGACGTCGCTGACGAGGGCGTCGAGTCCCGAGGTGACCTGCCCGAGCACGGTGTACCCGCCGGCCGCGTCGGCGGGCAGGGTCGTGTCCTGGTAGACGACGAAGAACTGGCTGCCCTGGCTGTAGCCGTTGCCGCCCTGGCGGGCCATCGCGATGGTCCCGGCCGGGTAGACGCCGTCCTCGGGCGCGTTCTCGACGGGACCGTAGCTGTAGCCCGGTCCGCCGGTGCCGTCGCCGTCCGGGTCGCCGCACTGGAGGACGTAGAGGCCCTCCGTGGTGAGGCGGTGGCAGGAGACGCCGTCGTAGAAGCCGGACCGCGTCAGCGAGATGAAGGAGGACACCGCCTGCGGGGCGGCGGCGCCGGCGAGCGTGATGCCCAGCGGGTCCTCCCCGATCGTGAGCGTGCCCGTCCAGTCGCGGCCCTCGGCGATGTCGGAGGAGGGGACGTCGCCGGTGTTCGACCCCGTCGCCTCGGGCGTCGGGGTCGCGGAGGAGGAGGAGGTCGGCTCGGCGACCGGGGTGCCGGGGCCGCCGGAGAAGTAGAGGATCTGGGCGACGACAGCGAGCCCGATCACGACGACGGCGGCGATCGCCGCGATCACGTTGTCGCGCACGCGCCGCTTCTGCCTCGAGCGGTGGAGGCTCTGACGGGCCTGGTAGGCCCGGAGCCGGGTGCGCGCCTCGCGGTCGTTCGACTTGCCTTGGGCCACGTGTTCCTCCGACGTCCTCGTCCGCGCGGCTTCGGCGCGGCGGCCCGCGCACGCAGGCCGCGTCGAGCCTACGAGAACCGCCGGAGGCGCGACAAACGCCGCTCCGTCGCGCCGGGCAGTCGGGCCGGGGCTCTGTCGGAGGCCGTCGTTACGCTGGGGGCATGACCATGCAGCAGGCCGGACTCCGCTCCGGGGCGACTCCGCTCGCCGTGCGGATGCGGCCGCGCAGCCTCGAGGAGGTCGCCGGCCAGCGCCACCTCCTGACGCCCGGCTCGCCCCTGGTCGCCCTCGCCGCCGACACGACGGGGGAGCGGGGAGCGGTGTCCGTGATCCTCTGGGGCCCTCCCGGCACGGGCAAGACCACGCTCGCGCAGGCGGTGGCCCACTCCAGCGGCCGCCGCTTCGTCGAGCTCTCCGCCGTCACGGCGGGCGTGAAGGACGTGCGGCAGGTGATGGAGGAGGCGCTCTCCACCCGCGACCTCTACGGCACGTCCACCGTGCTCTTCCTCGACGAGATCCACCGCTTCACCAAGGCCCAGCAGGACGCGCTGCTGCCCGGGGTCGAGAACGGGTGGGTCATCCTCATCGCGGCCACGACCGAGAACCCCTCGTTCTCGGTGATCGCGCCGCTGCTCTCGCGCTCGCTCCTGCTGACCCTCGAGCCGCTCAGCGACGACGATCTGGGCGTCCTGGTCGACCGCGCCCTGCACGACGAGCGGGGTCTCCGCGGCTCCGTGACGCTGGAGGAGGAGGCCCGCGCGAGCATCGTGCGGCTCGCCTCCGGAGACGCCCGGCGGGCGCTGACCGCGCTCGAGGCCGCCGCCACCTCCGCCCGCTCGGAGGCCCGCGAGGCCGACCGGGCCGCCCGCGCCGCCGCCGCGGAGGACCCGGACGAGGAGGACGAGGACGACGAGGGCGCTCCCGTCGAGGCCGCCGTCGAGGAGCCCGCGCTCCCCGTGATCACGACCGAGGTCGTCGCGCGCGCCGTCGACCGCGCCCTGCTGCGCTACGACCGCAACGGCGACGAGCACTACGACGTCATCAGCGCCTTCATCAAGTCCATCCGGGGCTCGGACGTCGACGCGGCGCTGCACTACCTGGCCCGGATGATCGAGGCGGGGGAGGATCCGCGGTTCATCGCCCGCCGCATCATCGTCTCCGCGTCCGAGGACATCGGCATGGCCGACCCGCAGGCGCTCGTCGTCGCGATCGCCGCGGCCGACGCCGTGCAGTTCATCGGCATGCCGGAGGGGCGCATCCCGCTCGCCCAGGCGGTCGTGCACCTGGCGACCGCCCCGAAGTCGAACGCGTCCTACTCCGCCATCGACGCGGCCATCGCGGACGTGCGCGCGGGCCGCGCGGGCCGCGTGCCGGCGCACCTGCGCGACGCGCACTACCCCGGCGCCAAGAAGCTCGGCCACGGGAAGGGCTACCGGTACCCGCACGACGCCGACCTCGGCGTCCTCGAGCAGCAGTACCTCCCGGACCCGCTCCAGGGCGCGCGGTACTACCGGCCCACCGAGCACGGCAACGAGCGCGACGTCTCCGCACGCCTGGCGAAGCTCCTGCGCATCATCCGCGGCGACCGGGGCTGACCGCGCCGACCACGAGCTCGCGCGACCCGCACGGGAGGCCGTGGCCTGATAGTCTTGCGAGGTTGCCCACCGCTCTGTAGCCGAGCGGAGCAGCGCATCCCTCTGAATCGCGCAGCCCGCCACTGCGGTCACCCTTCCCCCGCACCCGCGGAGGACACGACCGCGGCGTCCGCCCTCCTCCCGGAGACGGCGGTCGAGAGCTGCGACCGAACCTCTCAGACCTTGGAAGGACCACTGTGTCGACCACGTCCCGTACCCGCTCGAAGACGCGCCTCTCGCGCGCCCTCGGCATCCCCCTGACCCCGAAGGCCGCCCGCTACCTCGAGAAGCGTCCCTACGCTCCCGGTGAGCACGGCCGCTCGAAGCGCAAGGCCGACTCCGACTACGCGGTCCGCCTGCGTGAGAAGCAGCGTCTGCGCGCCCAGTACGGCATCCGCGAGAAGCAGCTCCGCATCGCCTTCCAGGAGGCGCGCCGCACCCAGGGCCTGACCGGTGAGAACCTGGTCGAGCTCCTCGAGATGCGCCTCGACGCCCTCGTCCTGCGCTCGGGCTTCGCCCGCACCACCGCGCAGGCCCGCCAGTTCGTCACCCACCGCCACATCATGGTGGACGGCAAGACGGTCGACCGCCCCTCCTTCCGCGTGAAGCCGGGCCAGGTCATCCACGTCAAGACCCGCTCCGAGGGCACCGAGCCCTTCCAGGTCGCCGCCGCCGGTGGGCACGTCGACGTCCTCCCCAAGACCCCGGGCTACCTCGAGGTCGAGATCGACAAGCTGCAGGCGACTCTCCTGCGCCGCCCGAAGCGCGCCGAGGTCCCCGTGACCTGCGAAGTGCAGCTCGTCGTCGAGTACTACGCGGCCCGCTGAGTCCAGCCCCGCAGAGAAAGGCCCCGGTGTCCGCACCGGGGCCTTTCCCGTTCCCGGGGTCCCGATCCGGAGTGCCCGCCGCGCTCCGAGAGTCCCGCGCTGCGTCCGATCCGGCCGTCGCGCCCGAGCCGAGCGCCGGTCCCCGCGTCAGCCCGCGTCGCGGCCCGTCGGTAGGCTGGAGTGCCGCGCTGGGCGGCATCGAACGGAGGTCACCGTGACCGGTGGAGACATCGCAGGGCTCATCGCCGCGGGGGTGTTCGCGATCCTGGTGGCGATCACCGCCGTCCCGCTCTGGAAGCTCGGACGCGTCTTCGACAGCACGAGCGAGGCCATCAAGCAGGCCAGCGACGGCCTGACGCCGATCCTCGACGAGTCGGCCTCCACCCTCCGCGAGGCCAACCACCAGCTCGCGCGGGTGGACACGATCACCAAGGACGTCGCCGAGGTCACCGGCAACGTCAACGCGCTCGTCGCTCTCACGGCCGCGACCGTCGGCGGTCCGCTCATCAAGCTCGCCGGCTTCACCGCCGGAGTCCGCGCCGTGCTCGTCGCCGGACGGACGGCCGACAAGGCCGGAGCCGCGGTCGGCCGCTCCGCCGCGAAGCGCACGAAGCGCCCGCGCTCGAAGTAGCGCCGCGCCTGCGCCCTAGAATCGAACGGGTCGTCGCGCCGTCGCGCCCGCCCCGCCGCTGTGGAAGGACACCCCGTGAAGAACATCCTCCTGATCGTCATCGGGATCGGCCTCGGATTCGCGGTCGCCCACAAGGTCTCGCGCACCGAGGCGGGCGCCCGGCTCTTCGCCGACATCAACCGCACCGCGAAGGAGCTCGGCGAGGCCGTCTCCGAGGGCTACCACCAGCGCGAGGCCGAACTGAAGGCCGCCATCGGCGAGGGCTGACGCCCCGCCGCCCGACATCCGCGTCGTCACCGACCGAACCGTAACGGAACCCATGCAGACCGCAGACATCCGCAACCGCTGGCTCGACTTCTTCGGGAGCCGCGGTCACACCGTGGTCCCCTCCGCCTCCCTCGTGAGCGAGGACCCGAGCCTCCTCTTCACCGTCGCCGGCATGGTGCCGTTCGTGCCCTACCTCACCGGAGTGGTCCCCGCGCCCTACCCGCGTGCCACCAGCGTGCAGAAGTGCATCCGCACCAACGACATCGAGGAGGTCGGCAAGACGCCTCGTCACGGCACCTTCTTCCAGATGAACGGCAACTTCTCCTTCGGCGACTACTTCAAGGAGGGGGCGATCGGCTACGCCTGGGAGCTGCTCACCGGCGCCGAGAGCGACGGGGGACTGGGCTTCGACGAGAAGGACCTCTGGGTCACCGTCTACAAGGACGACGACGAGGCGATCGCGCTCTGGAAGACGATCGCGGGACTGCCGGACGAGCGCATCCAGCGCCTGGACAAGGACACCAACTACTGGTCGACCGGCCAGCCCGGCCCTGCCGGCCCCTGCTCCGAGATCTTCTTCGACCGCGGCCCCGCCTACGGGATCGACGGCGGCCCGGCGACGGACGACGACCGCTACGTGGAGATCTGGAACCTCGTCTTCATGCAGTACCTCCGCGGCGAGGGCACGAGCAAGGTCGACTTCGACATCCTCGGCGAGCTGCCGCGCAAGAACATCGACACCGGCATGGGCCTCGAGCGCGTCGCCTTCCTCAAGCAGGGCGTCGAGAACATGTACGAGATCGACCAGGTCCGTCCGGTCCTCGATCGCGCCGCCGAGCTCTCGGGCCGCCGCTACGGAGCCGTCCACGAGGACGACGTCCGCATGCGCGTCATCGCCGACCACGTGCGCTCCTCGCTGATGCTGCTGTCGGACGGCGTGACGCCGTCGAACGAGGGGCGCGGCTACATCCTCCGCCGCCTGATGCGCCGCACGGTGCGCGCCATGCGCCTGCTCGGAGTGGACACCGCGACGTTCCCCGAGCTCTTCGCCGCCTCGCGCGACGCGATGGCGTCGGCCTACCCCGAGGTGTCCACGGAGTTCGAGCGCCTCTCGACCAGCGCCTACGGCGAGGAGGAGGCGTTCCTGCGCACCCTCGCGGCCGGCACCGAGATCCTCGACCTCGCGGTCCTGAAGACGAAGAAGGCCGAGTCGCCGACCCTGCCGGGCGACACCGCGTTCCTCCTGCACGACACCTTCGGGTTCCCGATCGACCTCACCCTCGAGATCGCCGAAGAATCGGGTCTGACGGTCGACCGCGAGGCGTTCGACTCCCTCATGACCGCGCAGCGCACGCGTGCGAAGGCCGACGCGAAGTCGAAGAAGTCGGCGCTGGCCGATCTCTCGGTCTACGCCGACTTCCGCGCCCACGGCGAGACGCTGTTCACCGGCTACGACGTGCTCGACACCGAGACGCGCATCCTCGGCCTCATCGTCGGCGGGCACTCCGTCACGAAGGCGGTCGCGGGCGACATCGCCGAGGTGATCCTCGAGGCGACCAGCCTCTACGCGGAGTCGGGCGGCCAGGAGGCCGACGCCGGCCGCATCGTCGGCTCCGGCTTCGATCTCGAGGTCCTCGACGTGCAGAAGCCCGTCAAGGGGCTCATCAGCCACAAGGTCCAGGTCGCCAGCGGCGAGGTCGGAGTGGGCGACGCCGCCACCTCCGTCGTCGACCGCGACTGGCGCCGGGGCGCCACGCAGGCGCACTCGGGCACGCACCTCATCCACGCCGCGCTGCGCCAGGTGCTCGGTCCGCAGGCGCACCAGTCCGGCTCCTACAACAAGGCGGGCTATCTGCGCCTGGACTTCTCGTGGAACCAGGCCCTCTCGCTCGAGACCCGCAGCGAGATCGAGGAGATCGCCAACACGGCGATCCGTGACAACCTCGAGGTCGTCACGCGCGAGCTCCCGATCGACGAGGCGAAGGCGCTCGGCGCGATGGCCCTCTTCGGCGAGAAGTACGGCGACGTCGTCCGCGTGGTCGACATCGGCGGGCCCTGGTCGCGCGAGCTCTGCGCGGGCACCCACGTCGGGCGCTCGTCCGAGGTCGGCGTGATCAGCCTGGTCAGCGAGTCCTCGGTCGGATCGACCAACCGCCGCGTCGAGTCGCTCGTGGGCCGCGAGGCCTTCCAGGAGCTCGCCGCCGAGCGCGCCCTCGTCAGCACGATCTCGTCCTCGCTGAAGACCCCGCGCGAGCAGCTCCCCGAGCGTATCGGCGAGCTCGTCGCGAGCCTCAAGGCCGCTGAGAAGCGGATCGCCGCGTTCGAGGCCAAGGCCCTCGCCGACCGGGTGCCCGCCCTCGCCGCGACCCGCCGCACCGTGGGCGGCACGACCGTCGTCGCCGAGAGCATCGGCTCCGCCGGATCGACCGACGAGCTGCGCTCCCTCGTGACCTCCGTCCGCGAGCGGCTCGGCCAGGAGCCGGCCGTCGTCGCGCTCGCCGCCGACGTCTTGGGCAAGCCCGCGGTGATCGTCGCCACCAACCAGGCCGCCCGCGACCAGGGCCGCCGCGCGGGTGCGCTCGCCAGGCGCGCCGCCGGGATCCTCGGTGGCGGCGGAGGCGGCAAGGACGACCTCGCCCAGGGCGGCGGCTCCGACGTCTCCGCCATCGGCGCGGCGCTCGAGGCCGTGGTGCAGGAAGCGACCAGCTGAATGGGCCGGTTCGGCGTCCGGCTCGGCATCGATGTGGGCCGTGCCCGCATCGGGGTCGCCCGCTGCGACGCCGACGGCCTGCTCGCGGTGCCCGTCGAGACGGTCGCGCGGGCGGGCACTGACGGCGGATCCTCGGACGTCTCCCGGATCGCGCACCTCGCCGCCGAGTACGATGCCCAGGCGATCATCGTCGGACTGCCGTTGTCGCTGTCGGGGGCCGAGACGGCCTCGACGGAGGACGCGCGCGGATTCGCTCGACTGCTCGCCGAGGCGGTGCCCACCGCCGCGGTGCGGCTCGTCGACGAGCGGCTGTCGACGGTCACCGCTCAGAGCGCCCTTCACCGCTCCGGACGCACCACCCGCGGCTCCCGAGCCGTGATCGACCAGGTCGCCGCCGTGGTGATCCTGCAGCACGCCATCGATTCCGAGCGCTCGGCCGGCACCCCGGCCGGAGTCCTGCTCGAACCGAACGAAGGACCTCCTCGTGACCGACGTCCCCCCGAGCCGCCGCGACGCCCGCGCCGCCGAGCAGGCGCAGCCGACTCCGCCCGACCCGACTCCGGAGCAGCAGCCCGCGCCGACTGAGGCGCACGATCCGCTGGGCCGCCTCTTCACCGGGCCCGACGTGCCCGAGCCCCGCGGCCGCGACGACGCGGCCGCGTTCGACCCGGACGCGCGCCCGAAGCGTCGCCGCGCGGCTCGCTCTACGGGTGGCGCGAAGAAGCGCCGCAGCCGCCGCGGACTCATCGGCGGGCTTCTGGCCTTCGGCGTCTTCGCCGCGCTCGTCGCCATTGCGGTGACGATCTTCCTCGAGCCCGTGCGCGGCCTGTTCGCCGAGCCCGAGCCGACCGACTTCACCGGCACCGGCTCGAGCGAGGTGCTGTTCACGATCCACCAGGGCGACGGCGGCAGCGACATCGCCAACAACCTCGTCTCGGACGGGGTCATCAAGTCGTACGACCCCTTCTACGACCTGCTCCTCGCCCAGAGCCCGGAGCCCGTCTTCCAGCCCGGCGCGTACTCGCTCAAGGCCGAGATGAGCGCCAAGGCCGCACTGTCGGCGCTGCTCGACTCCGAGTCGACGCGCCTCGCGAACACCTTCGTCATCCCCGAGGGGACGGCGCTCAAGGAGGCGCTGCCGCTCATCGCGGACGGCACCGGGGTCGCGCTGACGGACCTCGAGGCGGCCGCCGCCGACTGGGGCTCGTTCGGGCTCCCGGCCGGGGCGACGAGCCTCGAGGGGTTCCTGTTCCCCGCGACCTACGACATCGACCCGTCGACGCCGGCGCACGACATCCTGAAGACCCTGGTCGACCGGATGTACCAGTCGCTCGACCAGGCCGGCGTGCCGGTCGACGACCGCTACCGCGTCGTGGTGTTCGCGTCCCTCGTGCAGCGCGAGGCCCGCGTCGCCGAGGACTTCCCGAAGGTCGCGCGCGTGTTCCAGAACCGCCTCGACCAGGGGTGGCGCCTGCAGTCGGACGCGACCGTGGCGTACGGCACCGGCGCGACCGACCGCGTCTCGACCACGGACGCCGAGCGGAACGACGCCGGCAACGTCTACAACACCTACCAGCGCGACGGCCTGCCGCCCGCGCCGATCTCGAACCCGGGCGACGTGGCGATCGACGCGGTCATGCACCCCGCGGACGGCACCTGGATGTACTTCGTCACGGTGAATCTCGAGACGGGCGAGACGGTCTACTCCACCACCGACGCCGAGCACAACGCGGCCGTCGACCAGTGGCAGGCCTGGATGCGGGACCACCCGGAGTACCAGTGACGGCCGCCGGGTACCGCCTCGCGGTCCTCGGCGCGCCGATCGCGCACTCGAAGTCGCCCGCGCTGCACGCGGCCGCGTACCGGGTGCTCGGACTCGACTGGAGCTACCGCGCCGTCGAGACAACGGAGGCGACCCTCTCCGACGTCGTGTCCGGTGAGCCCTGGCACGGCCTGTCGCTGACCATGCCGCTCAAGCACGCGGTGCGCCCGCTGCTGGCGGAGGAGGACGCGGTCGCTCGGGCCACCGGCGCGGTCAACACCGTGCTGGTCGACCGCTCCGGCCCGGCACCCCGCCTCCGCGGGTTCAACACCGACGTCGCGGGCATCGTGCGCGCCCTCGCCGAGGCGGGCGTCGTCTCGGCGGAGCGCGTCCAGGTGCTCGGCGGGGGAGCGACCGCCGCCTCCGCCCTGGCCGCCGCCGCCGAGCTGGGCGCGGCGCGGGTCGACCTCGTCCTGCGGACGGCGTCGAGGGCCGTCGAGCTCGCTCCGCTCGCGGAGTCGCTCGGCGTCCTGATCTCTGTCCGCTCCTTCGCCGACTGGTCCACCGGAGCGCCGCTGGTGATCTCGACGCTCCCCGGCGGAGCGGCGGACGGCCTCGACGTGCCCGACGCGGCGGTCGCGGGCTCGACCCTGTTCGACGTGGCGTACTCCCCGTGGCCGAGCGCTCTCGCCCAGCGCTGGGAGCAGGGCGGCTCCCCGGTCGTCTCCGGGCTCGGGATGCTGCTCCACCAGGCACTCGTGCAGGTGCGGATCTTCGTCGGCGGCGACCCGGCCCTGCCTCTCGATCGCGAGGACGAGGTGCTCGCGGCGATGCGCCGAGCAGTCTCGACGGGTCCGGCGCACTGACCTCGTGTGCCAGAATCGGAGGATGCTCCGTTGGCTCACGGCCGGGGAATCCCACGGTCCCGAACTCGTCGCCGTCCTCGAAGGACTGCCGGCGGGCGTCCCCGTCTCCCTCGACGACATCCGCGCCGATCTGGCGCGCCGGAAGCTCGGCTACGGCCGCGGAGCCCGGATGAACTTCGAGCAGGACGAGCTGACGATCTCCTCCGGCGTCCGGCACGGAGCGACGATGGGCAGCCCCATCGCCCTGCGCATCGGCAACACGGAGTGGCCGCGCTGGGTCGACGTCATGTCGGCGGAGCCCCGCGACCCCGAGAGCCTGCCCAAGGGCCGCGGCGCCGCTCTCACCCGGCCCCGCCCGGGCCACGCCGACCTCGTCGGGATGCAGAAGTACGGCTTCCCCGAGTCCCGCAACGTGCTCGAGCGCGCCTCCGCCCGCGAGACCGCGGCCCGCGTCGCCCTCGGCGCCGTCGCCCGCCGCTTCCTCGGCGAGCTCGGCGTCTCTCTCGTCAGCCACACCCTCGCCATCGGGCCGGTCCGCGTGCCCGAGGGCTCGCCGCTGCCCGGCCCGGCCGACGTCGCCGCCCTGGACGCGGATCCGCTGCGCTGCCACGACGCCGCGACCAGCGCCCTCATGGTCGCCGAGGTGGACCGCGCCCACGACGACGGCGACACCCTCGGCGGCGTGGTCGAGGTCCTCGCGTATGATCTCCCGCCCGGACTCGGCTCCTACGTGCACTGGGACCGTCGTCTCGACTCCCAGCTCGCGGCGGCCCTGATGGGGATCCAGGCGATCAAGGGCGTCGAGGTCGGCGACGGCTTCCTCACCACCACCCGCCGCGGCTCGGAGGCACACGACGAGCTCTTCCAGTCCGACGCCGGCATCTCCCGGTCCAGCGACCGGGCCGGCGGCACCGAGGGCGGGATGAGCACGGGGACCGTGCTGCGGGTCCGCGCCGGCATGAAGCCGATCGCGACCGTGCCGCACGCGCTGCGCACCGTCGACGTCGCCACCGGCGAGGCGGCCGGCGCCCACCACCAGCGCTCCGACGTCTGCGCGGTGCCGGCGTCCGGTGTCGTCGCGGAGGCGATGGTCGCCCTGGTGCTCGCGAACGCCGTGCTCGAGAAGTTCGGCGGCGACAGCGTCACCGAGACCCGCCGCAACCTGCAGGGCTACCTCGCCGCCATCCCCGACGAGCTCCGCACGGCCGCCGCGAGCGACCCGGCTCTCGGGCTCGCCTGATGGCCGCGTCCTCGGCGGCCCGCTGATGGCGGGTCACGATACCGGCGCGGCCCGCGCCCGCCTCGTCCTGATCGGCCCGATGGGGGCCGGCAAGACGACGATCGGCAAGCGGGTCGCGAAGGCGCTGAGCGCCGGCTTCGTCGACTCCGACGCGGAGTTCGTGCGCACCCACGGCCCGATCGCCCCCTACTTCGACGCCCACGGCGAGCCGGCCTTCCGCCGCGAGGAGCGCCGCGTCGTCGAGCGCGCCGTCCGCCGCGACGTGGTGCTGAGCCTCGGCGGGGGAGCGGTGCTCGATCCCGCGACGCGCGCCGACCTCGCGGACGTCCCCGTCGTGCTCCTCACCACCACGGCCGAGGCCGTCCGCGACCGGCTCGGCTCCGGCTCCCGCCCGCTGGTGCGCGGCGGGGTCGGCGACTGGGTCCGCATCTTCGACGAGCGGCGCCCGGTCTACGAGACCCTCGCGGACACCGTGGTCGACACCTCCCGGCGGCCGATCACCCTGATCGCCGCCGAGATCGCGGAGTGGGTGCGCGCGCAGCGCCCCTCCGCCACCCCTGCACCATCGGACCCGGCGGCCGCGAGCCGCCCGAGCGGAAGACAGTCATGAACGACGGCACCACCGCCATCCCCGTCGCCGGAGAGAACGGCTACGACATCCACGTCGGGCGCGGACTCCTCGACGGCCTCGCCGACGCGATCGGCCCCCGGGCCGCGAAGGTGCTCATCGTGCACCCGCCGACCCTCGCGGTCCTCGCCGCCGAGATCCGCGAGAGCCTGCTCGAGCGCTACGAGGTGCTGCTCGCCGAGGTCCCGGACGCCGAGGCCGCGAAGCGCGTGGAGGTGGCGGCCTTCTGCTGGCAGGTGATGGGGCAGTCGGACTTCACCCGCACGGATGTGGTCGTCGGCTTCGGCGGCGGTGCGATCACCGACCTGGCCGGCTTCGTCGCCGCCACCTGGCTCCGCGGGGTCGACCTGGTGCAGGTGCCGACCACCGTGCTCGGGATGGTCGACGCGGCCGTCGGCGGGAAGACCGGCATCAACACGGCCGAGGGCAAGAACCTCGTCGGCGCCTTCCACGCGCCGCGGGCGGTCGTCGCCGACCTCGACGTGCTGACCAGCCTCCCGCGCAACGAGATCCTCGCCGGATTCGGCGAGATCGTGAAGTACGGGATGATCGCCGAGCCGCGCATCCTCGACATCATCGAGTCCGACATCGACCTGGCCACCGACCCGACGTCGGAGGAGTTCCGCAGCCTGGTCGAGCTGTCGATCGGGATCAAGGCGCGGGTCGTCGGCGAGGACTTCACCGAGAAGGGCCTGCGCGAGATCCTGAACTACGGGCACACCCTCGGGCACGCGGTCGAGCACGCCGAGCGCTACCAGTGGCGCCACGGCGCGGCCGTCTCCGTCGGGATGATGTTCGCGGCCGAGCTCTCGCGCCTGACCGGCTCGCTCAGCGACGCGGTCGTGGACCGCCAGCGCAGGGTCCTCGAGTCGCTGACCCTGCCGACGAGCTACCCGCTCGGACGGTGGGAGACGCTCCTCGCCGCGATGCAGCGCGACAAGAAGACCCGCGCGGGGATGCTCCGCTTCGTGGTCCTCGACGACATCGCCCGCCCGAGCATCCTGCAGGGGCCGGAGACGTCGCTGCTGTTCGCGGCCTACCAGGAGATCGGATCGTAGGTCCGTCTCGGCTGAGCCCGGGCGGCGCCGTCAGCCTCCACCCAGGGCGGCCCTCCGCGCCTGTGCGTACTCGGCCTCGGTGATCGTGCCCGCCGCTCGCAGCGCCTCCAGCTCGGCGAGCCGGTCCGCCAGCGGGCGGGCGGAGCCGGGACCCTCGCGCGCGAAGCGGGCCGCGACGTCGGTCCGCAGGGTCAGCGGGTCCACTCCGAGCGAGCGCGCCCGGCGCACGTTCACGACGATCAGCACCACGACGAGCACGATCACGACGGCGATGACGATCGGCACGGCGGTGAACGCGATCGAGTACCAGGGCGGCACGACAGTGTCGACGGGAACGGCGTCCCTGCGCTCCTCCTCGGGGTCGGTCCTCCACCGTCTCGCGCTCCGGCGGACCGGTGGGGCGATTCGCACGCGGCGTCCAGACTCCTCTGCCGACGGGGCCGCGTCGACTACACTCGACGGGTCAGCCGGACCGGCCGATATCGCCGCGCCCGCGTACCGGGCTCGCCGGCGCAGACTTCCACCGAAACGGATCCCCCTTCGCATGGCCTCTACCACCGACATCAAGAACGGCACCGTCCTCAGCATCGACGGCCAGCTCTGGAACGTCATCGACTTCCAGCACGTCAAGCCGGGCAAGGGCGGCGCCTTCGTCCGCACCAAGATGAAGAACGTCCTCACGGGCAAGGTCGTCGACAAGACCTTCAACGCGGGCGCCAAGATCGACACGGCCAACGTCGACCGCCGCGACTTCCAGTACCTCTACCGCGACGGCGCGGACTTCGTGTTCATGGACACCAGCGACTACGACCAGATCACCGTCCCCGAGGCGGTCGTCGGCGACGCGGCGAACTTCATGCTCGAGAACCAGAACGTGACCCTCGCCCTGCACGACGGCGACCCGCTCTACATCGACCTCCCCGCCTCGGTCGTCCTCGAGATCACCTACACGGAGCCGGGCCTCCAGGGTGACCGCTCGACCGGCGGCACCAAGCCCGCGACGGTCGAGACCGGCTACCAGATCCAGGTCCCGCTGTTCCTCGAGCAGGGCACGAAGGTCAAGGTCGACACCCGCACGGGCGACTACCTCGGCCGCGTCAGCTGAGCCGGGCCTCCCGTGAGTGCTCGCACGAAGGCGCGCAAGCGCGCCCTCGACATCCTCTACAACGCCGACGTCCGGCAGATCAGCTTCGCCCAGTCGCTGCGCGCCGAGGCCGAGCGGGCGGCGAACGAGCCGGCCCGTGAGGCCTCGTGGCTCTACGCCCGCGAGATCGTCGACGGGGTCATCGACCACGCCGACGAGATCGACGAGCTGATCGCCCGGCTCGCCCAGGGCTGGACCCTCTCGCGCATGCCCTTGGTCGACCGCGCGATCCTCCGGATCGGGGTGTGGGAGATCCTGCACAACGACGCGGTGCCCGACGGCGTCGCCATCTCGGAGGCCGTCGAGGCCGCCACGTCGCTGTCGACCGACGACTCGGCGGGCTTCATCAACGGGCTCCTCGCCTCCGTCGCGGAGTCCCGCACGACGGCCTGACCCGCCCCGGAGACCTGCTCGGCCCGCCGGATCCCCGTGATCGGGCGGGCCGAAGTCGTTCCCGGGCTGCCCGTCCGGCGGGCCGCGCGACGGCCCCTATACTCGACACGGCTTTTCCTTTAACGGCCGTCCTGTGAGGCGGGGAAGGAGGTCGGTGTGACGGCACGAATCGTGCTCAACGGCGCTGACATCACGCGAGCGCTCACGCGCATCGCCCACGAGATCCTCGAGTCGAACCGCGGCCCCGAGTCGCTGGTCGTCCTCGGCATCCCGACGCGCGGCGTCGCCCTCGCGAGGCGCATCGCCGAGACGATCGCGCGGATCGAGCCGGACGGGCCCCCCGTCTTCGCCGGCTCCCTCGACGTGACGATGTACCGCGACGACCTCTCCCGGCACCCGGTCCGCACCCCCGCGCGCACCGCCGTCCCCGCGAGCATCGACGGCCGGACCGTGGTCCTCGTCGATGACGTCCTCTTCTCGGGCCGCACCATCCGCGCCGCCCTGGACGCCCTCAGCGACATCGGCCGTCCGCGGGCCGTGCGGCTGGCCGCGCTGGTCGATCGAGGGCACCGCGAGCTCCCGATCCGGGCGGACTTCGTCGGCAAGAACCTGCCGAGCAGCCTGAGCGAGCGGATCAACGTCCGGCTCGTCGAGACGGACGGCGAGGACCTGGTCGCGATCGAGTCGCAGGCCACCGGCGAGGAGACGGCTCCGTGAAGCACCTGCTCTCGACCCGCGACCTCGACCGCGCGAGCGCGATCGCCCTCCTCGACATCGCCGAGGACATGGCGGACGTGCAGAACCGCGAGGTCAAGAAGCTGCCGACCCTGCGCGGGAAGACCGTGGTCAACCTCTTCTTCGAGGACTCCACGCGCACGCGGATCTCGTTCGAGGCGGCGGCGAAGCGGCTCTCGGCCGACGTCATCAACTTCAGCGCGAAGGGCTCCAGCGTCTCCAAGGGCGAGAGCCTGAAGGACACCGCGCAGACGCTCGCCGCGATGGGCGCCGACGGCGTGGTCATCCGCCACAGCGCCTCCGGAGCCCCTGCGGTTCTGGCGGCGAGCGGCTGGATCGACGCGTCGATCCTCAACGCCGGCGACGGGACCCACGAGCACCCGACCCAGGCGCTCCTGGACGCGTTCACCATCCGCCGGCGCCTGCACGGCGCCTCCGCGTCCCGCGGCAAGAGCCTCGACGGCGTCGCGGTCACCATCGTCGGCGACGTCCTGCACTCGCGGGTGGCGCGCTCGAACGTCTGGCTGCTGACGGCGCTGGGCGCCGAGGTGACCCTGGTCGCACCGCCGACCCTCGTGCCGGTCGACACGCGCGACTGGCCCGCGACCATCCGCTTCGATCTGGACGAGGCGATCGACACCGGGCTCCCCGACGTCGTGATGCTCCTGCGCATCCAGCTCGAGCGGATGTCGAGCGGGTTCTTCCCCAACGGCCGGGAGTACGCGCGGATCTGGGGCCTCGACGACGAGCGGCTCGCCCGGCTGGGTCCCGATACCATCGTCATGCACCCCGGACCCATGAACAGGGGCGTCGAGATCTCCTCGGCGGCCGCCGATTCGAGCCGCTCCACGGTGCTCGAACAGGTCACGAACGGAGTGTCCGTCCGGATGGCCGCGCTCTACCTGCTGCTGTCCGGCGAACGGGAGGTCCACTGATGAGCACTGCCCAGCCGCTTCAGAGCACGGCGCCGGAGCGGATCCTGATCTCGGGAGCGACGCTCGCCGACGAGTCGACCGCCGACCTGCTGATCGACGGGGGCGTGATCGTCGAGATCGGCGCCGACCTCGACTCGCGCGGGGCCCGCGTGATCGACGCCGACGGCCTGCTGGCGCTGCCCGGCCTGGTCGACCTGCACACCCACCTGCGCGAGCCGGGGTTCGAGCAGAGCGAGACGATCCTCACCGGCACGCGAGCTGCGGCCGCCGGAGGCTTCACCGCCGTTTTCGCGATGGCGAACACCTCGCCGGTGCAGGACACCGCGGGCGTGGTCGAGCAGGTGCAGAGCCTGGGCGAGGACGCCGGCTACGCGACGGTCCGCCCGATCGGCGCGGTGACCGTGGGTCTGGCGGGGGAGTCGCTCGCCGAGCTCGGCGCGATGGCCCGCAGCCGCGCGGCCGTGCGGGTCTTCTCGGACGACGGGAAGTGCGTCTCGGACGCGCTGCTGATGCGCCGCGCTCTCGAGTACGTCAAGGCGTTCGACGGAGTCGTCGCCCAGCACGCGCAGGAGCCGCGGCTCACCGTCGGCGCGCAGATGAACGAGGGCGCCGTCTCCAGCGCCCTCGGCCTGCAGGGCTGGCCCGCCGTGGCCGAGGAGGCGATCATCGCCCGCGACGTGCTCCTCGCCGAGCACGTGGGCTCCCGCCTGCACGTCTGCCACGTCTCGACCGCGGGCTCGGTCGACGTCATCCGCTGGGCGAAGGCCCGGGGGATCGACGTGACCGCCGAGGTCACCCCCCACCACCTGCTCCTCACCGAGCAGGCCGTCGCCGGCCAGGACGGGCCGAGCTACGACGCCCGCTTCAAGGTGAACCCACCGCTGCGCCGCGACGAGGACGTGCTCGCCCTCCGCGAGGCCCTCGCCGACGGCACCATCGACATCGTCGCCACCGACCACGCGCCGCACCCGGTCGAGGCGAAGGACTGCGAGTGGGACGCCGCGGCGTTCGGCATGGTCGGCCTCGAGAGCGCGCTGAGCGTGGTGCACGCCGCCGTCGTCGAGGACGGGCGGATGAGCTGGTCCGACGTCGCGCGCGTGCTCTCCTCCGCCCCCGCCCGCATCGGCCGGCTCGACGGCTACGACCGCGGCCTCGCCGTCGGGTCCGCCGCGAACGTCGTGCTCTACGACCCGGAGGCGCGACGCCGCTTCTCCGTCGAGGACCTGCGCGGCCGCAGCGGCAACTCCCCGTACCTCGGTCGCGAGCTGCCGGGCCGCGTCGTCGCCACCCTCCACCGGGGCTTCCCGACCGTGCTGGACGGCGAGCTCGTCGACGCGGCGGTCGTCGCCGCCTCCGCGAAGGCCTCCCGTGGATAGGGCCGCGATCACGATCGTCATCGCCGCGGTCGTCGTCCTCGTCTTCGTCGGCATGCTGCTCTCCTGGCGCGCGCGGCGCCGCCGCTCGGCCGCCCTCGCGCCGGAGCCCGTGCCCGCGTCCTCGCTGGGCGCCGAGGTCGAGCGCGTCGACCTCCCGTACGTGGCCACGACCCGCTTCGAGCAGCCGCTCGAGCGCGTCGTGCTGCCGGGGCTCGGCTTCCGCGGCAACGCGGTGCTGCGCCTCCACGAGCGCGGCGTCGTGATCGCCCCCGTCGGCGAGCGCGAGACGGTGATCCCGGCCTCCCTCCTGCGCGGAGCGGGCCAGGGCAGCTACGTGATCGACCGCGTCGTCGAGGAGGGCGGCCTGCTCGTGATCTCCTGGTCGCCCCGCGGCGACGAGACCGTCGACAGCTACCTCCGCGTGGCCGAGCCCGCCCTCCGGGCGCACCTGGTCGCCGAGCTGCAGCGCCTCGCCGGCCTCCGTTCCTCCCCCTCCCACCCCGGAGCCGCCGACGGCGGCCCCGACACGACCCAGAAGGGCTCCTAGTCCGTGCCAACGACACGCCTCAGCACCGAACCCACCGCCGTCCTCGTCCTCGAGGACGGACGACGATTCCGGGGACAGGCCTACGGCGCCCGAGGCCGCACCCTGGGCGAGATCGTCTTCGCCACCGGCATGACCGGGTACCAGGAGACGCTGACCGACCCGAGCTACGCCGGCCAGATCGTCGTGCAGACCGCGCCCCACATCGGCAACACCGGGACCAACGACGAGGACATGGAGTCGCGCCGCATCTGGGTCGCCGGCTACGTCGTCCGCGACCCCTCCCGCGTCGTCTCCAACTTCCGCGCGCAGCGCTCCCTCGGCGACGACCTGGAGACCGACGGCATCGTCGGGATCTCCGGCGTCGACACCCGGGCGATCACCCGCCACATCCGCTCGGCCGGCTCGATGCGCGCCGGCGTGTTCTCCGGCGAGGACCTCGCCCTCCCCGAGGAGGAGCAGCTCGCGCTGGTCCTCGGCGGCCGGCAGATGCAGGGGCTCAACCTCTCCTCCTCGGTCTCGACCGACGAGCAGTACACGGTGCCCGCCCGCGGCGAGCGCGTCGGCTCGGTCGCGGTCATCGACCTGGGGGTGAAGACGTCGACGGTCGACTACCTCGCGGAGCGCGGCTTCGACGTGCACGTGCTGCCCGAGTCGGTGACCGCCGAGCAGGTGCTCGCGCTCGACCCGTCCGCGCTCTTCTTCTCCAACGGCCCCGGCGACCCCGAGGCCTCGGACCGCCACGTCGAGCTGCTGCGCACCACGCTTCGCGCCGACCTGCCGTTCTTCGGCATCTGCTTCGGCAACCAGCTGCTGGGGCGCGCTCTCGGATTCGGCACCTACAAGCTCCCGTTCGGCCACCGCGGGATCAACCAGCCCGTGCTCGACAAGCTCACCGGCCGCGTGGAGATCACCTCGCAGAACCACGGGTTCGCCGTGGACGCGCCGATCGAGGGCGAGCTGGACTCGCCCGAGGGCTTCGGCCGCGTCGAGGTCAGCCACTACTCCCTCAACGACTCGGTCGTGGAGGGCCTGCGCTGCCTCGACATCCCCGCCTTCTCGGTGCAGTACCACCCGGAGGCGGCGGCCGGCCCGCACGACTCCAACCACCTCTTCGACCGCTTCCGCGAGATGGTCGTGCAGCGCACGGCCGGGCGCGGGGCCTCGGAGCCCACCGACATCCCCACGACCAGCAGCATCGGAGAGCAGAAGTAATGCCGCGCAGGGAAGACATCCAGAGCGTCCTGGTCATCGGCTCCGGCCCGATCGTCATCGGACAGGCCGTCGAGTTCGACTACTCCGGCACCCAGGCCTGCCGCGTGCTGCGCGCCGAGGGGGTGCGCGTGATCCTCGTCAACTCCAACCCGGCGACGATCATGACCGATCCCGACTTCGCCGACGCCACCTACGTGGAGCCGATCACGCCCAAGGCGATCGAGGCGATCATCGCCAAGGAGAAGCCGGACGCCATCCTGCCGACCCTCGGCGGGCAGACGGCCCTGAACGCGGCCATCCAGCTGCACGACCTCGGGATCCTCGGGAAGTACGGCGTCGAGCTCATCGGCGCGAGCTTCGAGGCGATCAACCGCGGCGAGGACCGCCAGATCTTCAAGCAGCTGGTGCTGGACGCGGGCGCCGACGTCGCGAAGTCCTACATCGCGCACACCGTCGACGAGGCGATCGAGTACGCCGAGGACCTGGGCTACCCCCTCGTCATCCGCCCGTCGTTCACCATGGGCGGCTTGGGCTCCGGCTTCGCCTACACCCGCGAGGAGCTGGTGCGGATGGTCGGCGACGGCCTGCACCAGAGCCCCACCACCGAGGTTCTCCTGGAGGAGTCGATCCTCGGCTGGAAGGAGTACGAGCTCGAGCTCATGCGCGACACGGCCGACAACACGGTCGTCGTCTGCTCGATCGAGAACGTCGACCCCGTCGGCGTGCACACGGGCGACTCGATCACCGTCGCACCGGCGCTGACCCTCACCGACCGCGAGTACCAGAAGCTGCGCGACATCGGCATCCGGATCATCCGCGACGTGGGCGTGGACACGGGCGGCTGCAACATCCAGTTCGCGATCGACCCGGCGGACGGCCGGATCATCGTCATCGAGATGAACCCGCGCGTCTCCCGCTCCTCCGCCCTCGCCTCCAAGGCGACCGGCTTCCCGATCGCCAAGATCGCCGCGAAGCTCGCCATCGGCTACCGCCTGGACGAGATCCCGAACGACATCACCAAGGTGACGCCGGCGAGCTTCGAGCCGACGCTGGACTACGTGGTCGTGAAGGTCCCGCGGTTCGCGTTCGAGAAGTTCCCGGCCGCCGACAAGACGCTGACCACGACCATGAAGTCGGTGGGCGAGGCGATGGCGATCGGCCGCAACTACGCGCAGGCGCTGCAGAAGGCGCTCCGCTCGCTCGAGAAGCGCGGCTCGTCGTTCCACTGGGGGGCGCAGGAGCGCTCGGTCGAGGAGCTCCTCGAGATCGCGAGGACCCCGACCGACGGCCGCATCGTCACCGTGCAGCAGGCGCTGCGCCTGGGAGCCACGGTCGAGCAGGCGTTCGAGTCCACGAAGATCGACCCCTGGTTCCTCGACCAGATCGTGCTGATCAACGAGATCGCCGACCTGGTGCGCGAGCACGACGGCCTCGATGCCGGACTCCTCCGCCTCGCGAAGGACCACGGCTTCTCGGACGCGCAGATCGCCGAGCTCCGCGGGCTCGACGAGGCGGAGGTCCGCCGCACCCGCTACGCGCTCGACGTGCGCCCGGTCTACAAGACCGTCGACACCTGCGCGGGCGAGTTCCCGGCGCTCACGCCGTACCACTACTCCTCGTACGACGAGGAGACGGAGGTCGTCGCCGCCGACCGCCGCAAGGTCGTCATCCTGGGCTCCGGCCCCAACCGCATCGGCCAGGGGGTCGAGTTCGACTACTCCTGCGTGCACGCCTCGTTCGCGCTCTCGGACGCGGGCTTCGAGACGATCATGATCAACTGCAACCCCGAGACGGTCTCGACCGACTACGACACCTCGGACCGCCTCTACTTCGAGCCGCTGACTCTCGAGGACGTGCTCGAGGTCATCCACGCGGAGTCGCAGTCCGGCGAGCTCGTCGGCGTCGTCGTGCAGCTGGGCGGCCAGACGGCGCTCGGGCTCGCCGCGGGCCTCGAGGCGGCCGGCGTGCCCATCCTCGGCACCACCCCCGCGAACATCGACCTAGCGGAGGAGCGCGGCGCGTTCTCGCGGATCCTCGACGAGGCGGGACTTCTCGCCCCGCGCAACGGCACCGCGACCGACCTCGACGGCGCCCGCGAGGTCGCGGTGGAGATCGGCTACCCGGTCCTCGTCCGTCCGTCGTTCGTCCTCGGCGGGCGCGGCATGGAGATCGTCTACGGCACGCCCCAGCTCGAGGACTACTTCGAGCGGATGGCCGGCGAGGGGATCATCGACGAGGCGCACCCGCTGCTGGTGGACCGCTTCCTCGACGACGCGATCGAGATCGACGTCGATGCGCTCTTCGACGGCGAGCAGCTCTACATCGGCGGCGTGATGGAGCACATCGAGGAGGCCGGCATCCACTCCGGCGACTCGGCGTGCACGCTCCCGCCGGTGACGCTCGGCCGCCGCCAGATCGACCAGGTGCGGGAGGCGACCCTCGCGATCGCGCAGGGCGTCGGAGTCCGAGGACTGCTGAACGTCCAGTTCGCGATCGGCCAGGGCGTGCTCTACGTGCTCGAGGCGAACCCCCGGGCCTCGCGCACCGTGCCGTTCGTGTCGAAGGCGCTGGGCATCCCGCTCGCGAAGGCCGCGTCGCGCCTGATGGTGGGCGAGACCATCGCCGCGCTGAAGGCCGAGGGCCTGCTGCCCGAGCGCGACGGCTCCGACGTCCCGATGGACTCTCCCATCGCGGTGAAGGAGGCGGTCCTGCCGTTCAAGCGCTTCCGCACCAAGGAGGGCCAGATCGTCGACTCGCTGCTCGGGCCCGAGATGCGCTCCACCGGCGAGGTCATGGGGATCGACCGCGACTTCCCCCGCGCCTTCGCGAAGAGCCAGGACGCCGCCTACGGCGGCATGCCGGCGAGCGGGACCGTCTTCATCTCGGTCGCCGACCGCGACAAGCGCTCGATCGTCCTGCCCGCGCTGCGCCTGCGCCAGCTCGGCTTCGACATCCTCGCGACCGAGGGCACGGCCGAGGTGCTGAACCGGAACGGGATCCAGGCCCGCGTGGTCCGCAAGTACAGCGAGACCGCCGAGGGCGACGCGCCCTCCATCGTCGAGCTGATCGCCCGCGACGAGGTCGACGTGGTGATCAACACGCCCAGCGGAGGAGCGACCCGCGCCGACGGCTACGAGATCCGCGCCGCCGCGGTCGCCGCGGACAAGCCGCTGTTCACCACGATCGCCCAGCTCGCGGCCGCGGTCGCCTCGCTCGACGCGGCGAACGAGCCCTTCGAGGTGACGAGCCTGCAGGACTACGCCCTGCGCCGCGCGGAGCGCACCGCGTGAGCGGCGGCGCGGCGGGCACCGCCTCCTTCGGCTCGCGCCTCGAGGCGGCGTTCGCCGCGCACGGCCGTCTCTGCGTCGGGATCGACCCGCACGCGTACCTCCTCGACGCGTGGGGCCTCGCCGACGACGCGGCCGGGCTCGAGAGCTTCGGCCGCACGGTCGTCGAGGCGGCGGCCGGCCGTGTAGGCGTCGTCAAGCCGCAGATCGCCTTCTTCGAGCGGCACGGCTCGGCGGGCTACGCCGCGCTCGAGCGCGTGCTCGCCGACGCCCGAGAGGCCGGACTGCTGGTGATCGCCGACGTCAAGCGCGGCGACATCGGCACGAGCGTCACCGCCTACGCCGAGGCGTGGCTCCGGCCGGGCTCGCCGCTCGAGGCGGACGCCATGACCGCGGCGGCCTACCAGGGGCTCGGCTCCCTCGAGGGGATGCTGACCCTCGCCGAGGAGGCGGGCAAGGGCGTGTTCGTCCTCGCAGCCACCTCGAACCCCGAGGCCCGCCCCGTGCAGCGCGCCCTCGTGCAGGACGGCGGCCGGGCGGGATCCACCGTGGCACGCGCGGTCGTGGCGGACGTGTCATCCTGGAACGACGCTCACGCTCGCGCGTCGATCGGCTCGGTCGGCGTGGTGCTCGGCGCCACGGTCGCCCTGGGCGACTTCGGCATCGGCATCGACGAGCCGCTGCACCCCGCACTCCCGGTGCTCGCGCCCGGCTTCGGCCACCAGGGCGCGGCCGGCGCGGACGCGCAGCGGCTGTTCGGCGCGCTGAGCGCCGCCACCATCGTCAGCGAGTCGCGCAGCGTGCTCGGCGCCGGCCCCTCGGGGATCGCGGCCGAGATCACCCGCCGCGCGACCGACATCCAGGAGACCCTTGTCCGCTGAAACCGTCAGCCCCGATCCCGGCGCCGCCTCGCGCCCGGAGGCCGTGCGCCGTCCCTCGCCGCCCGAGGTCGACCGGCGCGCCGCCTCCGAGGCCGCGATCGCGGCGCGCCGTGCCCGCGCCGCCGTCAAGAAGGCCGTCGCCGCCGGACGCCGCCCCGCGACCGCCGTGCTCGCGGCGGCCCAGGCCGAGCCGCTCGGAGTCGAGGGGCGGATGCGCGTCAGCGAGCTGCTCCGCGCGGTGCCGGCGCTCGGCGTGGTGAAGACGCCCCGGGTGATGGACCAGCTGCGGATCGCCGAGTCGAAGCGCCTCGGTGGGCTCGGTCGGCGCCAGGTCGAGGGCCTGGCGTCGTTCCTCGAGGAGCGGGAGTCCCGGCAGCGCCGCCCCGGCCGCAACCGCCTGCTCGTCCTCGCCGGTCCGACCGCGGTCGGCAAGGGCACCGTGTCGACCTACATCCGCGAGAACTACCCGGACGTCCTGCTCTCGGTCTCGGCCACCACCCGGGCCCCGCGTCCGGGCGAGGTGGACGGCGTCAGCTACTACTTCGTCGACGACGCCGAGTTCGACCGGATGGTCGCGGCGGGGGAGTTCCTCGAGTACGCCGTCGTCCACAACGCGCACCGCTACGGCACGCCCCGCGGCCCCATCGACGCCGCACTGGAGCAGGGCCGCCAGGTGATGCTCGAGATCGACATCCAGGGTGCCCGCCAGGTGCGCGAGCGGATGCCGGACGCGCGGCTGGTCTTCCTCCTGCCGCCGACCTGGGACGAGCTGGTCCGCCGACTGGTCGGCCGCGGCACCGAGAGCGCGGAGGAGCAGGAGCGCCGCCTGGCCACCGCGAAGGTGGAGCTGGCCGCGCAGGACGAGTTCGATTTCGCCGTCGTCAACAGCACCGTGCCCGAAGCGGCCCGCGAGGTCGTAGAATTGATGTCGCCTCGTGCCGACGGCGCGCCCGCTGACCCGGGCCGCTGACACCGGGCCACCGACCACCTCCGGGCCGACGCCCCGGGTCCCACCGGGCACACGCCCCTCGGAGCCCGCGCGCCGTGTTGCTCCGGAGCCGCAGATCGGCGCTGATGCGCCTGCAAGGAGACACCCATGGCCAACAACCTCGGCATCATCGACCCGCCCATCGACGAGCTCCTCTCGAAGGTCGACTCCAAGTACGCGCTGGTGATCTTCGCCTCCAAGCGCGCCCGCCAGATCAACGACTACTACGCCGACCTCCACGAGGGCAGCCTGTTCGACAACGTCGGCCCGCTGGTCGACTCCACCATCGACGACAAGCCCCTCTCGGTCGCACTGCACGAGATCAACGAGGACAAGCTCGTCGCCAAGCCCCTCGCCGAGTAGTCCCCTCCGGGTGGGCTCCTCTCTCGAGGCCGGCCGACGGCTCAACGTCGTCGTCGGCATCACCGGCGGCATCGCCGCGTACAAGGCCGTCGGAGTCGTCCGCGCGCTGGTCCTCGCGGAGCACGACGTGCACGTCGTCGCGACCGAGGCCGCGCTGCGCTTCGTGGGGAAGCCCACCCTCGAGGCCATCTCGCGGAACCCGGTGCACACCGAGCTCTACGAGGGCGTCGCCGAGGTCCGGCACGTAGCCATCGGCCAGGCCGCCGACCTCATCGTGATCGCGCCCGCGACGGCGCACACGCTCGCCAAGCTCGCCGCCGGCCTCGCCGACGACCTGCTCGGCAACACGGTGCTCGCGAGCACCGCCCCGCTCGTGGTCGCCCCCGCGATGCACACCGAGATGTGGGCGAACGCCGCCACCGTCGCGAACACGGCGGTGCTCCGCTCCCGCGGCGTGCACGTCGTCGGCCCCGCGGTCGGCCGCCTCACCGGCGCCGACTCGGGCCCCGGCCGCATGGAGGAGCCCGAGACGATCGTGGCGGAGGCCCTCGCCGTCCACGCCCGCTCCGCCTCCGCCCGCCGCGACCTCGCGGGCGTGCGCGTCCTCGTGACCGCCGGCGGCACCCGCGAGCCCCTCGACCCGGTGCGCTTCGTCGGCAACCGCTCCAGCGGCAGGCAGGGCGTCGCGCTCGCGCTGGCCGCTGCGGCCCGGGGCGCGGAGGTCACCCTCCTCGCCGCGAACCTCGACGTGCCGGCGCCGGAGGGCGTCACGGTCCTCCCGGTGGGCACCGCGCTCGAGCTGCGCGAGGCCGCTCTCGCCGCGGCCACCGGCGCGGACGTCGTGATCATGGCCGCGGCCGTCGCCGACTACCGGCCCGCCGCGGTCGCCGACGCGAAGATCAAGAAGGAGCAGCAGGGCGACCGTCTCGTCCTCGAGCTCGTCAAGAACCCGGACGTCCTCGCCGAGATCTCCGCCTCCCGGCGGGAGGGGCAGATCGTCGTCGGCTTCGCCGCGGAGACCGAGCCGGACCGGGACGCGATGCTCGCGCTCGGCCGCGCCAAGATCGCCCGGAAGGGCTGCGACCTGCTCGTCCTCAACAGGGTGGGCTGGGCCGAGGGTTTCCAGAGCGACAGCAACGCCGTCGTGGTCCTCGATCGGGCCGGCGATATAGTTGGCGAGGCCTCGGGCAGCAAGGCGGAGGTGGCCGATCGCGTCCTCGACGCGGTCGTGCGCTAGCCCCGCCGGTCCGCCCGCCCAGGCGCCGATCGCCTGCCGCCCGGCATCGCGCCCGCCAGGCCACTCCCGGTACGAACGACCCCGGTCCGCACGAGCCGGGACGAGAAGAGAAGCATGACCTCCGGTCCCCTCCGCCTGTTCACCTCCGAGTCCGTCACCGAGGGCCACCCGGACAAGATCTGCGACCAGATCTCGGACCGCATCCTCGACGCCCTGCTCCGCGAGGACCCGCACAGCCGGGTCGCCGTCGAGACGCTGGTCACGACGGGGCTCGTGCACGTCGCGGGCGAGGTCTCCACGAGCGGCTACGTCGAGATCCCCAAGATCGTGCGCGACACGATCGTCGAGATCGGCTACGACTCCTCGGAGAAGGGCTTCGACGGCCGCTCCTGCGGCGTCTCGGTCTCGATCGGCCAGCAGTCGCCCGAGATCGCGGCGGGCGTCGACACGGCGCTCGAGGTCCGCTCCTCCGAGGCGGGCGAGGACGCCTTCGACCGCCAGGGCGCGGGCGACCAGGGCCTGATGTTCGGCTTCGCGACCGACGAGACCCCCGAGTACATGCCGCTGCCGAGCTGGCTCTCGCACCGCCTCGCCGAGCGCCTGGCCGCCGTCCGCAAGTCGGGCGAGCTCGACTACCTCCGACCCGACGGCAAGACCCAGGTCACCATCGGCTACGACGGCACGACGCCGTCCACCATCGACACCGTCGTCCTGTCCACCCAGCACGCCGAGCACGTCAGCACCGAGACGATCCACGCGGACATCGCGGCGCACGTCATCCGCCCCGTCCTCGAGACGGTCGACCTCGACTCCTCCGCCGTGCGCCTGCTGATCAACCCGACGGGCCGCTTCGAGATCGGCGGCCCTCAGGGCGACGCCGGGCTCACCGGCCGCAAGATCATCGTCGACACCTACGGCGGAGCGTCCCGCCACGGCGGCGGCGCGTTCTCGGGCAAGGACCCGTCGAAGGTGGACCGCTCGGCCGCCTACGCCATGCGGTGGGTCGCCAAGAACGCGGTCGCCGCGGGGCTCGCCTCGCGGCTGGAGGTGCAGGTCGCCTACGCCATCGGCAAGGCGGCCCCGGTCGGCCTCTACGTCGAGACCTTCGGCACCGGCACCGTCTCCGACGAGACGATCACCGAGGCGATCCGCTCGGTCTTCGACCTGCGCCCGGCCGCGATCATCCACGCACTCGACCTGCTCCGCCCGATCTACGCGCAGACCGCGGCCTACGGCCACTTCGGCCGGGAGCTCCCCGACTTCACCTGGGAGCGCCTCGACCGGGTCGACGACCTGCGCTCCGCCGCGGGCCTCTCGTAGCGGGCGCGGCGGCGATGGCGACGAGCGGAGCCGTCGCGCGCGTGCTCCTGGACTCGCCCCTCCCGCAGCTCGACCGGCTCCTGGACTACGCGGTGCCGGAGGCGCTGCGCGGCGGGGTGGTCCCCGGCGTGCGCGTGCGGGTGCCGTTGCGGACCGGAGGCCGGATCGCCGACGCGTTCGTCGTCGAGACGGGGGAGGGGACCGAGCACGCCGGAGCGCTCAGCGGCATCGAGGAGCTGGTCTCGCCGCTCGTCGTGCTGACCCCGGAGGTCTGGGCCCTCGCCCGCCGGGTGGCCGACCGCGCCTCCGGGGGCGCGAGCGACGTGCTGCGCCTGGCCGTGCCGCGCCGCCACGTCCGCGTCGAGAAGGCGCGACTCGCCGCGGGTCCCGCTCCTGCGGCGCCCGCGGTCGAGGCGGGCGGCGTGACGGGCTACCCCGACGCCTCCTTCGCGGGACTCGCCGAGGGGGCCCGGCTGGCGGTCGGCGCCGTGCCGGCTCCGGTGAGGCTCGACTCGGGCGCGTGGGTCGGCGGCTGGGCCGTCACGCTCGCCGAGCTCGCCCGGGACACGCTCGCCGCGGGCCGCGACGCGATCCTGGCCGTCCCCGACTACCGCGACCAGGAGCAGCTGGAGCTCGCTCTCGCCGCCCTCGTCCCCGCGGAGGCGGTGGTGCGCCTCGATGCGCGGCAGAAGGGCGCCGAGCGCTACTCCGCCTTCGTCCGCTGCCTCGATCCCGGGCCGCGGGTCGTCGTCGGCAACCGCTCCGTCCTCTACGCGCCCTCCTCCGCCCTCGGCCTGATCGCGCTCTGGGACGACGGCGATCCGCTCTTCGCCGAGCCGCTCGCGCCCTACGCGCACGCCCGCGACGTCGCCCTGGTGCGGCAGGAGCAGAGCGGCGCCGGCCTCGTCCTGCTCGGCAACACGCGCACGGTCGAGGTCGAGCGGCTCGTCGAGATCGGCTTCGCGACCGAGGTGGAGCCGCGGCCGAGCCGCCGCCCGCACGTCGTGCCGACCGCCCAGCAGTGGGCGGCCGACGAGCACGACGCGGCAGCGCGCATCCCCTCCTCCGCCTGGCGGGAGGCGCGGAAGGCCCTCGACTCCGGTCCCGTGCTCGTCCAGGTCGCGCGCCCCGGCTACGCGCCGGTGGTCGCCTGCGCCCGCTGCCGGACCGTCGCACGCTGCAACCGCTGCCAGGGTCCGCTCGGCGTGCACTCCGAGGGCGGGCGGCCGAGCTGCGGCTGGTGCGGCCTGATCGCGGCCGACTGGACCTGCTCCGTCTGCGAGGCGACGGCTCTGCGCCTCGTCTCCCTCGGCGCGGGCCGCACCGCGGAGGAGCTCGGACGCGCCTTCCCGGGTGCCAAGGTGATCGTCGCCGACGGGCAGCGCCCCGTGCTCACCCTCCCCGACGAGCCCGCGCTCGTCGTGGCCACGCGCGGGGCGGAGCCGCGGGCCGACGGCGGCTACCACGCCGTCCTGCTGCTGGACGGCGAGCGGATGCTGGCCCGCGAGAGCCTGCGGGTCGCCGACGACGCGCTCCGCACCTGGTCGAACGCCGCGGCGCTGGCCCGCCCGGGCGCGCCGGTCCTCCTGGTCGGGGTCGGTGGCCGGCTCGCGACCGCCCTGGCGACCTGGCGGCAGGCCGAGTACCTCCGGGCCGAGCTCCAGGAGCGGCGCGCTCTGCGCTTCCCGCCCGCGGTGCGCCTGGCCACGGTGAGCGGCGACGCGCACGCGGTGGAGGAGGCGCTCGACGCGCTCGACGAGGACGACCGGCACGAGGTCCTCGGTCCTGTCGGGCTCGAGGACGGCTCCGTCCGGGCGATCGTCCGGTTCGACTACGCTCGCGGTGCGGATGTGGCCGCGCGCCTCCGCTCCGCCGTGATCCGCAACGCCACGCGCCGTCGTCGCCCGCCGACCACGCCCGGCCGCTTCCGGCCGGCCCCCCGGCTCCGGGTCCGTCTCGACGACCCCGACATCCTCTGACTCCCCAGGAGACCCCCGTGCGCCTCGTCTTCGCCGGCACGCCCGCCGCCGCCGTTCCGACCCTCCGCGACCTCGCCGCCTCCGCGCACGAGGTCGTCGCCGTGGTCACCCGGGAGGACGCCCCGGTGGGCCGCAAGCGCGTGCTCACCCCCTCGCCGGTCGCCGTCGCGGCCGAGGAGCTGGGGATCCCGGTGATCCGGGCGAACCGCCTCGACGAGGACGTGACCGACCGGATCGCGGGCCTCGCCCCCGACCTCGGCGTGATCGTGGCCTACGGCGGCCTCGTCCGGCAGCGCCTGCTGGCGGTGCCGCGCCTGGGCTGGATCAACCTGCACTTCTCCCTGCTGCCGCGCTGGCGCGGGGCGGCTCCCGTCCAGCGGGCGCTGATGGCGGGCGACACGCGGATCGGCGCGAGCGTCTTCCAGCTGGTCGCCGAGCTCGACGCCGGTGACGTGTACGCCGAGCTCGCCGTCGACGCGGGGGAGCGCACCGCGGGCGAGCTGCTGACGGAGCTGGCCGGGAGCGGCGCCGGCCTCACCCTCGGCGTGGTCGACGCGCTGGAGGAGGGCACGGCCGTCGCGACTCCGCAGACCGGAGAGGCGACCCCCGCTCCCAAGCTCGACGCCGCCGACGGCCGGATCGACTGGAGCCTCCCGACCGCGCGGGTCCTCGCGCTCGTGCGCGGAACGACTCCCGAGCCCGGAGCCTCGACCGCGGTGGGGGACGCGCGCCTCAAGGTGCTCGCGGTCCGCGCGGCCGAGGGGGACCTCGCTCCCGGCGTCGTCCGCCTCGACTCGGGGCGCGCCCTCGTCGGCACCGCGGACGGAGCGGTCGAGCTGGTCACCGTCCAGCCCGCCGGCAGGACCCCGATGGCCGGCGCCGCCTGGGCCCGCGGCCTGCGCGAGAGCACGGTGCTCGCATGAGCGCCCGTCGCGAGGCCGCTCCCGCCCGCCGGGTCGCCTACGACGTCCTGCTCGCGGTGAGCGGGTCGGACGCCTACGCCAACCTGGTCCTGCCCGCGCGGATCAGCGCCGCCGGCCTCTCGCCCGCCGACGCGGGACTGGCCACCGAGCTCTGCTACGGCACTCTGCGGATGTCCGGCTACTACGACCGCGTGATCGCCCTCGCGGCCGGCCGGTCCGTCGAGAGCATCGATGCGCCCGTGCTCGACGCGCTGCGCCTGGGCGTGCACCAGCTGCTCGCGACCCGCGTGGCCCCGCACGCCGCGGTGAACGAGAGCGTCGCGCTCGTCGCGGCCGGCTCCTCGCGGGGAGCAGTGGCCTTCGCCAACGCCGTGCTGCGCGCGGTCTCGCGCTCGAGCGCCGGCGAGTGGCGCGAGCGGGTCTCCGCGGCCGCGGTCTCCGGGGACGACCGGATCGCCGCGCTGAGCTCCCACCCCGTGTGGATCGTGCGCGCCCTGCGACGGGCGCTGGCGGCGGAGGGGGCGGCCGACGAGCTCGACGCGCTGCTCGCCGCCGACAACGCGGCTCCGCGCGTGAACCTGGTGGCTCTGCCGGGCCTGGCGTCTCCCGGCGAGATCGCCGACGCCGAACCCGACCGGTTCTCGCCGGTCGGCATGACCAGCACCGGCGGCGACCCGGAGGCGTTCCCCGCGGTGCACGAGGGCCGCGTGCGCGTGCAGGACGAGGGCTCCCAGCTCGCCGCTCTGGCGCTCTCCCGGGCACGGCCGGTCCGCCCGGGCGAGCGCTGGCTCGACCTGTGCGCGGGACCCGGCGGCAAGGCGGCGCTGCTCGCGGCGGAGGCGCGCGCAGGAGGGGCGGCGCTGCTCGCCAACGAGGTGGTCCCGGGCCGCGCGGGCCTGGTGCGGCAGGCGCTGGCCGCCGTCGACCCGTCGGTCGAGGTGCGCACCGGCGACGGGCGCGACCTGGGCGACGAGCAGCCGGGATCGTTCGACCGCATCCTCCTCGACGCGCCGTGCACCGGTCTCGGTGCGCTGCGGCGGCGGCCGGAGGCGCGCTGGCGCAAGTCCGCGGCCGACGTGGAGCCGCTGGCCGCACTCCAGGGCGAGCTGCTCGACTCCGCGGTGAGGGCTCTCGCTCCCGACGGTCTGCTGGCCTACGTGACCTGCTCGCCGCACCTCGGCGAGACCCGGCGCGTGCTCGCCCTCGCGCAGGAGCGGCACGAGCTCGAGCTCGTCGACACGCCGGCCGTGCTGCGCGCGGTGACGGCGGACCCGCTCCCGCTGCCGGACGGCCCCCTCCACGTGCAGCTCTGGCCGCACCGGCACGGCACCGACGCCATGTTCGTGCAGCTCCTCCGCCGCCGGCCCCTCGAGGCGGCGTCCGGAGACGCCTGAACCCTCCGGAGCGGGAACGCGCTCGGCCGGGCGGACGCGGAGGACGCTCCGATCTAGGCTGGAGGCATGCCCGCACGGATCAACCCCAGCATCCTCTCCGCCGACTTCGTGAACTTCGAGGCCGAGCTGCAGCGCATCGCCGGAGCCGACCTCGTGCACGTCGACGTGATGGACAACCACTTCGTGCCGAACCTCACTTTCGGGCTGACCATGGTCCAGCGCCTCCAGGACGTCTCGCCCCGGCCGCTCGACCTGCACCTGATGATCGACGACCCCGACCGGTGGGCCCCCGACTACGCCGAGACCGGCGCCTACTCCGTGACCTTCCACGCCGAGGCCGCGCGCGACGCCGTGGCCCTCGCGCGGCGCCTGCGCGAGATCGGCTCGCGGGCGGGGATCGCGCTCAAGCCGGGCACGATGGTGGACGACTACCTCGACCTCCTGCCCGAGTTCGACCAGGTCCTCGTGATGACGGTCGAGCCCGGCTTCGGGGGCCAGTCCTTCATGGAGGAGACGATGCCCAAGCTGCGCACGCTCCGGAACGTGGTGGACCGCACCGGGCTCGACGTCTGGCTCCAGGTCGACGGCGGGATCGCACCCGGCACGATCGAGATCGCAGCGGAGGCGGGAGCCGACACCTTCGTCGCGGGCTCCGCGGTCTTCGGCGCGGACGACCCGGAGGCCGCGATCGCGTCGCTGCGCGAGACGGCGACCGCTCACCTGCACCGGCACTGAGGCGGCCCGCGCCCCGCCGCCGTATAGACTTCCCCGGTGAAAACTTTCGACGACCTCTTCGCTGAGCTGGGCGAGAAGGCCGCCGCCCGTCCCGAGGGTTCGGGTACCGTCCGCGAGCTCGACGCCGGCGTGCACTTCATCGGCAAGAAGATCGTCGAGGAGGCCGCCGAGGTGTGGATGGCCGCCGAGTACGAGGGCGACGAGCGCACCGCCGAGGAGATCTCGCAGCTGCTCTACCACCTCCAGGTGCTCATGCTCGCCAAGGGACTGACGACGGCCGACGTCTACCGGCATCTGTGAGCCCCGCCCCGCTCGCCGGGGTGCGCCTCCGCTCCGCGCCGTCGCGCCCGCACGCTCCCCGAGGAGCAGTGCCGCCCCCTGAACAGCCGTCGAGTCATGAAGGACGTCCCGTGACCACCACCCCCGCCCCGGCGCTCCTGCGCGTCGCCGTCCCCAACAAGGGCTCCCTCTCGGAGACCGCCGGTCAGATGCTCGCGGAGGCCGGCTACACCGGCCGCCGCGACCCGAAGGAGCTGCACGTCGTCGACGAGCGCAACGGGGTGGAGTTCTTCTACCTGCGCCCGCGCGACATCGCCACCTACGTCGGCTCCGGCGCTCTCGACGTCGGGGTCACCGGCCGCGACCTCCTGATCGACTCCGGCTCCGAGGCGCGCGAGATCGCGAGCCTCGGCTTCGCGAACTCCACCTTCCGCTTCGCCGGGCCCGCCGGCCGCTACGACGAGCTCGCGCAGATCGACGGCCTCCGCGTGGCGACCAGCTACCCGGGCCTCGTGGGCCGCTTCCTCCGGGAGCACGGCGTCGAGGTGACGCTGATCCGCCTCGACGGCGCGGTCGAGTCCGCGATCCAGCTCGGCGTCGCCGACGTCATCGCCGATGTCGTCGAGACCGGCACCACGCTCCGCAAGGCCGGCCTCGAGATCTTCGGCCCGGTCATCCTGGACTCGACCGCAGTCCTGGTCTCCGCCGCAGGGGAGCCCGAGGGCATCCCGGTGCTGCTGCGCCGCCTGCAGGGCGTGCTGGTCGCCCGCGAGTACGTGCTGCTCGACTACGACTGCCCCGTCGCGCTCCTGGAGAGCGCCACGGCGATCGCCCCGGGCTTCGAGTCCCCGACGGTCTCGCCGCTGCACGACGCCGAGTGGGTGGCCGTCCGCGTGATGGTGCCGCGCTCGGACATGAACCAGGTGATGGACCGCCTGTACGACCTGGGCGCCCGCGCGATCCTGGTCACCTCCATCCACGCCGCGCGCCTGTAGAGGGGGAGCCGATGAGTCTCGCCGTCCGCGTCATCCCCTGCCTCGACGTCGCCGCCGGCCGCGTCGTGAAGGGCGTCAACTTCCAGAACCTGCGCGATGCGGGCGACCCCGTCGAGCTCGCCCGCCTCTACTTCGAGCAGGGCGCCGACGAGCTGACCTTCCTCGACGTCACCGCCACGGTCGACGACCGCTCGACCACCTACGACGTGGTGCGGGCGACCGCCGAGCAGGTCTTCATCCCGCTCACGGTCGGCGGAGGCGTGCGCAGCGCCGAGGACGTCTCGCGACTGCTCGCGCACGGCGCCGACAAGGTGGGCGTCAACTCCGCCGCGATCGCCCGGCCCGAGCTCCTCGGCGAGATCGCCGACGTCTTCGGCGCGCAGGTGCTCGTGCTCTCGCTCGACGTCAAGCGGAGCGACGCCACGGCGTCCGGCTTCGTCGTCACCACTCACGGCGGACGCCGCGAGACCGAGCTCGACGCCCTGGCCTGGGCGGCCGAGGCCGTCGAGCGCGGCGCCGGGGAGCTGCTGGTCAACTCCATCGACGCCGACGGCACCAAGCAGGGCTTCGACCTCGAGCTGATCGCCGCGATGCGCGAGCTGAGCTCCGTGCCGGTCATCGCCTCCGGAGGCGCCGGCGCCGTCGAGCACTTCGCTCCGGCCGTCGACGCGGGAGCCGACGCCGTGCTCGCCGCCTCCGTCTTCCACAACCGCGAGCTGACGATCGGCGACGTCAAGCGCGCGCTCGCCGCCTCCGGGATCGAGATCCGATGACCCCCGCAGAGCTCGACGCCGTCCTGGACCGCGCCGCCTTCGATCCGACCGGGCTCCTGCCCGCGATCATCCAGCAGCACGACACCCGCGAGGTGCTCATGATGGGCTGGATGGACCGCGAGGCTCTCCGGCGCACCCTCACCGAGGGCCGCGTCACCTTCTGGTCGCGCTCGCGCCAGGAGTACTGGCGCAAGGGCGACACGTCCGGGCACGCGCAGTACGTGCGGGGTGCCGCCCTCGACTGCGACGCCGACACCCTGCTGGTCCAGGTCGAGCAGATCGGCGCAGCCTGCCACACGGGCGAGCACGCCTGCTTCGACGTCGACCCCCTCGTGCCGTTCACCGGCCTCGTCCCGGCGGAGTGAGCATGAGCGGACGGCGGCTGAAGTACACGGCGATCCTCGGGGTCGTGCTGCTCGCCGCGCTCGAGCTGACCGCCTCCACCCAGACCTGGTCCACGCTGACCCTGGCCGCGATGGAGGGGGAGGGCCAGCGGATCGACGTGGCCGGGACCGTCGCCGCGCCCGCGCTCTCCGCCCTGGCGCTCGCGGGCCTCGCTCTCGCCGCGGCCCTCGCCATCGCCGGCCCCGTCTTCCGGATCGTGCTCGGTGTGCTCCAGGCCGTCCTCGGCGCCTCGGTGGTGCTCGCGGCCGCGACGGCACTGGGCGACCCCGTGCGCGCCGGCGCCTCGCTGGTCACGGAGGCGACCGCCATCGCGGGGGAGCAGTCCGTCGCCGCGCTCGTGGCCTCGTCCTCCGCGACGGCCTGGCCCGTCGTCGCCCTGGTCTGCGGCGTGCTCACCGCGTTGCTCGGGATCGGCGTCCTCGCGACCTCGCGCCGCTGGCCGGGAGCGGCGCGGAAGCGCGCGTCCCGCTTCGAGCCCGCCGACGGCTACGGCCACGGCGCGTCGACCGTGCAGACGGACGACGGCGACATCGACCCGGTCGTCTCGTGGGACGAGCTCTCGCGCGGCGACGACCCCACCTCGGGCCGCTGACACCGGCCGGGGTCGTGTCCGGCGGTCCGGCATCCCCGCCTCCTGCAGGCGGCTGCGCAGGCGAGTCCGGGGCCGGGCGCTCAGGCGCCTCACGCTAGACTGCTCTGGTCCCGATGCACCCCCAGGAGGAGACCCATGAGCACCGAGCACGACGACGACAACCACGGCCACTCGCCCGCAGCGTGGACGGCCGTCGTCATCATGCTGGTCGGATTCACGATCGGCACGATCGCGTTCTGGTTCGACGTGCCCCTGGTGGTCTGGCTCTCGGCCGGCCTGGTCGTGGTGGGTCTGCTCGTGGGCATGGGCATGGCCAAGGCGGGCTACGGCGTCAACGGCGCGAAGGCGAACCCGAAGGCGCGCGCCTAGGTGCTCGCCGACCTCACCGCCGGCGCCCTGGCCGACGCGGCCCGGCGCCGCGAGAGCGCCCCGCTCGAAGCCGTCGAGCGCCGCGCGCTCGCCCAGGCGCCCGCCCTCGACGCCCTGGCCGCTCTGGCCCCCGCCGAGCGCGTCAGGATCATCGCCGAGGTGAAGCGCGCCAGCCCGTCGCGCGGAGCCCTCGCCGACATCCCCGTCCCCGCCGAGCTGGCCGGACAGTACGAGCTCGGGGGAGCGAGCGCGATCAGCGTCCTCACCGAGGAGCGCCGCTTCAAGGGGTCCCTCGCGGACCTCGAGGCGGTCCGCGAGCGCGTGTCGATCCCCGTCCTGCGCAAGGACTTCGTCGCCGAGCCGTACCAGGTCCTCGAGGCCCGCGCGGCCGGAGCCGACCTGGTCCTCCTCATCGTCGCCGCGCTCGAGCAGCCCCTGCTCGCCGAGCTGCACGCCCTCGTCCTCGAGCTGGGGATGACCCCGCTCGTCGAGACGCACTCGGCCGACGAGCTCGAGCGGGCTGCCGACCTCGGCGCGCGGCTCATCGGCGTGAACGCCCGCGACCTCTCCACCTTCCAGCTCGACCGCGACCTCTTCGGCCGCCTCTCCGAGCGCTTCCCCGACGACGCGGTGAAGGTGGCCGAGTCGGCCGTCCTCACCGCCGACGACGTCGCGCACTACCGCGGCTGCGGAGCCGACGTCGTCCTCGTGGGCGAGGCTCTCGTCACCGGCGGCGACCCCGTCTCCACCCTCGCCGGCTTCCTGGCGCACTGACCACTCCGATAGGCGGTACCCACATGGCACTCCGGGATGAACTCGGCCCCTACTTCGGCGAGTTCGGCGGACGCTACGTCCCCGAGTCCCTCGTCGAGGCCCTCGACGAGCTGAGCGCCGAGTACGAGCGCACGAAGGTCGACCCCGCGTTCGCGGCCGAGCTGATGGAGCTGCACCGCAGCTACACCGGCCGTCCGTCGATCATCACCGAGGTGCCGCGGTTCGCCGAGCACGCCGGCGGTGCGCGGATCATCCTCAAGCGCGAGGACCTCAACCACACCGGCTCGCACAAGATCAACAACGTGCTGGGCCAGGCGCTGCTCACCAAGCGGATCGGCAAGACCCGCGTCATCGCCGAGACGGGAGCGGGCCAGCACGGCGTCGCGACCGCCACGGCCGCCGCCCTGTTCGGCCTCGACTGCGTGGTCTACATGGGCGAGGTCGACACCGAGCGCCAGGCCCTCAACGTCGCCCGCATGCGCCTGCTCGGCGCCGAGGTGATCCCCGTGACGACCGGCTCGCGCACCCTCAAGGACGCGATCAACGACGCGATGCGCGACTGGGTGACGAACGTGGGCACCACGAACTACATCTTCGGCACCGTCGCGGGCCCGCACCCGTTCCCGGCTCTCGTCCGCGACTTCCAGAAGATCATCGGCGAGGAGGCGCGCGAGCAGGTCCTCGAGCTCACCGGCTCGCTGCCCACCGCGGTCACCGCCTGCGTCGGCGGCGGCTCCAACGCGATGGGGATCTTCCACGCCTTCCTCGACGACCCCGACGTCCGCCTCGTCGGCTTCGAGGCCGGCGGCGACGGGATCGAGACCCCCCGCCACGCGGCGACCATCAGCAAGGGCCGCCCCGGCGTCCTGCACGGCGCCCGCAGCTTCCTCCTCCAGGACGAGGACGGCCAGACCGTCGAGTCGCACTCGATCTCGGCCGGCCTCGACTACCCGGGCATCGGACCGGAGCACGCGTGGCTCTCGAGCATCGGCCGCGCCGACTACCGCGCGGTCACCGACTCGGCCGCGATGGACGCGCTCATGCTGCTCAGCCGTACCGAGGGGATCATCCCCGCGATCGAGTCCGCGCACGCGCTGGCCGGCACGCTGGAGCTCGGGCGCGAGCTCGGCCCCGAGGCCACCATCCTGGTCAACCTCTCGGGCCGCGGCGACAAGGACATGACGACCGCTGCGCACTACTTCGGCCTCATGGACCAGGGCGCGGTGCAGTCGTGAGCGGCCGCGGACCGAGCGTCGCCGAGACCGTCCGGCGCCGGAACGAGGAGGCGGCGGGCGCCCTGATCGGCTACCTCCCCGTCGGGTTCCCCGACCTGCCGACCAGCATCGACGCCGCCGTGGCCATGGCCGAGAACGGCGTCGACGCGATCGAGCTCGGTCTGCCCTACTCCGATCCGGTGATGGACGGACCCGTCATCCAGGAGGCGACCCAGGCCGCCATCGCGGGCGGCTTCCGCCTCCGCCACGGCTTCGAGGCCGTCCGCGAGATCCGGGCGCGCGTCGACGTGCCGGTCCTGGTGATGACCTACTACAACCCCGTCCTGCAGTACGGGGTCGAGCGCTTCGCCACTGATCTGGCCGAGGCCGGCGGGTCCGGCCTCATCACGCCCGACCTGATCCCGGACGAGGGCGCCGAGTGGCTCGCCGTCTCCGAGCGGCTCGGACTCGACCGCGTGTTCCTCGCGGCGCCGTCCTCGACGGACACGCGCCTGCGCCAGGCCGTCGACTCGAGCCGTGGATTCGTCTACGCGGTCTCGACGATGGGCATCACCGGCGCGCGCACCGACGTCGACTCCGCGGCCCGCACCCTGGTCCACCGCCTCCGCGCCGCCGGCTCCGAGAGCGCGTGCGTCGGCCTGGGCATCTCGACCGGCGAGCAGGTCGCCGAGATCCTCGCCTACGCGGACGGCGCCATCGTCGGATCCGCCCTGGTGCGGGCGCTGGCGTCCGGCGGGGTCGACGCGGTCGCCGAGACCTCCCGCGGCCTCGCCGAGGGCACCCGCCTGCGCTCCGCGCGCTGACACCCTCCCGCTACAATCGGGATGCCCTCCGGGGCGCGGCCGAGCCGTGCCCGGGGGACCCCCTCCTTCGAAAGGTCGAGTACCGGTGTCCGTACCGCTGAGCATTCCGAGCCCCCCCGACGCGTGGAGTCAGTACGACCTCACGATCGGCACCTTCACGCTCGCGATCCACACCTACGCGCTCTGCATCCTCGCGGGGATCATCGTGGCGACGATCATGACGAACCAGCGGCTCAAGCGCCGCGGCGCGGAGCCGTGGGTCGTGCTCGACATCATCATCTGGGCCGTGCCGCTCGGCATCGTCGGCGCCCGCGCCTACCACGTGCTCACCCACCCCGGCGACTACTTCTACGACGGCGCCGACCCGTGGGAGGTCGTCCGCATCTGGAACGGCGGCAACGCCATCTTCGGCGGGCTGATCGGAGGCGCGGTCGGCGCGTTCATCGGCTGCCGCTGGACAGGAGTGCGGTTCTGGACCTTCGCCGACGCCCTCGCCCCCGGCATGCTCGCCGCGCAGGCGCTCGGGCGTCTGGGCAACTGGTTCAACCACGAGCTCTTCGGCCTGCCCACGACCCTGCCCTGGGGCCTCGAGATCGAGACCACCAACCCGGCCTTCCCCGTCGGCCTCCCGGCGGGCACGCTCTTCCACCCGACCTTCCTCTACGAGATCCTCTGGAACGTCGTCGGCATCGCGGTCATCCTCCTGCTCGAGCGCCGTCTCAAGCTGCAGTGGGGCACCGTCTTCGCCGCCTACCTGATCTGGTACGGGATCGGCCGCGTCTGGTTCGAGTCCATCCGGATCGACCCGAGCGAGTTCTTCTGGGGCATCCGCACCAACGTCTGGGCCGCGCTCATCGCCGTGGTCATCGGCCTGGTCCTCGTGGTGATCCAGAAGCGCGAGCACCCGGGCGCCGAGCCCTCGGCCTACCGGCCGGGTCGCGAGTGGACGCCCGCCCCGGCTGCGGTAGAATTCGAGGACGTCGAGTCCGACTCCGACGACACCACCACCCCTGCTTCCGGCACCGACGCCGAGAAGCCGACGGTCTCCCGCACCTGACGGAGGTCGCGGAGCCTCCGCGACCGCCTCCCGGGTGCCCGACACCTCCACGACCGCCCCATCGCGGCGCAGCCACGAGCGCTGCCGCGGGCGGGTCGTCGTGCAGGCACCGCCGGCGGCGCGCGACGCTCGCGCCACGGCAGAACCCTGCGGCCCTCCCGATCGGGGAGCCGCTCCTCCTCCACCACCGCGGGCCAGCGACGTCCCGATCAGCCATCACCCCCGTGAGGACGGTTCCCATGGCCTCCGCCCAGCCCTCGACCCCGGCCCGCGCCGTGCCCTTCCTGGGCATGCCGCCGGCGCAGGGGATGTACGACCCGGCCGCCGAGAAGGACGCGTGCGGTCTCGCGATGGTCGCCACCATGCGCGGCACCGCCGGCCACGACATCATCGACGCCGCGCTGAACGCGCTGCGCAACCTCGAGCACCGCGGCGCCGTCGGCTCCGACGCGGGAACGGGCGACGGCGCGGGGATCATCACGCAGATCCCGGACGAGTTCCTCCGCGCGGTCGCTCCCTTCGAGCTCCCGCCGCTGGGCCAGTACGCGGTGGGCAACGCCTTCCTTCCGGTGGACGTGTTCGAGCGCGAGCGGGTCAAGTCGACGATCGCCGACATCGCCCGCGAGGAGAACCTCGCCGTGGTCGGCTGGCGGTCCGTGCCCGTGCAGCCCGACGAGATCGGCACGCTCGCCCGGGCCGCCATGCCGGCGATCGAGCAGCTGTTCATCCGGAGCGAGCTGACCGACGAGAGCGGCACGCCCCTCTCCTCCGTGCGCCTCGACCGCCTGACCTTCCGCCTGCGCAAGCGCGTCGAGCGCGAGCTCGAGGTCTACTTCATGTCGCTCTCGAGCCGCACGCTCGTCTACAAGGGCATGGTGACGACGCTCCAGCTGGAGCCGTTCTACCCGGACCTGTCCGACGAGCGCTTCGCGTCGAAGCTCGCGCTGGTGCACTCCCGGTACTCCACCAACACCTTCCCGTCGTGGCCGCTCGCTCAGCCGTTCCGGATGATCGCGCACAACGGCGAGATCAACACGGTGCAGGGCAACCGCAACTGGATGCGCGCACGCCAGTCGCAGCTGAAGAGCCGCGAGCTGGGCGACCTGGCCCCGCTGTTCCCGATCGTCTCGCCCGGCCGCAGCGACTCCGCCTCGTTCGACGAGACCGTCGAGCTGCTCAACCTGGCCGGCCGGTCGCTCCCGCACGCGGTCATGATGATGGTGCCGGAGGCCTGGGAGAACCAGGACGGCGCGCTCGACCCGAAGCGCCGCGCGTTCTACGAGTACCACTCGATGCTCATGGAGCCGTGGGACGGCCCGGCCGCGATCGTCTTCACCGACGGCGAGCTCGTCGGGGCCACTCTCGACCGCAACGGGCTCCGCCCCGGCCGCTACGTCGTGACCGACGACGGGCTCGTGGTGCTCGCCAGCGAGATCGGCGTGCTCGACATCGACCCCGCGAAGGTGGTCCGCAAGGGACGCCTGCAGCCCGGCCGCATGTTCCTGGTCGACACCGAGCAGGGCCGCATCGTCGAGGACGAGGAGATCAAGGGGCAGCTCGCCGCCTCCGGTCCGTTCGAGGAGTGGCTCGAGAAGGGCCGCATCAACCTCAAGGACCTCCCCGAGCGCGAGCACATCGTGCACACGCCCGCCTCGGTCAACCGCCGCCAGCGCACCTTCGGCTACACCGAGGAGGAGGTCCGCCTCCTCCTGCTGCCGATGGCGCGTGCCGGTGCGGAGCCGCTCGGAGCGATGGGCTCGGACACCCCCGTGGCCGTCCTGTCCAAGCGCCCCCGCCTGCTCTTCGACTACTTCACGCAGGCCTTCGCGCAGGTGACGAACCCGCCGCTGGACTCGATCCGCGAGGAGGTCGTGACCTCGCTCCGCCTGGGCCTCGGCCCCGAGCGCAACCTGCTGACCGCCGGTGCCGAGCACGCGCGCCAGGTCGTCCTCGACTTCCCGGTCATCGACAACGACGAGCTCGCGAAGATCCAGCACATCGCGCCGCGCCCGCTGAGCCACATCACCACGACGATCCGCGGCCTGTACCGCGTCGACGCGGGACCCCGCGCGATGCAGGACCGCATCGACGAGATGTGCGACGAGGCCGACGAGGCCATCGCAGCGGGAGCGCAGTTCCTGGTGCTCTCGGACCGCGACTCCACCAAGGACCTCGCGCCGATCCCCTCGCTGCTGATGCTCGCCGCCGTGCACCACCACCTCATCCGCACCGAGAACCGGATGCGAGTGGGGCTCGTGGTCGAGGCGGGCGACGTCCGCGAGGTGCACCACGTGGCGACGCTCATCGGCTACGGCGCCTCCGCGGTCAACCCGTACCTGGCGATGGAGACCTGCGAGGACCTCGTCCGCAGCGGCATGCTGTCGGACGTCTCGCCGGAGAAGGCCGTGAAGAACGTGATCAAGGCGCTCGGCAAGGGCGTGCTGAAGATCATGTCCAAGATGGGCATCTCCACCGTGTCGAGCTACGCCGGGGCGCAGACCTTCGAGGCCGTCGGCCTCAGCCAGGCGTTCGTCGACCAGTACTTCACCGGCACCGTCTCGAAGCTCGGCGGCATCGGCATCGACGTCGTCGCCGAGGAGAACGCCGCGCGTCACCGCGCCGCCTATCCCGAGGACGGCGCGATCGTCGCGCATGAGCGCCTGGCGGTCGGCGGCGAGTACCAGTGGCGCCGCGACGGCGCCCCGCACCTGTTCAACCCGGACACGGTGTTCCGCCTGCAGCACTCGACGCGCAACCGCCGCTACGACGTCTTCCGCGAGTACACGAAGATGGTCGACGACCAGGCGAGCTCGCTGATGACCCTCCGCGGCATGTTCAAGCTCGACACCGCGGGGCGCACGCCGATCCCGATCGACGAGGTCGAGCCGGTCGAGGCGATCGTGAAGCGCTTCTCGACGGGCGCGATGAGCTACGGCTCCATCTCGCCGGAGGCGCACGAGACGCTCGCCATCGCGATGAACCGCCTCGGCGCCAAGTCGAACACCGGCGAGGGCGGCGAGGACACCGAGCGGCTGCTCGACCCGGAGCGCCGCTCCGCGATCAAGCAGGTCGCCTCGGGCCGCTTCGGCGTCACGAGCATGTACCTCACCCACGCCGACGACATCCAGATCAAGCTCGCCCAGGGCGCCAAGCCCGGCGAGGGCGGTCAGCTGCCGCCGACGAAGGTGTACCCGTGGATCGCGCGCACCCGGCACGCGACCGCCGGCGTCGGCCTGATCTCGCCGCCGCCGCACCACGACATCTACTCGATCGAGGACCTCAAGCAGCTGATCTTCGACCTCAAGCGGGCGAACCCGTCGGCGCGCATCCACGCGAAGCTGGTCAGCCAGTCGGGCATCGGAGCGGTCGCCGCCGGCACCGCGAAGGCCCTCGCCGACGTGATCCTCGTCTCGGGTCACGACGGCGGCACCGGCGCGAGCCCGGTGAACTCGCTCAAGCACGCGGGCACGCCCTGGGAGCTCGGCCTGGCCGAGACCCAGCAGACGCTGATGCTCAACGGCATGCGCGACCGCGTGGTCGTGCAGGTCGACGGCCAGATGAAGACCGGTCGCGACGTCGTCATCGGTGCGCTGCTCGGAGCCGAGGAGTTCGGCTTCGCGACGGCTCCGCTGATCGTCGAGGGCTGCATCATGATGCGCGTCTGCCACCTCGACACCTGCCCGGTGGGCGTCGCGACGCAGAACCCGGAGCTGCGACAGCGGTTCTCCGGCAAGCCCGAGTTCGTCGTCAACTTCTTCGAGTTCATCGCCCAGGAGGTGCGCGAGTACCTCGCGCAGCTCGGCTTCCGGAGCGTCGACGAGATCGTCGGCCACCGCGAGCTGCTCGACGTCGACCAGGCGATCGAGCACTGGAAGGCGAGCGGGCTCGACCTGACGCCGATCCTCGTCGGACCGGTCTTCACGGCGGAGGAGCCGCGCCGCCACGGCCGCGCGCAGGAGCACGAGCTCGAGCACCACTTCGACAACGAGCTGATCCGCCTCGCGGCGAACGTGCTCGACCACCGCGGCACCGTGCGGATCGAGCGCGAGATCAAGAACACCGAGCGCGCCGTCGGCACCATGCTCGGCCACGAGGTCACCGTCCGCTTCGGCGAGAACGGCCTGCCTGCCGACTCCATCGTCGTGTCGCTCCGCGGCTCGGCCGGGCAGTCGCTCGGAGCGTTCCTCCCCGCCGGCATCACTCTGCGGCTCGAGGGAGACTCCAACGACTACGTCGGCAAGGGCCTCTCGGGCGGCCAGATCGTGGTGCGGCCGGACCGCCGCAGCACCTTCGACGCCTCGACGAACGTGATCGCGGGCAACGTGATCGGCTACGGGGCGACCCAGGGCACGATGTTCATCCGCGGGATGGTCGGCGAGCGCTTCCTGGTCCGCAACTCCGGCGCCACCGCGGTGGTCGAGGGAGTGGGCGACCACGCGCTCGAGTACATGACCGGCGGCCTGGCGGTGATCCTCGGCGAGACCGGGCGGAACCTCGGCGCCGGCATGTCGGGCGGCACGGCCTACATCCACGGCCTGCGCCGCGAGCTCGTGAACCGCGACGCGATCGCCTCCGGCGAGCTGACCCTCTCCGAGCTCGGCAGCGCCGACGTGGAGATCCTGCGCGACCTGCTCGAGCGGCACGTCGCGGAGACCGAGTCGACCCTGGCCCAGGGGATGCTCGACGATTTCGACGGAACGGTCTCGCGTTTCGTCAAGGTACTGCCCCGCGACTTCGCCGCGGTGCTCGCGACGCGCGCATCCGCTGTGGAGGAGGGGCTCGACCCCGACGGCGACGTCGTCTGGGGACGGATTCTGGAGGTGACCGGTGGCTGATCCCAAGGGGTTCCTGAAGGTGCAGGACCGGGAGCTGCCCAAGCGGCGTCCCGTGTCCGTCCGCCTGATGGACTGGAAAGAGGTCTACGAGCAGGGCGACTCCGCCGTGCTGCGCCGGCAGGCGGGCCGCTGCATGGACTGCGGCATCCCGTTCTGCCACAAGGGCTGCCCGCTGGGGAACCTGATCCCCGAGTGGAACGACCTGATGTGGCGCGGCGAGGGCCGCCAGGCGATCGAGCGCCTGCACGCGACGAACAACTTCCCGGAGTTCACGGGCCGGCTCTGCCCGGCGCCGTGCGAGTCGTCCTGCGTGCTCGGCATCAATCAGCCCGCCGTCACGATCAAGCAGATCGAGGTCTCGATCATCGATCAGGCCTTCGGCAACGACTGGGTGCAGCCGCACCCGCCGGAGCGCCTGACCGGCAAGACCGTCGCGGTCGTCGGCTCCGGCCCGGCGGGGCTCGCCGCCGCTCAGCAGCTCACCCGCGCCGGGCACACCGTCGCGGTCTACGAGCGCGACGACCGCATCGGCGGCCTCCTGCGCTACGGGATCCCGGACTTCAAGATGGAGAAGAAGCACCTCGAGCTCCGCCTGAACCAGATGAAGGCCGAGGGCACCCGGTTCCGCGCGGGCGTCGACATCGGCTCCGACATCACCTGGGACGACCTGCGGGCGCGCTACGACGCGGTCGTGGTCGCCACCGGTGCTCTCGTGCCGCGCGACCTGCCGATCCCGGGTCGCGACCTCGACGGCGTGCACTTCGCCATGGAGTACCTCGTGCAGTCGAACCGCGCGATCGCGGGCGACCGCGTCTTCGAGCAGATCTCGGCCGAGGGCAAGCACGTCGTCGTCCTGGGCGGAGGCGACACCGGAGCGGACTGCATCGGCACCGCCCACCGCCAGAAGGCCGCGTCGGTCACGAACCTGGCGATCGGGCAGCAGCCGCCGTCGCAGCGCCCGGACAGCCAGCCCTGGCCGATGGACCCGACCGTGTTCGAGGTCTCGAGCGCCCACGAGGAGGGCGGGGAGCGGATGTTCCTCGCGTCGACCGTGGAGTTCCTCGCGAACGAGGGCGGCGAGGTCCGCGCGGTGCGCGTGGCCGAGACCGAGTACCTCGACGGGCGCCGCGTCCCCAAGGCGGGCACCGAGCGCGAGATCCCGGCCGACCTGGTCCTGCTCGCCCTCGGCTTCACCGGCCCGGAGGCGGACCATCTCGGCCGTCAGCTCGACGTCCCCTTCACCGAGCGCGGCAACGTCGCGCGCGGCGACGCCTTCGAGACCTCCGTCCCCGGCGTCTTCGTGGCCGGCGACGCCGGGCGCGGCCAGTCCCTGATCGTCTGGGCGATCGCGGAGGGCCGCTCCGTCGCGGCCGAGGTCGACCGCTACCTCGAGGGCACGACCCAGCTGCCGGCGCCGGTCGGCCCCAACGACCGGGGCTTCACGCTCTAGTCCCCGGGACGCGATAGTCTCGGCCCGCCAGCAATCAGCTCACCCTCCCCGCTAACGACGCGCCTCCGGGCGCAGAACAACGGAGCACCCCCTCAATGAGACGAGCGAAAATCGTCGCCACCCTCGGCCCGGCAACGTCGTCGTACGAGACCATTCGTGCGATCATCGACGCCGGCGTGGACGTGGCCCGCATGAACCTCAGTCACGGAAGCTACGACGTCCACGAAGGCATCTACCGCATCGTGCGGAAGGCCGCGGACGACGCCGGGCGCGCGGTCGCGATCCTCGTCGACCTGCAGGGTCCGAAGATCCGCCTCGGCAAGTTCGAGGGCGGCCCGTACGCCCTCGCCGAGGGCGACGTCTTCACCATCACCACCGAGGACGTCCTCGGCACGCGCGAGCTCTCGGGAACCACGTTCAAGGGCCTCCCGGACGACGTGAACCCGGGCGACATGCTCCTCATCGACGACGGCAAGGTCGCTGTCCGCGTCACCGCCGTCGAGGGCCCCCGGGTCGTCACCGAGGTCGTCGTCCCCGGCAACGTCTCGAACAACAAGGGCATCAACCTGCCCGGTGTCGCGGTCAACGTCCCCGCCCTCTCCCAGAAGGACGAGGACGACCTCCGCTGGGCGATCCGCCTCGGCGCCGACATCATCGCCCTCTCCTTCGTGCGCAACGCCAGCGACATCGAGCGCGTGCACGAGATCATGGCGGAGGAGGGCCGCAAGGCTCCCGTCATCGCCAAGATCGAGAAGCCGCAGGCGGTCGACAACCTGCAGGAGATCATCGACGTCTTCGACGGCATCATGGTCGCCCGCGGCGACCTCGGCGTCGAGCTGCCCCTCGAGGCGGTGCCGATCGTGCAGAAGCACGCCGTCGAGCTCGCCCGCCGCTGGGCGAAGCCGGTCATCGTCGCGACCCAGATGCTCGAGTCGATGATCGAGAGCCCCCGCCCCACGCGGGCCGAGGCCTCGGACGTCGCGAACGCCATCCTCGACGGCGCGGACGCGGTCATGCTCTCGGGCGAGACCAGCGTCGGAGCCTGGCCCGTCGTCACCGTGCAGACCATGGCCCGCATCGTCGAGTCCACCGAGGAGCACGGCCTGGAGCGCATCCCCCCGCTGGGCAGCAAGCCCCGCACCCAGGGCGGATCGGTCACGCTGGCCGCCGCCGAGGTCGCGGAGTTCGTCGAGGCGAAGTTCCTCTGCGTGTTCACGGAGTCGGGCGACTCGGTCCGCCGCATGACGCGCCTGCGCCACGGCATCCCGATCATCGGCTTCACCCCCGAGCCGGCCGTCCGCCGCCGCATGGCGCTGAACTGGGGCGTCCAGTCCTTCGTCACGCCGCGCGTCAACCACACCGACGCGATGTTCGCGCAGGTGGACGCGGTGCTGCTCCGCGAGGGCCTCGCCCAGGCGGGCGAGACCGTGGTCGTCGTCTCCGGATCGCCCCCCGGGCGCGCCGGCACGACGAACGACATGCGGGTGCACATCGTCGGCTCGTCCAGCTCGGCCGACAGGGCCGAGAACTGGGACCACTGAGTCCAGCACCCCCGGAGGGCCCGGTCGCGAGAGCGGCCGGGCCCTCCGGCGTTCCCCGGCGGTCCGCGTGGCGGGACGCGCCTCCGCGGGCGGATACCGTGGACCCATGCGACTCGGCGTGCTCGACATCGGCTCCAACACGGTCCACCTGCTCCTCGTCGACGCGCACCCCGGCGCCCGCCCGGTGCCCTACCGCTCGCACAAGCGGAGCCTCGCTCTCGTGGCGCACCTCGACGAGGCGGGGGAGATCACCGAGCGGGGCCAGCGCGAGCTGATCGCGTTCGTGACCGAGGCCGCCGAGGTCGCCCGCGAGCACCGCGCGGAGGACCTGCTGGCGTTCGCGACCTCGGCGATCCGCGAGGCCGGCAACGGCGCGGCGGTCCTCGACCGGGTCCGCGCCGAGACGGGAGTGCACCTCCAGGAGCTCGGCGGCGAGGCGGAGGCGTCGGCCACCTTCCTCGCCGTGCGCCGCTGGTTCGGCTGGGGCGCGGGCTCGATCCTGGACCTCGACATCGGCGGCGGCTCGTTCGAGCTCTCGATGGGCGTGGACGAGGTGCCCGAGCTCGCCGTGTCGGTCCCGCTCGGAGCGGGGCGGGTGACGCGGGACCTGCTGGTCGGCGATCCCGCCTCGGCCACGAGCGTGAAGGCCGCCCGGCGTCACGCCCGCGAGGTGCTCGCGGAGCCCGTCCGCGGCTTCCTCGCCCTGGCGCGCCCCGACCTGGTCGCAGGCACGTCGAAGACCTTCCGCTCGCTGGCGCGGATCACCGGCGCCGCTCCGAGCGCCGCCGGTCCGCTGGTGCGCCGCGAGCTGCACCTGGTCGATCTCCGGCTGTGGTCCGCCCGCCTCGCCGCGATCAGCGCGGCCGACCGCTCAGCGCTGCCCGGCGTCTCCGCTCTGCGGGCTCCGCAGCTGCTCGCGGGCGCTCTCGTCGCGGAGGCGGCCATGGACGCCCTCGGCATCGAGACCCTGGTGATCTGCCCCTGGGCCACCCGCGAGGGGCTGATCATCCGCCGCTTCGAGCTGCTCGACGCGCAGATCCAGCGCGAGGACGTTCAGCTCAGCGCGATGCTGTAGGACAGCGACCGCCGGCCGCCCGGCTCGAGGACGATCTGGCGCGGCTTGTCGACGATGTCGCCGTCCCAGCCCTCGGGGGTCGGGACGCTCCGCCACGGCTCGAGGCAGACGAACGGGGCCCCGACGGGCTTCCACACGCCGACCACGTCGAAGTCCCCGGTGTCGACGACGATCGCGCGGGCGGCGCCGTCGGCCTCGAGCCGGAGGGTCCGCCGGCGCGGCTCGTCGAAGATCATCACGCCCTCCTCGAAGTGCGCGTCGTCCACTGTCAGGACCCCGTCCTCGAGCGGCGCCGGGTGGCGCGCCTCGAGCAGCAGGTTCTCCGGAGCGCGGCGGTACCCTTCCGGCTCGGGCTGCGCGAAGCGGATGCGGTGCTCGCCGCGGCCCTCGGGCAGCGGCAGCGCGAAGGCCGGGTGGTTCCCGAGCGAGAAGCCCAGCGGAGAGGGACCCCTGTTCTCGACGGTCTGGGTGATCCGGAGCGAGGCGCCGGTCACGGCGTAGGCGATGAGGAGCGTCCAGTCGAAGGGGAACACCGCGCGCGTGGCGTCGTCGCTCCGGAGCCGGAACACCGCCTCGTCCGCCGAGACGCCCGCGAGCTCGAAGACCCGGTCCCGCGCGAAGCCGTGCTGCCCCATCCGGTGGTCCGCGCCGTCGTGGTGCAGCGTGTCGCCGGGGAGGCGCCCGATGATCGGGAACAGGACGGGAGCGTGCCGGCGCCACTCCGGGCCGGCCTGCCACAGGTACTCGCGGCCCTCGTCGTCGCGGAGGGACGTCATCTCGGCCCCGGCGGTCGTCAGGGCGAGGCGCAGGCTCTCGCTGCCGAGGGTGAGGACGGTGGGCGCGGGGGAGTCGCTGCTGGTCATCCTCCGATTCTGCCCGTCACGCGGTGCGGGCGGGGGTGTCGGCGGCGCGTGGCAGCATGGGGCGGTGCCTCCCGAGTCGACCCCCTCCTCCTGGCGCGCCCGCGTCGGCGAGCTCAGCGGACCCCCCGAGGCCGAGTCGCCGACCGTCCTCACTCCGATCGGGCTGCAGTTCGAGCTGCGCCGGCTGGTGCGCCGGGCCGACGATCCGTGGCGGGCGCCGGCGAGCGAGCGCGTCACGGCGAAGACCTACGATCCCGACGAGCGCCGCGACCACCGTCTGGCCACCCGCCCCGCCGTCCGTGGGCGCGGGGGCGCCTGGAACCGCACCACCCTCACCTGGAAGTCGCTGAACTTCCAGACCCACCGGCTCTCGCTCGACCCCGCTCACCAGCGCTGGTTCGCCGAGTTCGCGGCTCTGCACCGCGCCACGCGCACCGTCCACCTCGGGCAGGACCCCGACTGGATCCACCTCGACGACTACGAGAGCCCACTGCTCTGGCGGCTGCTCGAGCAGGCGCAGGCCGCCGGGATCCCGCTGCTCGCCCCGGAGAAGGGCGCGGTCCGTCTCGCCGGTCCCGCGCATGTGGCGGTGACGGTCTCGGCGGAGGAGGGAGCGCTCCGGCTGCGGCCCGTCCTGCGCATCGACGGCGCGGAGCACGCGCCCGAGTCGGCGCGTCCGGTCGCCCGGCACGGCGTCTACGTGGTCGAGGGCGGCGATCCGTCCTCGCTCCTGCTCGCGCCCGCGTCCCTGCCCTTCGACGACGAGGAGCTGCGGCTCCTCGACCACCCCGAGGAGACGGAGGTCCCGGCGGAGGACGTGCCCGAGTTCGTCGGCGAGCACCTCCCCGCCCTCCGCGGCCGCGTCGCGGTGCGCGAGGAGGGCGTCGACCTCGTCCTGGACGATCCGGAGCCCCCGCGCCTGGTCTGCACGGTCTCGTTCGAGCCGCGGCGCGCCGTCAGGGTGGGCTGGCACTGGCGCCGCTCGCCCGATCGCGCGGGCGAGCTCGACGGCACGGCCGACGCGGCTCTCGAGCGCGCGGTGCTCCGCCGGGTGCGCTCGGTGCTCGGCGAGGCCGGGTCCGCTCTCGTGCCGGAGCCGGGGACGAGCGCGGTCCTGCGCGGGGCCGAGGCGGCGGTGTTCGTGGTGGAGCAGCTCCCGCAGCTGGAGGGGATCGGCGGGGTCCGGATCGAGCGCGAGGGCGCGGCCCCGGACTACCGCCTGCTGACCGGACCGCTCACGCTCACCATCACCGCGGTCGACACCGAGAGCGCCGACTGGTTCGACCTCGGCGTCGTCGTGAGCATCGGCGACGCGACCGTGCCGTTCCTGCCCCTCTTCCGCGCTCTGGCCGCGGGCGGCGACCGCATCCGCCTGGTCGACCACTCCTACCTCTCGCTCGCGCACCCCGGCCTCGACCGGCTCCGGGAGCTGCTGACCCGGGCGGACGAGCTCGAGGAGTGGGAGACGGGACCGCGGCTCGGCCGGCACCAGGCCGGGCTGTGGAACGAGCTGGAGGAGCTCGCCGACGAGAGCGTCCCCTCCGACGCGTGGCGCGCCGTGCTCGACTCCGCGCTGGCCGCCGGGTCGCCGGAGGACGTGGAGCCGCCGGAGGGCCTGACCGCCCGGCTGCGTCCGTACCAGCGGGCGGGCTACGCCTGGCTCGTGCACCGCCTCCGTCACGGGCTCGGCGGGATCCTGGCCGACGACATGGGCCTCGGCAAGACCCTGCAGGCGCTGGCCATGATGCTCGACGCGGTCGAGGAGGCGGGCCGCGCCGGGATCCGCCGCGCGCCGTTCCTCGTGGTCGCCCCCACCTCGGTCGTGCCGGGCTGGCGCTCGGAGGCCGAGCGCTTCGCGCCCGCCCTGCGCGTCCACGTCGTCGCGAGCTCGCGGGAGGGCGCGCTCGACGCGATCCGGGCCGACGCGGACGTGGTCCTCACCAGCTACGCGGTCCTGCGCCTCGGCGGCGAGCGCTGGGCGGCGAGGACGTGGTCGGCGCTGATCCTCGACGAGGCCCAGTTCGTCAAGAACCCCGCCTCGCAGACGCACCGGGCCGCCCGCGGGGTCGGCGCGCCCGTCACGCTCGCGCTCACCGGCACACCGCTGGAGAACTCGCTCGACGAGCTCTGGGCGGTCTTCGCCCTGGTGGCGCCCGGGCTCCTGCCGCCGCTGCGCCGCTTCCGCGAGGAGTACACCCGGCCGATCCTGCACGCGGAGGCGCCCGTCGGCATCGCCTCGCCCGATCTGTCCGAGGGACGGACCGTCAGCCACACCGAGGGCGCGCGCCGCCGCCTCGAGAGACTGCGCCGGCGACTGCGTCCGTTCCTGCTCCGCCGCACCAAGGAGGCGGTGGCGCCGGAGCTCCCCGAGAAGCAGGAGCAGACGATCGAGGTCGCGCTGACGCCCGCCCACAGGGTGCTCTACGACGGCTACCTCCAGCGCGAGCGGCGGAAGCTCCTGGGCCTGGTCGACGACCTCGACCGGCAGCGCTTCACGGTGTTCCGATCGCTCACCCTCCTGCGCCTGCTCGCGCTCGACGCGTCCCTGGTCGACCCGGCCTACCGGCACGTCCCGTCCGCGAAGCTCGACGTGCTCGTCGAGCAGCTCGACGACGTGATCGCGGAAGGCCGTCGGGCCCTCGTCTTCAGCACCTTCACCTCGTACCTGGAGCGGGCGGGGGAGCGGCTGCGTCGGCGCGGCATCCCGTTCGTGCAGCTCGACGGCTCCACGCGGGACCGCGCGGGAGTGATCGAGGAGTTCCGCTCGGGAGCCGCGCCCGTCTTCCTGATCAGCCTGAAGGCGGGCGGCACCGGGCTCACCCTCACCGAGGCCGACCACGTCTTCATCCTCGACCCGTGGTGGAACCCGGCGGCCGAGGCGCAGGCCGTCGACCGCGCGCACCGCATCGGCCAGGAGCGGCGGGTGAACGTGTACCGGCTGGTGGCGACGGACACGATCGAGGAGAAGATCGTGCGCCTCCAGGAGCGCAAGGGCCGCCTCAGCACGGCGGTGCTCGACGAGGGCGAGCTCTTCGCCCGGGCGCTGTCGGCCGACGACGTCCGCGAACTGCTGGCCGAGTGACCACGGCCCCACGAAGGGTGACAGAACGGCCAGGCGCGGCCCAGGATCCGAGCGCACACTGAGCGGATGAGACGCCGCCGCCCCCGCCCCCGCGCCGACTGGATCGTGGCCCTCGAGAAGGGCGACGACGCCGGGCTCTTCGGACCGGGCAGCGCGGTCTGGGCGGTCAACGGCGGCCTGCCCACGATGATCGCCGGAGTGCGGGCTCTGCTCATGCAGACCCTCCACGCCGGAGCGATGGCCGGTGTCCACGACCACTCCCGCTACCGCGAGGACCCGATGGGCCGGCTCGACAACACGGTCCGCTGGGTCCTGACCACCAGCTTCGGCGACACCGCCGCGGCGAGCGGAGCGGCGCGCTGGGTGACCGGCGTGCACGAGCGGATCGTCGGCTCCTACGAGGACGCCGGCGGGCGCGAGCGCTCCTACTCGGCGCAGGACCCCCGCCTGCTGCTCTGGGTGCACGACGCCTTCACCGACGCGTTCCTCGGCGCCCACGAGATCTGGGGCGGACGGATCCCCGGCGGCCCCGACGCCTACGTGCGCGAATGGGCCGCCTCCGGCCGGCTGCTCGGAGTGCAGGATCCGCCCGAGAGCGTCGCGGAGCTCCGCGCGCAGCTCGCCGGATTCGCGGGCGAGCTCAAGCCCGACGCACGCGTGCACGAGGCGGTCGGCTTCCTCCGCGACATCCGGCTGCCGGGCGAGGCGGGCGTGGTCTACCCGCTGCTGTTCGCCGGCGCGGTCGCCTCGCTCAGCCCCGAGGTGCGGAGGCTCCTGGGTCTCCGGCGCCCGTGGTGGCCTGCGATCACGGCGAACCGCCTGCTGTTCGTGTTCCTGGGCCGGTATCTCGGCCGGGTCTCGCCGAGCGAGCAGGCCGCGATCGACCGCATCGCCGGCCTCGACCAGGTTCGCACCGGCGCCTGACGCTCTTCCCGTACACCTGTCCGGGAAGTGGTAGACTGACGTCGATGACTCCCGCCCGCCTCGCCTCCGTGCCCGCGGCGGAGTCCCTCTCGGCGCTCGGCTCCGCCGATCCGCGAGCCCGGCGCACCCGCCGCCGCGTGTTCGACGCCGTCGAGCGGCTCGTCATGCAGAGCGACGGCGAGAGGGCCGAGGGCATCGCCGTGAGCGACATCGTGCGCGAGGCCGGGATCAGCCGCAGCTCGTTCTACGCCCACTTCGACGACGCAGCGGGAGTCGCCTCCGCGCTGCTCCGCCAGGACCTCGTGGTCGCCGACGTCGCCGAGGGCGATCCCGCCGACCGCTCCGGAGCCGACGCCCTGCAGCGCGGCTACTCGCGGCTCGTCGAGCGGCTGGTCGACCGCCACGCCTTCCATGCCCGGCTCCGCGCGCGGGCCTCCGCCCGGGTCGCCTCCGACGACGCCGTGCTCGATACGGCGCTCGCCCTGCACCGCGAGGTGCTCGCCCGGGTCGACGTCCCCGCAGCGGTCGATCACGAGCTCACCGCGGTCTTCGCGGCCGGCGGCGTCCTCTCCGTGGTCGGCGCCTGGCTCGCCGGCTCCCTCGACGGCACCGACGAGGAGCTGGTCGAGCACCTCGTCGCGCTGCTCCCGGCCTGGCTCGCCGCGGCGCCGCTGCGCCCCCTGGACTCCTCACTCCCACCACGCCCCACGACGAAAGGCACGACATGATGACATTCGAGGTCGGCGAGACCCTGGTCTACCCGCACCACGGAGCGGTGACGATCACCGGGCTCGAGAAGCGCGCGGTCAAGGGCGTCGAGAAGACGTTCATGACGATGAACGTGCACACCAGCGAGCTCACCATCACCCTCCCCGTCGAGAACGCCGAGCTCGTCGGCGTCCGCGAGATCATCGACGACGCCGGAGTCCAGGCGGTCTACGACGTCCTGCGCAGCGACGTCGCGGAGGAGGCCAGCAACTGGTCCCGCCGCTTCAAGGCCAACCAGGAGAAGATGGCCAGCGGCAGCGTGTATCGCGTCAGCGAGGTCGTCCGCGACCTGTGGCGCCGCGAGCAGGCGGGCGGCGTCTCGGCCGGCGAGAAGCGGATGCTCCTCAAGGCGCGTCAGATCCTCGTGTCGGAGCTCTCGCTCGCCCTGAAGGGCACCGACGAGGAGGCCTCGGCCAAGCTCGACGAGGTCCTCGCCTCGGCGATCTGACCTCGCGTCGCGGCGCGTCGGCTCACTCGGGCCGGCACGCCGCGATGATCCTCGCGGCGACCTCGTCCTGCGAGGCGGAGCCGTCGATCCGCACCAGGAGCTCGCGCTCGTCGTAGACCTCCGCCAGAGGAGCCGTCTCGCGCTCGTAGACCTCGATCCGGTTCCGCACCACCTCGGGGTCGTCGTCGGCGCGGTCCTGCTCCTGCGCCCGCACGTGCAGCCGTTCGAGGACCACGTCCGCGTCGGCCGTCAGCAGCACGACGCACGAGAGCGGCGTGCCCCGCTCCTCGAGGAGCTCCGCCAGCGCGTCCACCTGGGCGAGCGTGCGCGGGTAGCCGTCGAGGATGAACCCGTCCCGGGCGTCCTCCTCGGCGAGGCGCTCGGCGACCAGGGCGTTCGTCAGCTCGTCCGGCACGTACTCGCCGGCCTCCACGAGCGCCCGCAGACGCCGTCCGAGGTCGGTGCCGTCGGCGACGTGCGCGCGGAACAGATCGCCGGTGGAGATCGCCGGCACCCCCAGCTCGCGCGACAGCACGGCCGCCTGGGTGCCCTTGCCCACGCCGGGCGGGCCCATCATGATGACGCGCATCGCTCGTCCTCCTCGGTGTCGTCAGGCGATGCTAGCGGTGCGGAGCGGGGTGGCCGGTGCACACCGCGCCCGTAGGCTGGCGGGACGAGCCGAGGAGGAGCGATGCCCGCAGCACCCGGGGCCGAGCAGGCCGCCGCCGATCTGGCCGCGCTCCTGCGCGAGGTCTCCGCCGAGCTCGACGCCCGCGGCATCGCCGACCAGGCCGTCGCCGAGCTGCGGACGCCGCGCGCGATCCTCGGCTTCCGCCGCAAGCCGGTGATGGCGCCGGTGACCCGCGCGTGGCGCCTCGGCGTGGTGCTCCTCGGACGCGAGGGCGAGCTCCTCGCGACGGGATCGGTCACTCGTGCCGTCGCTCCGCTGCACGCCAACAACCAGTCCGAGTCGCAGGAGGCGCGCCGCGAGATCCGGCGCGCCGCCTTCGACGGTCCGTTCCAGGAGGGCGAGATCGTCAACTACGGCTGGCGGCGCCTCGCACTGGACGCCGCAGCGCTCGAGTCGGGCCAGGAGCCGCTGGCACTGCGCGGCTCCGAGGTGCTCGTGCGCTGGGCGCCCGGTCTGGGAGAGCAGGGACTGATGCCGCTGCGCCGGTACCTGGCCGACCGCCTCGACCTCCTCGAGGCCGACTAGCGCCGGGTCACTCCTCCTCGGCCACCGGGTGGAACCACGGCGGGTAGACGGCGACGCGGGGAGAGGCGTCGATGCCCTCGAAGAGAGCCTTGACGCGGTTGCGGGCGGCGACCGACGCCACGCCGACCGTCGCGACGCCCTCGAGCGGGAAGCGCTCGGGCACGAGCGCCTCGGCGCTGCGCAGGGCCGGCTCGTCGACCAGGAGGCGCGCGAAGGTGCGCACGAGCGCGTCGCCCTCGGTGAAGCGCGTGAGGACGTGGGAGGCGTCGCCGTCGCTCAGGACCGGGGCGGAGGCGAGCGAGCCCACCAGGACGACGTACTGCGAAGCGGTGGTCTCGTGGGCGCTCGGCGACCAGTGCGGAGCGACCCGCTCGCCGCGCAGGTCGGCCCAGAGCGCGGCGTCGGGGGAGAGGAAGAAGGGCACGAAGCCGGCGACGCTCACGCCGTCCTTCACCTGCACGGCACGGCGGTGCTCGCGGGTGGTCTCGGCGCTGACGTCGATCGCGGGGCGCTCCTGGAGCTGCTGGTCCGCCAGGATCGCGCCGGCGGCGACGATCGCCTCGAGGTTGTCGAGATGCGTGACGTGGTAGATCCGCTGCGCGGCGATGTCGACCTTCGGCAGGGGCTTCTCGCGCGCCGTGCCGCGGGCGGCGGCGCGGGCGGTGGCCGCACGGGAGGTCCCGGGCACGCGCGCGGGGGCGCGGGTGGCACGGCCGACCTGCTCGGGGAGCTTCTTCGGGGTGCAGACGTCGCAGAGCGCGATGTCGAGGCCGTGGATGCATTCGGTGGGCACTCTGGATTCCTTCTGCGCGCGGGCTCGGGGTTCCGCCGCAGGGACGACGTTACGCGACCGGGGCCCTTGCGCGTCCCGGCGGCGGGGATCTGCGGAGCCGCGGCGTCCGCCCGGGCATCCTCTGGGAGGCGCCGGAGCACCGCTCCCCGCCGCGTAGCGTGAGCGGGATGAAGCGCGTGCCGCCCGCCGAGGGCCAGGAATCCGTCTGGGACTACCCGCGACCCCCGAGGGTCGAGACCACCGCCGAGCACGTGGTCGTGCGGCTGGGCGGCGTCGTCGTCGCCGAGACCCGCGACGCTCTCCGCGTCCTCGAGACGAGCCACCCTCCCGTCTACTACCTCCCCGTGTCCTCGTTCGCGCCCGGGGCGCTCGAGCCCGCGCCCGGCCGCAGCATCTGCGAGTTCAAGGGCGCGGCCTCCTACCTGACCGTGCGCGGGGGAGGAGGAGCGGTCGCGGAGGCGGCGGGCTGGACGTACCCCGAGCCGATGGCCGGCTTCGAGGCCCTCGTCGACACCGTCGCCCTCTACCCCGGCCGGATGGACTCCTGCACGGTCGACGGCGAGGCGGTCCAGCCGCAGCCGGGCGACTTCTACGGCGGCTGGATCACCTCGCGCGTGGTCGGTCCGTTCAAGGGCTCGCCGGGCACGATGTTCTGGTGAATCAGACGGGGGAGGGCGGACCGAGCGGGTCCTGGACGAGGACCGCTCGTGCGGCGTCGATCCCCGAGGCCTCCAGCGTCCATTCCGGCCGCACCAGGGTCTCCGGTGTGACGCGGAACCGCAGCTCCTCGACCGGCGCACCGTCCGGACCGACGATCCGGTGCGTCCCGTTCGGCCGGTAGCCGAGGGCCTCCGAGACCCGGATCGAGCGGGTGTTCCAGGCGAGAGCGGCGCTCTCGGCGACCTCGGCTCCGAGGTGGTCGAAGGCGAGGAGGAGGACGGCGGCGCGCATCTCCCGCCCGAGGCCGCGGCCCTGCGCCGAGCGGGTGAGCCACGAGCCCGAGGTCAGGGTGCGGGTGGCGGCGAAGGACTCGGCGACCACGTCCTGGCAGCCGACGACCCGGCCGTCCTCGACCACGGCGAACGCGACGCGCCACGCCTCCCGCGTCGTCTGCGCGCGCTGCGACCAGTGGAAGCGGGCGAGCTCGCCGGGCAGGCGCTCCGCCGGCGCCTCGGCCCAGGGGGAGGGGAACGGCGAGCGGCCGCTCTCGTGCACGCCCGCGAGGGCTGCCTCGGCGAGAGGGCCGAGGTCGGCGTCGCGGACCGGATGCAGCTCGAGCCGCGGCGTGCGCAGCTCCAGCGAGAACAGGGGCCAGGGGTCGGTGCTCATCCGACGACGCTAGCGAGCGGAGGCGCGCACCGCGCGACCAGGCGGGTACCGGTGGTGGGACTCGAACCCACAAGCCCTCTCGGACAGAGCATTTTGAGTGCCCCGCGTCTGCCATTCCGCCACACCGGCTCATCACCAGCCCGTCGAGAATACCGTAGGCTCGTCGGCGTGACTGACCAGGAACCCTCGTCGACCGCACCCCGTCGGGTCGTCGTCGCCGAAGACGAATCCCTCATCCGCCTCGACATCGTGGAGATCCTCCGCGACAACGGCTTCGAGGTCGTCGGCGAGGCCGGCGACGGCGAGACCGCTGTGGCCCTCGCCACCGAGTTGCGCCCCGATCTCGTCATCATGGACGTCAAGATGCCCCAGCTCGACGGCATCTCGGCGGCCGAGCGCCTCTCGAAGGCGCACATCGCGCCCGTCGTCCTGCTCACCGCCTTCAGCCAGAAGGAGCTCGTCGAGCGCGCCAGCGAGGCCGGAGCGCTCGCCTACGTCGTGAAGCCCTTCACGCCCAACGACCTGCTGCCCGCGATCGAGATCGCCCTCTCGCGGTACGCCCAGATCCTCACCCTCGAGGCCGAGGTCGCCGACATGGTCGAGCGCTTCGAGACCCGCAAGCTCGTCGACCGCGCCAAGGGCCTGCTCAACGAGAAGATGGGGCTCACCGAGCCCGAGGCGTTCCGCTGGATCCAGAAGGCCTCCATGGACCGCCGGCTCACCATGCACGACGTCGCGCAGGCGATCATCGAGCAGCTGAGCACGAAGAAGGCCTAGCGCGAGGCCGGGCCCGAGGGCCCACGGCCTCAGGGCCAGAGGCGGGTGCGCTCCCACGGGGAGCCGCCCGCCTCCGTCGTTCCCGGGCGGTACTCGAGACGGGTGTGATCCTGCTCCGGCGCGGTCGAGCCCTGCCAGAACTCGATGCGCTCGGGCACGACGCGGTAGACGGCCCACTCCCGGTCGAGCGTCGCGGGCGAGCAGCCCACGGCGACGCTGGTCTGGAGCGTGACGAGGCCGAAGTCCTGCGCGCTGCGCATCGGCTCGCTCTGGCGCCCGACGAGCAGGGCGGTGCGAGCGGCCTCGGAGCGGCGGCGGAAGTCGTCGGCCGACTCCTGCGCGGAGGCGCGCTCGACCCGGCCCTCGACCCGGACCTGACGGCCCTGGACCGGCCAGAAGAAGGTCAGCGCGGCGTGCGGGTTCTCCTCCATGGCGCGTCCCTTGGGGCTGGTGGCATGGGTGGAGAACGCCCAGCCCGCCTCGTCGATCTCGCGCAGCACGAGCACGCGCGCCGAGACGGTGCCGTCGTCGGAGGCGGTGGAGAGCGTGGCGCCGTGGGGGAGGAGCTGGCCCGCGTCCTTCGCCTCCTGGAGCCACTGCGCGAACAGCTCGAGAGGATCGGCCGGAGCCGCCTCCGCATCGAACGAGGGCAGCTCGGAGGGCATGGACGGGAGGCTCTTGAGGAGATGGCGAAGGCTCATCCGCTCAGTGTCGCCCTTCGGGCACCACCGGGCACAGTCGCGCGCCGTCGCTTGACAGTGCCGCTCGCCGCGGTGCCGGGTCCCCGAGCGGCGCGGCCGACCGGTCGATCCCCCGTCGCTCGCAGGCACGGGCGGTCCCGACGGCGGTCGCGGTCCTGGGCGTGGTCGTCGCCCTCCGCTCCCGCGAGGGGGACCCGTCCGCTCCCGTCAGCGGGCGTCTCGGATGATGTTGGTGATCCGCACGGTGGAGAGGCGGCGCCCCTCCTGGTCGCGCACGACGATCTCGTGGGTGGTGAGGGTGGAGCCCAGGTGGATCGCGTCGCAGGTGGCGATCACGAAGCCCGAGTGGACCGACCGGCTGTGGCTCGCGTTCAGCTCGATGCCCATCGCCAGGCGGCCCGCGCCGGCGTGCACGTTCGCCGCGATCGAGCCCATCGACTCGGCGAGCACGACGTGCGCGCCGCCGTGCAGGATGCCGACCGGCTGCCGGTTGCCCTCGACGGGCATCGAGGCCACCGAGTGCTGCGGGGTGAGCTCGTGCCAGAGGATCCCCATCCGCTCGGCGAGCTCGCCCATGCCGCGGCCGATCCCGGCGACCAGGTCGAGCGCGGGCGGGCGGATCCAGGCGGTCGTGGTGGGGGTCGGCTCGGTCACGTCGCTCCTCGCGCTGGAGCCTCGGAGCGGCCCTGACCGGCGGGCGCGAGCGGGCCGATCCGGTGTCGGAGGCGCTGTGTAGTCTGGCCCTGTGTCAGATCCGGAACAGCCTACCCTCCTGCTCGTCGACGGCCATTCCCTGGCGTTCCGGGCGTTCTACGCGCTCCCGGTCGACAGCTTCCAGACCCGCGAGGGCCAGCACACGAACGCCATCCACGGCTTCCTCTCGATGCTGATCCTGCTGCTGAAGAACGAGAAGCCGACCCACCTCGGCGTCGCGTTCGACATCTCCCGCTACTCGTTCCGCACCCGCGAGTACCCGGAGTACAAGGGCACCCGCGGCGAGACGCCGCCCGAGTTCAAGGGCCAGGTCCCCCTCCTCGAGGAGGCGCTGCACGCCATGAACATCCGGACCGTCTCGAAGGAGGACTTCGAGGCCGACGACATCCTCGCGACGCTCGCGCGCCAGGGGGCCGAGGCCGGCTTCCGCGTGCTGGTCGTCTCGGGCGATCGCGACACCATACAGCTGGTGACCCCGGACGTCACCCTGCTCTACCCCTCCACCCAGGGCGTCTCGCAGCTCACCCGCTACGACCGCGACAAGGTCTTCGAGAAGTACGGCGTCGAGCCGCACCAGTACCCCGAGATCGCCGCGCTCGTCGGCGAGACCAGCGACAACCTGCCCGGCGTCGACAAGGTCGGCCCCAAGACGGCCGCGAAGTGGGTCAACCAGTACGGCACGGTCGCCGACATCATCGCCCACGCCGACGAGATCAAGGGTGTGGTCGGCGAGAAGCTGCGCGAGCAGAAGGAGAACGCGCTCCGCAACCGCCGCCTCAACCGGCTGGTGACGGACGTCGAGCTCCCCCTCGGGCCGCACGATCTGACGCGCCGTCCGATCGATCCCGACGCGGTCCGCGAGATCTTCAGCCGCCTCGAGTTCAAGACCCTGCAGGAGCGGGTCCTCACGATCGCCGCGGAGGAGGGCGTCGACGGCGCTGCCGCGGCCCTGGCGGGCGACGTGGTCACGACCTCCGCACCCGCCGTCCGCACCCTGGTCGACGAGGAGCTCGCGCACTGGCTCGACCGCGTGTCGGCGAAGGGCACCGCGCCGGTCGCCGTGCAGGTCCTGCTCGGAGCCGGCGGGCTCGAGGGTGTGGGCCTCGCGGTCGAGAAGGAGACGGCGTTCGTCCCGTGGGCCGCCGAGCGGCCCGACTACACCGCGCTCGAGCAGTGGCTGGCCGGGCCCGCCCCCAAGTACTTCGCCGACGCGAAGCCCCAGATCAAGGCGCTGCGGAGGGCCGGACTCCCCGTCGCGGGGCTCGCGTTCGACACCCGCGTCGCCTCCTGGCTGGTGCAGCCCACCGGGCACCCGGCCACGCTCGCGGCGCAGGTCGCGCAGCACCTCGACGAGACCATGGCGCAGGGCGACCCGAACCAGCTGGTCCCCACCGTCGAGCCGATGGGGCCCGCCACCGAGGCCTGGTACGCGTACCGGCTCGTCGCTCCGCTGCGCGAGCGGCTGGGCGAGGGGATGCTCTCGGTGCTCGTCGACATCGAGCTGCCGATCGTCCAGGTCCTAGCGACGATGGAGCTCACCGGCGTCGCGATCGACGCCGACGTGCTGGCGCGCCTCCGCGCCGAGCTGACCGTCTCGGCCGCCGACCTCGCGAGCCGCGCGTTCGCCGAGATCGGCCACGAGATGAACCTCGGCTCGCCCAAGCAGCTGCAGCAGGTCCTCTTCGAGGAGCTCGACATGCCGCGCACCCGGGCCACGAAGACGGGCTACACCACCGACGCCTCCGCCCTCGCCGACCTGCAGGAGTCCCACCCGCACCCGTTCCTCGGGCTGCTCCTCGAGCACCGCGACGCGACCAAGCTCAAGCAGATCATCGAGACGCTCGAGAAGTCGGTCACCGCCGACGGCCGGATCCACACCAGCTACGACCAGACCGGCACGGCCACCGGCCGGATCTCCTCCAACGACCCGAACCTGCAGAACATCCCCGTCCGCAGCGAGGTGGGCCGCCGCATCCGCACCGCCTTCGTCCACGGAGCGGACGCGAGCACCCTCCTCACCGCCGACTACTCGCAGATCGAGATGCGGATCATGGCGCACCTGTCCGGCGACGCCGGGCTGATCGAGGCCTTCCACTCCGGCGAGGACCTGCACCGCTTCGTCGGGTCGCGGATCTTCGGCGTCGATCCGGGCGACGTCACCTCGGCCATGCGCAACAAGGTCAAGGCGATGTCGTACGGCCTCGCCTACGGCCTGAGCGCCTTCGGCCTGTCGAAGCAGCTGCGCATCTCGAGCGCCGAGGCGAAGCAGCTGATGACCGACTACTTCGTCCGCTTCGGCGCGGTGCGCGACTACCTCCGCAGCGTCGTCGAGCAGGCCCGCGAGACCGGCTACACCGAGACGATCTTCGGTCGCCGGCGTCCCTTCCCCGACCTGCAGAGCGCGAACCGCGTCCTCCGCGACAACGCCGAGCGGGCGGCGCTCAACTCGCCGATCCAGGGCTCGGCCGCCGACATCATGAAGCGGGCGATGATCGGCGTGCAGGCCGACCTCGACGAGCAGGGGCTCGGCTCGCGGATGCTCCTCCAGGTGCACGACGAGCTCATCTTCGACGTCGCCCCCGGCGAGGAGGAGCCGCTCGAGGCCATCGTCCGCAGCCGGATGGCGGGAGCCGCCGACCTGAGCGTCCCGCTCGAGGTGCAGGTGGGCCACGGGTCCGACTGGGACGTCGCCGCGCACTGAGCCGGCCGCAGCGCCTGGCTAGGCTCGGAGGCATGAGCACCGACACCCCCCGCGAGCCCACCGCCGTCGACGCCGTCGCCGAGCGCTGGGTCGACACGCTCGTCGACCTCGACCCCACCCTCGGCACCGCGATCGGACGCAGCGGCGCGAACGGCCGCCTGGGCGACTACTCGCCGGCCGGTCTCGAGCGCGCCCGGGCGGCGACCGCCTCGGCCCTCGCCGAGCTCGAGGCCGCCGACCCCGTGGACGACGTCGACCGCGTCACGGCCGCCGACCTCGGCGCCGAGCTCCGGCTCTCCCTGGAGGGGCACGACGCCGGTCTGCCGCTGCGGGACCTCAACGTGATCGCGTCCCCGGCGCAGGAGCTGCGCGACGTCTTCGACCTGATGCCGACGGACGAGGTCGCCGACTGGGAGGCGGTCGCCGAGCGGCTGCTGGCCGTGCCGGCCGCCCTCGAGGGCTACGCGGAGACCCTGCGCGAGGGGATCCGCACCGGCGTGGTCCCCGCCCGCCGCCAGGTCGAGCTCGTCGCCGAGCAGGCGCGGAAGATCGCCGCTCCCCGCGGGTTCTTCGCCGAGCTGGCCGCGGAGGCCGCTCCCGCCGCCGGATCCCTGCCCGCGTCGCTCGCTCAGCGACTGGAGGACGGCGCCCGCCGTGCCTCGGCCGCCTACGGGTCGCTCGCGCAGTTCCTCCGGGGCGAGCTCGCCCCCGCCGCGACCGAGCAGGACGCCGTCGGTCGGGAGCTGTACGCGCTGCACTCCCGCCGCTTCCTCGGCGCTGTCGTCGACCTCGACGAGACCTACGAGTGGGGGATCGAGGAGCTGGCCCGCATGACGTCCGAGCAGGAGGCGATCGCGCGCGAGATCCTGCCCGGCGCCTCCGTCGCCGAGGCGATCGCCCACCTCGAGGCGGACCCGGCCCGCACTCTGCACGGCGTCGACGCTCTGCAGGCCTGGATGCAGGAGACCAGCGACCGCTCCGTCCGCGAGCTCGCCGGCACCGCCTTCGACATCCCGGAGGAGGTGCGCCGCCTCGAGTGCAGGATCGCGCCGACCCAGGAGGGCGGCATCTACTACACCGGTCCGAGCGACGACTTCTCGCGCCCAGGGCGGATGTGGTGGTCGGTCCCGGCCGGAGTCACCGAGTTCGCCACCTGGCGGGAGCTGACCACGGTCTACCACGAGGGCGTCCCGGGCCATCACCTGCAGATCGGCCAGGCCGTCCACAACCGCGCCCGCCTCAACACCTGGCGCCGTCAGCTCGCCGGGACCTCCGGCCACGCCGAGGGCTGGGCGCTCTACGCGGAGCGGCTGATGGAGCGCTTCGGCTACCTCGACGACCCGGCCGACCGCCTGGGCATGCTCGACGGCCAGCGGATGCGCGCGGCGCGCGTCGTGCTGGACATCGGCGTGCACCTCCAGAAGCCGATGCCGGGCTCCGGCACCGTCTGGACCGCCGAGTCGGCCCTCGACTTCATGCGGGCCAACGTGAACATGGACGACGCGTTCGTGCGCTTCGAGGTGAACCGGTACCTCGGCTGGCCGGGGCAGGCTCCGTCCTACAAGATCGGGCAGCGGATCTGGGAGCAGCTGCGCGACGAGGCGGAGGCGCGCGAGGGCGCCGCGTTCTCGCTCGCGGCCTTCCACCGGAGGGCGCTCGACCTCGGCGGCGTCGGTCTCGACACCCTCCGCTCCTCCCTCGCCGGCTGACTCCGGAACCCGCGCCTGGACGGGCGCGGCGAGATTGCCGTGCGCCTCCCGGGGCGTCTAAGCTGGGGTGTCACTTCTGTGGCGCCGCCGTGCCCGCGGCGCGCGAGGAAGGCCGGTCCTCCGGCCGGCCGAGCGCGGCTCCCGGGCCGGAGGCACATCCCTCACCACCGCAGTGGTCACCACTCCGCCGAGCCGCGAGGCCCGCAGGCGGCCGCCGCCCGAGACCCATCCATCCTGGAGCATCCCTTAATGACAACCGCAACGACCGACAAGGCAACCAAGCAGGTCGCGATCAACGACATCGGGTCTGCTGAAGACTTTCTTGCCGCGGTCGAAAAGACTCTGAAGTTCTTCAACGACGGAGACCTCATCGAAGGCACCGTCGTGAAGATCGACCGCGACGAGGTCCTCCTCGACGTCGGCTACAAGACCGAGGGCGTCATCCCCTCGCGCGAGCTCTCCATCAAGCACGACGTCGACCCCTCCGAGGTCGTCAACGTGGGCGACAGCGTCGAGGCCCTCGTCCTCCAGAAGGAGGACAAGGAGGGTCGCCTGATCCTGTCCAAGAAGCGTGCGCAGTACGAGCGCGCGTGGGGCGACGTCGAGAAGATCAAGGAGTCGGACGGCGTCGTCACCGGCTCGGTCATCGAGGTCGTCAAGGGCGGTCTCATCGTCGACATCGGCCTCCGCGGCTTCCTCCCGGCCTCGCTCATCGAGCTGCGCCGCGTCCGCGACCTCACGCCGTACCTCGGCCAGGAGATCGAGGCGAAGATCCTCGAGCTCGACAAGAACCGCAACAACGTGGTCCTGTCGCGTCGCGCGCTCCTCGAGCAGACCCAGTCCGAGAGCCGCACCACGTTCCTGAACAACCTGCACAAGGGTCAGGTCCGCAAGGGCGTCGTGTCGTCGATCGTCAACTTCGGCGCGTTCGTCGACCTCGGCGGCGTCGACGGTCTCGTCCACGTCTCCGAGCTCTCCTGGAAGCACATCGAGCACGCCTCCGAGGTCGTCGAGGTGGGCCAGGAGGTCACCGTCGAGATCCTCGAGGTCGACCTCGACCGCGAGCGCGTGTCGCTCTCGCTCAAGGCGACCCAGGAGGACCCGTGGCAGGTCTTCGCCCGCACCCACGCGATCGGACAGGTCGCGCCGGGCAAGGTCACGAAGCTGGTCCCGTTCGGTGCCTTCGTCCGCGTCGCGGACGGCATCGAGGGCCTCGTCCACATCTCCGAGCTGTCGGGCAAGCACGTCGAGCTCGCCGAGCAGGTCGTGTCGGTCGGCGAAGAGGTGTTCGTCAAGGTCATCGACATCGACCTCGACCGTCGCCGCATCTCCCTCTCGCTCAAGCAGGCGAACGAGAACGTCGACCCCGAGGGCACCGAGTTCGACCCGGCGCTCTACGGCATGGCCACGGAGTACGACGACCAGGGGAACTACAAGTACCCCGAGGGCTTCGACCCCGAGACCAACGAGTGGCGCGAGGGCTTCGAGTCGCAGCGCGAGGCCTGGGAGCTGGAGTACGCCGCTGCTCAGGCGCGCTGGGAGGCCCACAAGGCCCAGGTCGCCAAGTCGCAGGAGGAGGCGGCCACCGTCTCCGAGGGCGTCTCGGTCGGCGCCGGCTTCACCAGCGAGTCGACCACCGGCGGCACCCTCGCCGACGACGAGTCGCTCGCCGCGCTCCGCGAGAAGCTGTCCTCGAACAACTGATCGCGAGCACATCGCATCGAACGGCCGGTCCCCTCGGGGGCCGGCCGTTCGGCGTTCCGGGCGACGGCGCTGGGTAGGGTGGCCGGGTGCATCTCGTCGCCCTCACCGGAGGCATCGCCTCGGGCAAGTCCACCGTCGCCCGCCGTCTCGCCGAGCACGGAGCGGTGGTGGTCGACGCCGACGTCCTCGCGCGCGAGGTCGTCGAGCCGGGGGAGCCGGCGCTGGCGGCGATCGCCGAGCGCTTCGGCCCGTCCGTGATCCGCGCGGACGGCGCGCTCGACCGCCCGGCGCTCGGCGCGATCGTCTTCTCGGACGCGGCGGCCCGCGCCGACCTCAATGCGATCACCCATCCGGCGGTGACCCTCCGTTCGCAGCAGCTGTTCGCGGAGGCGGCCGAGGCGGACCCGGCCGCGGTGGTCGTCTACGACGTCCCCCTCCTCGCCGAGGGCCGTGGAGCGGGGGAGTTCGACGAGGTGGTCGTCGTGCACGCGCCGCAGCACCTCCGCATCGAGCGTCTCGTCGCCCTCCGGGGATTGACCGAGGAGGAGGCTCGTGCGCGGATCTCGTCGCAGGCGAGCGACGAGGAGCGCCTCGCCCTCGCCGACGTCGTGATCGACTCCTCCGGCACGCTGGAGGAGACGCTCGCTCGAACCGACGCGCTGTGGGAGCGTCTCGCCCGCTGACGGTCCGTCCCGGACACCCGCCCTCGTGGCCGAGCGGCCCGGCCGGAGAGCGCACCCCCGTTCGCCGCCAGCGCACGCGCCGTCCGGTGTCGGTGGTCGCGGCTACGCTTCGAACCATGGAGCCAACCCGTGCCGTGCACCCGTTCGAGGTCATCAGCGAGTACAAGCCGAGCGGTGACCAGCCCGGCGCGATCGCCGATCTGAGCGCCCGCATCAACGCCGGCGAGACCGATGTCGTCCTGCTGGGTGCCACCGGAACCGGCAAGTCCGCGACCACGGCCTGGCTCGTCGAGGCCGTGCAGCGCCCCACGCTCGTGCTCGCGCACAACAAGACCCTCGCCGCGCAGCTCGCCAACGAGTTCCGCGAGCTGTTCCCCAACAACGCCGTCGAGTACTTCGTCTCGTACTACGACTACTACCAGCCCGAGGCCTACGTCCCGCAGACCGACACCTTCATCGAGAAGGACAGCTCGGTCAACGCCGAGGTCGAGCGGCTGCGCCACTCCACCACGAACTCGCTCCTGAGCCGCCGCGACGTGATCGTGGTGTCGACCGTCTCGTGCATCTACGGCCTCGGCCAGCCCGAGCAGTACCTGGAGGCGATGGTGGCGCTCCAGGTCGGCCAGCGGGTCGACCGGGACCGCCTCATCCGCAAGTTCGTGTCGATGCAGTACGCGCGCAACGACGTCGACTTCGCCCGCGGCACCTTCCGGGTGCGGGGCGACACGATCGAGATCATCCCGATGTACGAGGAGCTCGCGATCCGGATCGAGATGTTCGGCGACGAGATCGAGGCGCTCTACACGCTCCACCCGCTCACCGGCGACATCGTCCGGAAGCTCGACTCCGTGTCGGTCTTCCCCGGCTCGCACTACGTCGCCAGCCAGGACGTCATGCACCGTGCGATCGACACCATCCAGCAGGAGCTCGAGGTGCGCCTGGCCGACCTCGAGAAGCAGAACAAGCTCCTCGAGGCGCAGCGCCTGCGGATGCGCACGACCTTCGATCTCGAGATGATGCAGCAGATCGGATTCTGCTCCGGCATCGAGAACTACTCCCGCCACATCGACGGCCGCGAGTCGGGCGAGGCCCCGCACTGCCTGCTCGACTACTTCCCGGACGACTTCCTCGTCGTGATCGACGAGTCGCACGTGACGGTGCCGCAGATCGGTGCGATGTACGAGGGCGACGCGTCCCGCAAGCGCACGCTGGTAGAGCACGGCTTCCGCCTGCCCTCGGCGATGGACAACCGGCCCCTGAAGTGGGAGGAGTTCAAGTCGCGCGTCGGTCAGACCGTCTACCTCTCGGCGACCCCGGGCCGCTACGAGATGGGCATCGCCGACGGCATCGTCGAGCAGATCATCCGCCCGACCGGCCTGATCGACCCCGAGATCGTCGTCAAGCCGACGAAGGGTCAGATCGACGACCTGCTCGAGGAGATCAAGCGCCGCACCGAGCGCGACGAGCGCGTGCTCGTCACGACGCTGACGAAGCGCATGGCCGAGGAGCTCACCGACTTCCTCACGGAGGCCGGCGTCCGCGTCCGCTACCTGCACTCCGATGTCGATACCCTGCGCCGCGTCGAGCTCCTCTCGGAGCTGCGGGCGGGCGTGTACGACGTCCTGGTCGGCATCAATCTGCTGCGCGAGGGGCTCGACCTGCCGGAGGTCTCGCTCGTGGCGATCCTCGACGCCGACAAGGAGGGCTTCCTCCGCTCGTCCACGTCGCTGATCCAGACGATCGGCCGTGCGGCGCGCAACGTCTCGGGCGAGGTCCACATGTACGCCGACAAGGTGACGGACTCGATGCGGCTCGCGATCGACGAGACCGACCGCCGACGCGAGAAGCAGGTCGCCTACAACCTCGACCACGGCATCGACCCGACGCCGCTGCGGAAGAAGATCGCCGACATCACCGACGCCCTCGCCCGCGAGGGGGCCGACACCGCCAAGCTGCTCGCCGGGCGCGACGCCAAGAAGAAGAGCCCGACGCCGAACCTGCGCCGTCAGGGTCTCGCCGCGAACGGCGGCAACGACCTCGAGGCGATCATCTCCGACCTCAACGGGCAGATGCTCCAGGCGGCGGGCGAGCTCAAGTTCGAGCTCGCGGCCCGGCTGCGGGACGAGGTCCAGGAGCTCAAGCGCGAGCTCCGCCAGATGGAGAAGGCCGGGCACCTGTCCTGATCGGAGGCGCTGATCCGCAAGGGGAGGGGCCCGCGGATCAGCGCCCAGCGAACGCCACGGGCGATGTCGGTGGCTCCGCATACACTTTCGGAGTGTCGATCCTGAACGCCGTTACGGACCCCTCCTCCACCCCCTCTCCCTCCTTCCACCGCTTCGTCTCCTCGCTCGACGAGTCGTCCTCGAAGCTGGTGGTGAGCGGCGCGCGGGTGCACAACCTGCAGAACGTCGACCTCGAGATCCCGCGCGACTCGATGGTGGTGTTCACCGGTCTCTCGGGCTCGGGCAAGTCCTCCCTGGCCTTCGACACGATCTTCGCGGAGGGCCAGCGGCGCTACGTCGAGTCCCTCTCCGCGTACGCCCGCCAGTTCCTCGGGCAGGTGGACCGGCCGGACGTCGACTTCATCGAGGGCCTCAGCCCCGCGGTCTCGATCGACCAGAAGTCGACGAACCGCAACCCGCGCTCCACCGTCGGCACGATCACCGAGATCTTCGACTACATGCGTCTGCTCTGGGCGCGCATCGGCGTCCCGCACTGCCCCATCTGCAGCGAGCGGATCTCCGCGCAGACCGTGCAGCAGATCGCCGACCAGCTGATGGAGCTCGAGACCGGTACCCGCTACCAGATCCTCAGCCCCGTCGTCTCGCAGAAGAAGGGCGAGTTCGTCGACCTCTTCAAGGAGCTGACCGCGGGCGGCTACTCCCGCGCCATGGTGGACGGGAAGCTCGTCCAGCTGAGCGAGCCGCCGGTGCTCAAGAAGCAGTACAAGCACGACATCTCCGTCGTGGTCGACCGGCTCGTGGCCGGCCCCGACATCCTCGGGCGCCTCACCGACTCGCTCGAGACGGCCCTGCGGCTCACCGACGGCATCGTGCAGATCAACTACGTCGACGGCGAGGGCGACGGCGCCTGGACCACCTACTCCGAGAAGCTGTCCTGCCCCAACAACCACCCGATCTCGCTGACCGAGATCGAGCCGCGGACCTTCTCCTTCAACGCGCCCTTCGGCGCCTGCCCGGAGTGCTCGGGCCTCGGCACGCGCATGTCGGTCGACGACGAGCTGCTGCTCGGCGACCCCGACCTGAGCATCGCCGAGGGCGTCATCATCCCCTGGACCACCCAGGGCAAGGGCTTGTTCCAGTACTACGAGAAGCTGCTCGACGGTCTCTCCCGCGACCTCGGCTTCACGCTCACCACCCCGTGGAAGCGCCTCAGCACCGAGGTGCAGCAGGCCGTCCTCCACGGCGACAACTTCGAGGTCAAGGTCAAGTGGAAGAACCGCTACGGCCGCGAGATGAGCTACACCTCGGGCTTCGAGGGCGTCGTGCCCTACATCGAGCGCCAGTTCGTCCAGGCCGAGACCGACGTCCAGCGCACCCGCTGGTCCGAGTTCCTCCGCGAGGTGCCCTGCCCCGTGTGCAAGGGCTCCCGCCTGAAGCCGGAGGTGCTCGCCGTGCTCGTGCACGGGGCGAGCATCGCGGACGTGGCCGACCTCAGCCTCGGCGACGCCCAGGACTTCATGAGCCGGCTCGAGCTGACCGACCGCGAGGCGCACATCGCCGCGCAGGTGCTGCGCGAGATCCGCGCGCGCATCGACTTCCTCATCGAGGTCGGGCTCAACTACCTCAACCTCTCGCGCGCCGCCGCCTCCCTGTCGGGCGGCGAGGCGCAGCGCATCCGCCTGGCGACCCAGATCGGCTCCGGGCTGACCGGCGTGCTCTACGTGCTCGACGAGCCGAGCATCGGCCTGCACCAGCGCGACAACCGCCGCCTGATCGACACCCTCATCAAGCTGCGCGACCTGGGCAACACGCTGATCGTGGTCGAGCACGACGAGGACACCATCCGAACCGCCGACTGGATCGTCGACATCGGCCCGGGCGCCGGGGTCAACGGCGGCAAGGTCGTGCACTCCGGCTCCTACGAGTCGCTGCTCGAGAACACCCACTCGCTGACCGGCGACTACGTCTCGGGCCGCAAGGCGATCGAGGTCCCGAAGAAGCGGCGGAAGATCGACCGCAAGCGGATGATCAAGGTCGTCGGGGCGAACGCCAACAACCTCCGCAAGGTCGACGCGGAGTTCCCGCTCGGCACGTTCGTCGCGGTCACCGGGGTCTCCGGCTCCGGCAAGAGCACCCTCGTGAACGACATCCTCTACCGCGTGCTCGCCAACCAGCTCAACGGCGCCCGCAAGGTGCCGGGCAAGCACACGCGCGTCACCGGCCTCGAGAACCTCGACAAGGTCGTGCACGTCGACCAGAACCCGATCGGCCGCACGCCGCGCTCGAACCCCGCCACCTACACGGGCGTGTTCGACCGCATCCGCAACCTCTTCGCCGAGACCACCGAGGCGAAGGCGCGGGGGTACCTGCCCGGCCGCTTCAGCTTCAACGTCAAGGGCGGCCGCTGCGAGGCCTGCTCGGGCGACGGCACCATCAAGATCGAGATGAACTTCCTGCCCGACGTCTACGTGGCGTGCGAGGTCTGCGGGGGAGCGCGCTACAACCGCGACACCCTGACCGTGCACTACAAGGGCAAGAACATCGCCGAGGTGCTCGACATGCCGATCGCCGAGGCGGCCGACTTCTTCGAGCCGATCACGGCGATCCACCGCTTCCTCCGCACGCTGGTGGAGGTGGGCCTCGGCTACGTCCGCCTCGGGCAGAGCGCGACCACGCTCTCCGGCGGCGAGGCGCAGCGCGTCAAGCTGGCCACCGAGCTCCAGCGCCGCTCCAACGGCCGCAGCGTCTACGTGCTCGACGAGCCGACGACGGGCCTGCACTTCGAGGACGTCCGCAAGCTCCTCCTCGTCCTCAACGGCCTGGTCGACAAGGGCAACACGGTGATCACCATCGAGCACAACCTCGACGTCATCAAGTCGGCCGACTGGCTGATCGACATGGGTCCCGAGGGCGGCGCCGGCGGCGGACAGGTGGTCGCGGTGGGCACCCCCGAGCACGTGGCGAAGGTCGAGGGCAGCCACACCGGCATGTTCCTCGCCGAGATCCTCGGCTGACGCGAGCGAGAGGCATGGCGCAGACAGTCGACTTCCGGCCGAAGCCGGGTGAGATCCCGACCCTCCCGGGCGTGTACCGCTTCACGGACGCCCGGGGGCGGGTGCTCTACGTGGGCAAGGCCAAGAACCTCCGCGCGCGGCTGAGCAACTACTTCGCCCCGCTGCCGAGCCTGCACGAGCGCACCCGGCGGATGGTCACCTCGGCCTCCGGCGTCGAGTGGACCGTCGTCGGCACCGACGTCGAGGCCCTGCAGCTCGAGTTCACCTGGATCAACGAGTTCGATCCCCCCTTCAACGTCAAGTTCCGCGACGACAAGTCCTACCCCTACATGGCGGTGACGCTCGGCGACGAGGCCCCGCGGGTGATGGTCACGCGGAACGCCAAGATCAGGAAGGCCCGCTACTTCGGGCCCTACCCCAAGATCTGGGCGATCCACGAGACGATCGACCTGATGATCAAGGCGTTCCCGATCAGGACCTGCAACGACTCCAACTACAAGCGCGCCATGCAGAGCGGCAAGCCCTGCTTCGCGTCGCAGATCGGCCGCTGCGGCGGGCCCTGCTCCCACCGCGTCACCTTCGCCGAGCACCGCGAGATGGTCGACCGCTTCGTCGCCTTCATGGGCAGCCACGACCGCCGGATGATCGGCGAGCTCGAGAAGGAGATGCGCGAGGCCGCCGCGGCGATGGAGTACGAGCGCGCCGGCAAGCTTCGCGATCAGGCCGCCGCCCTCGACGCGGTCCTCGCCAAGAGCGCGGTCGTGCTCAAGGACAACGTGGACGTCGACCTCTACGCGATCGTCCACGACGAGCTCGCCGCCTCCGTGCAGCAGTTCCGGGTCCGCGGCGGGCGCATCCGCGGCGAGCGGGGCTGGGTCGTCGACAAGGAGCTCGACATGAGCACGGCGGAGCTCGTCGACACGGCCCTCCAGGCCGCCTACGAGACCGGCGACGTCCCGCCCCGGGAGGTCGTCGTGCCGGAGCTGCCCGAGGACACCGAGGCGCTCGAGGAGTGGCTGAGCGGACTGCGCGGCACGAACGTGCGCCTCCGAGCGGCCCAGCGCGGAGACAAGGCCGCCCTCCTCGAGACGGCGACGCAGAACGCGAAGCACTCGCTGATGCTCTACAAGACCCGCCGCTCCGCCGACTTCACCGCTCGGACGCAGGCTCTGGAGGACATCCGCGACGCCCTCGGCATGAGCGAGGCGCCGCTCCGGATGGAGTGCTACGACGTCTCCCACCTCAGCGGCACCAACATCGTCGCCTCGATGGTGGTCTTCGAGGACGGGCTCGCGCGGAAGGACCAGTACCGGCGGTTCTCCATCGCGGAGTCGACGGACGACACCGAGTCGCTGCACCAGGTGCTCACCCGCCGCCTCGCCTACCTCCGCGAGCCGGTCGAGCCCGCGGCGGTCGACCCCGAGACCGGCGAGGCCAAGCGGCGCAAGTTCTCGTACCCCCCGCAGCTGCTGATCGTCGACGGCGGCCAGCCGCAGGTCGCGGCGGCGCAGCGCGCGCTCGACGAGTCCGGGGTGACGGGCATCACCCTCTGCGGGATCGCCAAGCGCCTCGAGGAGATCTGGCTGCCGGACTCCGACTTCCCCGTCATCCTGCCGCGCAACAGCGATGCGCTCTTCCTCTTCCAGCGCATCCGCGACGAGGCGCACCGCTTCGCGATCACCCACCAGAGGACGCGTCGCAAGCGCGACATCTCGTCGCAGCTGGCCGAGGTGCCCGGGCTCGGAGGCACGCGCGTCCGCGACCTGCTGAAGCACTTCGGATCCGTCGCCCGGCTCCGCGAGGCGGGCGAGGCCGAGATCGCCGAGGTCAAGGGCATCGGCCCGACGCTGGCGGGCGCGATCCACGCGCACCTGCATCCGGACGGGTCCGCCGTCGGGGGCACGCCCTAGGCTGGAGGCCCGCGCTCCGGGGGAGAGCGGCCGGTGCCCGGCACCGAGGACACGAGCAGACACGAGCACGGAGAGCGCATGAGCACGGAGAGCGAGCAGCAGGACGTGCTGATCGTCACGGGGATGTCCGGAGCCGGCCGGTCCACGGCCGCGAACGCGCTGGAGGACCTCGGCTGGTACGTCGTCGACAACCTGCCGCCGCAGATGCTGCGCCCGCTGGTCGACCTGGCGCAGCGTGCGGGGGACACGCTGCCGAAGATCGCGGCGGTCGTCGACGTCCGCGGACGCGACTTCTTCGAGGACCTCGGCGACATCGTCCGCGAGCTGCGCGCCGGGGTCGACCTCCGAGTGGTGTTCCTCGAGGCCACCGACGCCGCGCTCGTCCGCCGCTTCGAGCAGGTGCGCCGTCCGCACCCGCTGCAGGGCCGGGGGACCCTCCTCGACGGCATCTCCGCCGAGCGGACGCGCCTCGCTCAGCTGCGGGAGTCGGCCGACATCGTCATCGACACCTCGGACCTCAACATCCACCAGCTGGCCACCAGCATCACCGAGCGCTTCGCCGAGGCCGGCCGCGCGGGCCTCCAGGTCACGGTGATGAGCTTCGGCTTCAAGTACGGGCTGCCGACGGACGCCGACATGGTGGCCGACGCGCGGTTCCTGCCGAACCCGTACTGGATCCCGGAGCTGCGTCCGCACACGGGTCTCGACGAAGAGGTGAGAGACTACGTGCTGGCCCAGCAGGGCGCCGAGGAGTTCATCGACTCCTACTCCCGGGCCCTGCGCCCCGTGCTCGACGGCTACCAGCGCGAGAACAAGCGCCACGCGACCATCGCGATCGGCTGCACGGGAGGCAAGCACCGCTCCGTCGCGGTCGCGGGCCGTGTCGCGGCCCGTCTGGCCGAGCTGCCGGGCGTCGCCGTCAACGTGGCGCACCGCGACCTCGGCCGAGAATGATCCCCGCGCGCTCAGCCGCGCACCCGACGTAAGGAAGACTCCGTGGCCCTCACCGCAGACGTCAAGGGCGAACTGGTCGCGATCGTCTCGCGCAAGAACACCGTCCGTGCCGCCGAACTGGCGACCATCCTCCGCTTCTCCGGAGGACTGCACATCATCTCCAACCGCCTCGCGGTCGAGGTCGAGCTCGACTCCGCCCCGCTCGCGACCCGCGTGCGCCGCGACCTCGCCGAGCTGTACGGCGTCCGCAGCGAGGGCAGCATCGTCTCGGCCGGCGGATCCCGGAGGACCACGAGCTGGCTGGTGCGCGTCGTCGAGGGCGGGGACACCCTCGCCCGGCAGACCGGCCTCCTCGACCAGCGGGGCCGGCCCGTCCGCGGCCTGCCCAACCGCCTCACGACCGGCTCCCGCGAGGAGCTCGCCGCCCTGTGGCGCGGCGCCTTCCTCGCCCAGGGCTCGCTGACCGACCCGGGCCGCTCCGCGGCGCTCGAGATCATCTGCCCCGGCAACGAGGCGGCCATGGCGATCGTCGGAGCCGCCGGACGCCTGGGAGTCCAGGCCAAGTCCCGCGAGGTGCGCGGCGTCCACCGGGTCGTCATCCGCGACGGCGAGAGCATCAGCGCGATGCTCACCCTGATGGGCGCGACCGCGACCGTCGCGAGCTGGGAGGAGCTGCGCCAGCGCCGCGAGGTGCGGGCGACCGCGAACCGCCTCGTCAACTTCGACGACGCGAACCTCCGCCGCTCCGCCCAGGCCGCCGTCGCGGCGTGCGCCCGCGTCGAGCGCGCGATGGAGATCCTGGGCGACGACATCCCGGAGCACCTCCGCTACGCCGGGCGCCTGCGCCTCGCGCACCGCGACGCGAGCCTCGACGAGCTCGGCCACCACGCCGATCCGCCGATGACGAAGGACGCCGTCGCCGGCCGCATCCGCCGCCTCCTCGCGATGGCCGACAAGCGCGCGTCCGACCTCGACATCCCGGGCACCGACGCGAACCTCCCGGCAGAGCTGCAGGACCTGTAGGCCCGGCCGCACGGCGCGCCCCGCCCGGCGAACGCTGAGTGTCTCCTGGTCGAACAACGCAAGCCCTCCGAACGCGGAGGGGCCCCCTCGCTAGACTGATCGGGTCGCTCAGGACACTCCCGGCCCTCCTCCTCCGCCTCGCGGAGGACGCCGAGACGCCGGCGGGTCGCACGGGAGCGACGACCACGAACAGGAGATCGCACATGGCTGACTACACGCTCGCCGAACTGCCCTACGACTACTCGGCCCTCGAGCCGAACATCAGTGGGCGGATCATGGAGCTCCACCACGACAAGCACCACGCGACGTACGTGGCCGGGGCGAACACCGCCCTCGCCTCGCTGCAGGAGGCTCGCGACAGCGAGAACCTCGCGAACGTGAACAAGTTCCAGAAGGACCTCGCCTTCAACCTCGCCGGTCACGTGAACCACACCGTGTTCTGGAACAACCTCTCGCCGGACGGCGGCGACAAGCCCGTCGGCGAGCTCGCCGCGGCCATCGACGACAACTTCGGGTCGTTCGACAAGTTCCGCGCCCACTTCACCGCCTCGGCCCTCGGCATCCAGGGCTCCGGCTGGTCGATCCTCGCCTGGGACTCGCTCGGCGAGAAGCTCATCATCGAGCAGCTCTACGACCACCAGGGCAACCTCGCCGCGGCGACCGTCCCGGTCCTCCTCCTCGACATGTGGGAGCACGCCTTCTACCTCGACTACGTCAACGTGAAGGCCGACTACGTCAAGGCGTTCTGGAACATCGTGAACTGGGCCGACGTCTCCGCGCGCTTCGAGAAGGCCCGCGAGAAGACTTCGGGCCTGCTGCTACTGTCGTAGCGATCTCGGCGTCCCGGGCCCCGCGTCCGGGACGCCCTGTCGTCGGCTTCCACCCCTCCACTGCACCGTCGAGGTGCCTTTCCTCACCAGGAGATATCTGTGTCCGTCAAGATCGGCATCAACGGCTTCGGCCGTATCGGCCGTAACTTCTTCCGTGCAGCCCTCGCCAAGGGCAGCGACCTCGAGATCGTCGCGGTCAACGACCTCACCGACAACAAGGCCCTCGCGCACCTCCTGAAGTACGACTCCATCACGGGCCGCCTCGACGCGACCGTCGAGCTCGACGGCGACCGCATCGTCGTCAACGGCAAGCCGATCATCGTCCTCGAAGAGCGCGACCCCGCGAACCTCCCCTGGGGCGAGCTGGGAGTCGACGTCGTCATCGAGTCGACCGGCCGCTTCACCAAGTCGGAGGACGCGCGCAAGCACATCACCGCGGGTGCCAAGAAGGTCATCGTCTCCGCTCCCGCCACCGGCAGCGACGTCGCGACCCTGGTCCTCGGCGTGAACGAGAACACCTACGACCCCGCGACGCACGACATCATCTCGAACGCGTCCTGCACCACGAACTGCCTCGCGCCGCTCGCCAAGGTGCTGCTCGACAACTTCGGCATCGAGCGCGGCCTGATGACCACGGTCCACGCGTACACCGCCGACCAGAACCTCCAGGACGGCCCGCACAGCGACCTGCGTCGCGCCCGCGCCGCCGCCGTCAACATCATCCCGACCTCGACCGGTGCCGCCAAGGCGCTCGGCCTGGTCATCCCGGAGCTCGTCGGCAAGCTCGACGGCTACGCCCTCCGCGTCCCGGTCCCGACCGGCTCGATCACCGACCTCACCGTCGAGCTGACCAAGCCCGCCACCGTCGAGGAGATCAACGCGGCGTACAAGGCGGCCTCCGAGGGAGACCTCAAGGGCATCCTCAAGTACACCGAGGACCCGATCGTCTCGAGCGACATCGTGACCGACCCGCACTCGTCGATCTTCGACGCGGGCCTCACGAAGGTCATCGGCAGCCAGGTCAAGGTCGCCTCCTGGTACGACAACGAGTGGGGCTACTCCAACCGCCTCGTCGACGTCACCGAGTTCGTCGCCGGCAAGCTCTAAGGGCTGCGCGCAGTGACGCTCCGCACTCTGGACTCACTGGGCTCCCTCGCAGGCAAGCGCGTCGTCGTCCGCTGCGATCTGAACGTCCCCCTGAAGGACGGAATGATCACGGACGACGGTCGCGTGCGCGCGTCGGTGCCCACGCTCCAGCGTCTGGTCTCCGAGGGCGCCCGAGTCGTGGTCGTGAGCCACCTCGGGCGCCCCGAGGGGAAGCCCGAGGCGAAGTACAGCCTCGCTCCCGTCGCCGCCCGCCTCGGCGAGCTGCTCGACGCTCCGGTGGCCTTCGCCGAGGACACCGTCGGGGAGGCGGCCTCGGCCGCTGTCGACGCCCTCGAGGACGGCCAGGTCGTCGTCCTCGAGAACCTCCGGTTCAACGCCGGCGAGACGAGCAAGGACGAGGCCGAGCGCCGCACCTTCGCCGAGAAGCTGGCCGCCTACGGTGACGCCTTCGTCTCGGACGGGTTCGGCGTCGTGCACCGCAAGCAGGCGAGCGTCTACGAGCTCGCCGAGCTTCTCCCCAGCGCCGCCGGCACGCTGATCGCGGCCGAGCTCGAGGTGCTGGAGCGGCTCACCGAGAAGCCCGAGCGCCCCTACGCGGTCGTCCTCGGCGGCTCCAAGGTCTCGGACAAGCTCGGCGTGATCGAGCACCTGCTGCCGAAGGTCGACTCGATCCTCATCGGCGGCGGAATGCTCTTCACCTTCCTCAAGGCCCAGGGCCACGAGGTCGGCGCCAGCCTGCTGGAGGCCGACCAGGTCGACACCGTGCTCGGCTACCTCGCGAAGGCGAAGGAGCTGGGTGTGGAGATCGTCCTGCCGACGGACGTCGTCGTGGCGTCGGAGTTCGGCCCCGACGCCGAGCACCAGGTCGCCTCGGCCGACGCGATCGAGGGCACGCCCTTCGGTGAGAAGGGCCTCGGCCTGGACATCGGACCGGACACCGCCACGCACTTCGCCGAGATCATCGCGGCGTCCAGGACGGTGTTCTGGAACGGCCCCATGGGCGTCTTCGAGCTCGAGCCGTTCGCGGCGGGCACCAAGACCGTCGCGCAGGCGCTCACCGAGGTCGACGGTCTCAGCGTCGTCGGCGGAGGCGACTCCGCCGCGGCCGTCCGCGCCCTCGGGTTCCGCGACGACCAGTTCGGCCACATCTCGACGGGAGGCGGAGCGAGCCTCGAATTCCTCGAGGGCAAGCGCCTCCCCGGACTGGAGGTCCTCGGATGGTAGACACCGCCGCCCGCACCCCGCTCATCGCCGGCAACTGGAAGATGAACCTGGACCACCTCCAGGCCATCGCCTTCGTGCAGAAGCTGGCATGGAGCCTCAAGGACGCCGATCACGACTTCGACGGCGTCGAGGTCGCGGTGTTCCCGCCCTTCACGGACCTCCGGCCCGTGCAGATCCTCGTCGACTCGGACAAGCTGCCGCTCAAGTACGGCGCGCAGGACGTCTCGAAGTTCGACAGCGGCGCCTACACCGGTGAGATCTCGGGCCAGTTCTTGAAGCAGCTCGACTGCGACTACGTGATCGTCGGCCACTCGGAGCGTCGCACGCTCCACGGCGAGACGGACGCGGACATCGCCGCCAAGTCGGCTGCGGCCCTCCAGCACGGCGTCGCTCCGATCATCTGCGTCGGCGAGACCGCGGAGGACCTCGAGAAGCACGGCCCGTCGGCCGTGCCGGTCGCCCAGCTGAAGGAGGCCCTCACCGGCCTCCCCGCGGACGCCGACCTCGTCGTCGCCTATGAGCCGGTCTGGGCCATCGGCTCCGGACAGGCCGCGACGCCCGAGCAGGCCCAGCAGGTCTGCAAGGCGCTCCGCGGAGTCGTCGCCGACGTCCTCGGCGCCGACACCGCCGCGAAGACCCGCATCCTCTACGGCGGCTCCGTCAAGTCCGGCAACATCGCCGGCTTCATGCGCGAGCCCGACGTCGACGGAGCACTCGTCGGAGGCGCCAGCCTCCAGGTCGACGAGTTCGCGGCGATCGCGCGATTCCGGAACCACGTCGGGGTCTGAGCTGCTGCGACGAGAGGGCGGGCCCATCGGGCCCGCCCTTTCGTCGTCCACGCCGCTCCCTGCGGGGCGTGGCGCGGTCGGCTTCGCGACGGGGCGCGGTTCCGAGAGCGGGATGCGTTCGGCTACGTCGATCCGCTGGGACGCGGATTGCCTGTTCGCCTCGGAGATCCCACACCGGCATCACGCGTTGGCCGGTCCGGTGCCGTCGGCTCCTCGGGGGGTGCCCTCCGAGAGCGTGTCGCGTTCGGCTCGATCGATCCGAAAGTACGTGGATCACAGGCTCGCGGTCAAGCGACTGGAGAGGTTGTCGAGGGCACCTTGACGAGGCCACCCGCTCCGCCCCCTCGACGGACACTCGTATACATCGCCCCGAACACGGGACGACGCATTCCTCGCGGATTCGCAGGCGCCGTTATACTCGTCGGGGCGCGCAACGCGCCAGAACTTCGAAAGGTACCGCGTGGACATCCTCCAGGTCGTGCTCCAGGTCATCCTGGGCATCACGAGCCTCCTGCTCACCATGCTGATCCTGCTCCACAAGGGGCGCGGCGGCGGACTGTCCGACATGTTCGGGGGCGGAGTCACCTCCAACCTCGGCGCGTCGGGCGTCGCCGAGCGCAACCTGAACCGCATCACCGTGATCCTGGGCGTCGTCTGGCTGGCCTGCATCGTGGTGCTCGGACTCATCACCAAGTTCACCACCGGAGCATAGGGGTACTCGCAATGGCATCAGGCGGCAGTGCAATCCGCGGTTCGCGCGTCGGCGCAGGACCCATGGGCGAGCAGGACCGGGGCTTCCACGCGGAGCGCGTCGCGGTCTCCTACTGGGACGCTCTCGGCAACGAGACGGTGCGCCACTTCTCGGCGGCCCTCCCCGAGGACGAGATCCCCGAGGTGATCGACTCGCCGCAGTCCGGTCTCCCCGCGGGCCGCGACCGGGCGAACCCGCCGCAGGTCGCGAAGACCGAGCCCTACAAGACGCACCTCGCCTACGTGAAGGAGCGCCGCACCGAGGCCGAGGCGGCTCAGCTCCTCGAGGAGGCGCTGCAGCAGCTGCGCGCCCGACGAGGCACCGCGACCCCGTCCTGATCCTCACCGGACGACGAACGACGGAAGGCCCGCCCCCTCGGGGGACGGGCCTTCCGTCGTTTCCGGACCGTGCTCAGTAGCTCGGAGCGATGAGCGACTCGGGGACCTCGGCCGCTGCCTCCTGGTCGACGAAGAACACCGTGCGCTTGCGACCGAACGCGCCCGACGCGGGCACCTCGTTCGTGCTGGCACCCGCGAGCGCGAGGCCCAGGGCCGAGGCCTTGTCGGCGCCGGCGAGCACCATCCAGATGCGGTCCGACTGGTTGATCAGCGGCAGCGTGAGGGTGAGGCGCTCGGGCGGCGGCTTCGGAGAGTTGCGGACGGCGAGGACGCCGGGCGTCGTGGAGCGGATCGCGGAGCGCTCGGGGAACAGCGACGCGATGTGCCCGTCCGGCCCGACGCCGAGGAAGGTGATGTCGAAGCGCGGGTAGTCGCGCCCCTCGGAGGCGTGCTCGCGCAGCTCCGCGTCGTAGGCAGCAGCGGCGCCGTCGAGGTCCAGGCCCTCGTCCGAGGCCGGGTAGGAGTGCACGTTCGCCGCCGGCACATCGAGGACGCTGAAGAGGTCCCCGGCCTGGACGTCGTTGCGGTCCTCGTGGCCGCGGGGCACCCAGCGCTCGTCGCCCCACCAGAAGTGCACGCGCGACCAGTCCACGTTGCCGGCGGCGGAGGAGGAGCCGATCTCCTTGAGCGTGGCGGCTCCCATCGTCCCTCCGGTGAGCACGACGTTCGCCGAACCCAGGTCGTCGAGGACGTCGATCGTCTTGGTGAGGAACCGGGCGGCGACCGAGCCGGCGAGGGTCTGCTTGTCGCGGTGGACCAGCACGCGGCGTTCGGTGGTCATCTCAGGGGACTCCTTCGGGTTCGGGTGCCGATCGGCGGGGTTCGGCTCCGTGTCGGGAAGCTCTGAGGTGTGGGCGCCCTGGACGGGCGCCCACACCTCAGGAGGCGCTGCGGGCCTCGGCCTTCTCAGTGAGCATGTCGACCCCGCGCGAGATCACTTCACCGTACAGGTCATCCGGGTCGAGCCGGCGCAGCTCCTCCGCCAGGCAGTCCCGGAGGCTGCGGCGGGGGAGCGAGATGTCGTGGACCGGCTGATCGGGCTGCGTGAGCGTCGCGACGTTGGGCACCGAGCGCTCGAGCTCGATCACTCCGGAGTCGCGGATGAGCCGCACGCCGTGGATCCCGCTGGACCCGGTGGCGCTGATCGTGAGCTCGTGGTCGACGGGGATGTCGAGCTCGAGCTGCAGCCAGGCGGCGAGCAGGATCGTCGAGGGGGAGTCGGGCGCGCCCGAGACCTCGACGGCCGTGATCGGCTCGTAGGGCGGCTGGTCGAGCACGGCGGCGAGCTGCGCGCGCCAGAGGGTGAGGCGGGTCCAGGCGAAGTCGGTGTCGCCGGGGGCGTAGGTGGAGGCGAGGTGGTGCAGCGCCTCCGCCGGGTTCGACTGGGCCGACGCGTCGGTGATCCGCCGGGTGGCGATCCGGCCGATCGGGGACGCGGAGGCGTTGTCCGGAGCGCTGTTCGGCCACCAGGCCACGACGGGGGCGTCGGGGAGGAGCAGGCCCGTGACCAGGCTCTCCTCGTCCTCGGCCGCGTCTCCGTAGGGACGGAGCACGACGACCTCGCTCGCGCCGGCGTCGCCTCCGACCCGGATCTGCGCGTCGACCCGCGCCGTCGCGTCGACCGGGACCGTGGTGGTGCCGTCGTCCTTCGAGACCACGATGACGCGCATCGGGTGCTCGCGGGACGCGTCGTTCGCGGCTTCGATGGCCTCCTCCTCGTGACCCCGCGAGGTCGCGATGATGAGGGTGAGGACGCGGCCGAGGGCGACGGCGCCGCCCTCCTCGCGGATCTTGACGAGGGTCTTCGAGACCTCGCTCGTCGTGGTGTCGGGCAGATCGACGATCATGGACGCCTCCAGGTGCGGCCGTCGCGGGCGAGGAGCTCGTCGGCGGAATCGGGGCCCCAGGTTCCGGGGCGGTACTGCTCGGGCTGGCCCTGCGTGGCCCAGAACTCCTCGATCGGGTCGAGGATCTTCCAGGACAGCTCGACCTCCTCGTGCCGGGGGAAGAGCGGCGGCTCGCCCAGGAGGACGTCGAGGATGAGGCGCTCGTAGGCCTCGGGGCTCGCCTCGGTGAACGCGTGGCCGTAGCCGAAGTCCATCGTCACGTCGCGCACCTGCATGCCGGCGCCGGGCACCTTCGAGCCGAAGCGCATGGTGACGCCCTCGTCGGGCTGGACCCGGATGACGAGCGCGTTCTGGCCCAGCGACGTGGTCTGGCTCTCGGCGAAGAGCTGCTTCGGTGCCCGCTTGAACACGACCGCGATCTCGGTGACGCGGCGGCCGAGGCGCTTGCCGGCCCGCAGGTAGAACGGCACGCCGGCCCAGCGTCGGGTGCCGATGTCCAGGCGCATGGCGGCGTAGGTCTCGGTGGTCGAGGTGGGGCTCATGCCGTCCTCCTCGAGGAAGCCGAGCACCTTCTCGCCGCCCTGCCAGCCGCCGGCGTACTGTCCGCGGGCGGTAGAAGTGGAGAGGTCGGCGGGGAGGCGGACGGCCGCGAGGACCTTCTCCTTCTCCGCACGGAGGTCGGCCGCGTCGAACGAGATCGGCTCCTCCATGGCGGTCAGGGCGAGCAGCTGCAGCAGGTGGTTCTGGATGACGTCGCGCGCCGCTCCGATGCCGTCGTAGTAGCCCGCGCGCCCGCCCACGCCGATGTCCTCGGCCATGGTGATCTGCACGTGGTCGACGTAGTTCGAGTTCCAGAGCGGCTCGTACATCATGTTGGCGAAGCGCAGGGCCAGGATGTTCTGGACCGTCTCCTTGCCGAGGTAGTGGTCGATCCGGAAGACGGAGTCGGGCGGGAAGACCGACTCGACGACGTCGTTCAGCTCGCGGGCCGTCTTCAGGTCGCTGCCGAACGGCTTCTCGATGACGACGCGGCGCCACTGGCCGTCCTTCTGCTCGGCGAGGCCGGAGCTGCGCAGCTGCTCGGTGACCTGCGGGAAGGACTTCGGGGGGATCGAGAGGTAGAAGGCGAAGTTGCCGTTCGTGCCGCGCTCGCGGTCGAGGTCGTCGACGGTCGTCTTCAGGCGGGCGAACGCCTCGGGGTCGTCGAACTCGCCCTGCACGAACCGGATGCCCTGCGCGAGCTGCGCCCAGACCTCCTCGTGGAACTCGGTGCGGGCGTGCTTCTTCACGGAGTCGTGGACGACCTGCTCGAAGTCCTGGTCGTCCCAGTCGCGCCGGGCGAATCCGACGAGGGCGAAGCCGGGAGGCAGGAGGCCGCGGTTGGCGAGATCGTAGACCGCGGGCATGAGCTTCTTGCGGGAGAGGTCGCCGGTCACGCCGAAGATGACGAGGCCGCTGGGCCCGGCGATCCGGTTCAACCGGCGGTCGAAGCTCAACCTCAGCGGGTTGAACTCGGGGGTGATGTCCACAGACATGTGCAGTGTCCTTCTGTGTGCCGGTGGGACCGGCGCACTGCTATCGGTGAGGGAGGGGGAGGAGCGGGCGGGCCCGGCTGCTGCCCCGGGAAGTGGTCGCGGGACGACCGCGGGCACGCCGCCGCGCGCTCGAGAGCGCAGCGGCGGCGTGCCCGTCGGATCAGGTGTTGAGGGCCTCGAAGAGCGCCTCGAGGTCGGCCTCGGGGTCGGTCAGCGTGAGGGTCAGCACCGGCCGGCCGTGCTCGGCGAGCACGCTCGCGTCGCCGGCGGCCTGCGCCAGGATGAGCTGGCCGAAGGTGAACGGGCTGTCCGGGATCTCGAGGTCCACGTCGGAGCGCTCGGTGATCTGGAGGAACACGCCGGTCGGCGCCCCGCCCTTGTGGTACTGCCCGGTCGAGTGCAGGAAGCGCGGGCCCCACCCGAAGGTGACGGGGCGCTGGGCCTGCGCGGCGAGGAGGTCGCGCACGCCCTCGAGCTGCGGGAGCGCGAGGCGGTCGACGTACGCCTGGATCGAGACGTAGCCGCCGTCGCCCAGCTGCGCGAGGAGGCGGTCGACAGCGGCGGCGACGGTCGAGACGCCCTCGGTGACGCTGCTGCTGCCGGTGACCTCGATGCCCGCGTCGGTGAACGCGGGCGCCTCGGGCTCGGGGCGCTTCTCGAGCAAGGCCCGGGTCGCGACCTTCGCCGACTCGACGTCGGGCTGGTCGAACGGGTTGATGCCCAGGAGGCGACCCGCGACGGCGACGGCGTACTCCCACGTCAGCATCTGAGCGCCGAGCGAGCCGGAGAGGAGGATCTCGCCCTCGTGGCGGTCGCGCGGGAACAGGTGCAGCGCCGTGGCGTCCTCGACCAGGCGGACGACCTGCACGTCGGGCAGGTCCTCCGAGAGCTCGGGGGCCAGCGTGCCGAGGACGACGGGGAGGATGCCCGTGCCGTCCTTGCCGGTGGACTCGGCGATGAGCTGCTCCGCCCAGTCGGCGAAGCCGACGATGTCGGTCCCGTCGGCGACGATCGCGAGCTTGTCGCGGCGCGGGCTGGTCGCGGCGATCGCCGCTCCGAGGATCAGGCCCGGGTTCTCGGGGGAGTCCACGGCGAGCCCGAGGGAGGCCTCGGCCGCCTCGTCGAGGAGGGCCTCGATGTCGGCGCCGGCGAGCCCGGACGGCACGAGGCCGAACGCGGAGAGCGCCGAGAAGCGCCCGCCGATGTTCGGGTCGGCGTTGAACACGCGGTAGCCGGCCTCGCGGGAGGAGGTGTCCAGGGGCGAGCCCGGGTCGGTCACGATGACGATGCGGTCGAGCGGATCGATGCCCGCCTCCGTGAACGCCTTCTCGTAGGCCTTCTTCTGGCTCGCGGTCTCGACGGTCGAGCCGGACTTCGAGGAGATGACGACCGCGGTCGACGCGAGCCGGTCGTTCAGGGCGGCGAGCACCTGGCCGGGCGCCGTCGAGTCGAGCACGGTGAGCTCGACGCCGGCGGTGCGGGTGATGACCTCGGGCGCGAGGGAGGAGCCGCCCATGCCGCCGAGGACGATGTGGTCGACGCCCTTGGCCTGGAACTCCTCGCGCAGGGCGAGGATCTGGGGGATCAGGGGGCGGGAGACGGTGGTCGACTCGGTCCACCCGAGGCGCTTGGCCGCCTCCTCCTCCGACGCGGCGCCCCACAGGGTGGGGACCTGGGCGGTGATGCCGGACGCGACCTCGTCGGCGACGAGCTCCGGGACGACGCGGTCGACGGCCTTCTCGGCGTCTCCGCTGACGTGGATCTGGATGGCCATGATCAGGCCTGCGCCTTCGCGCCCTCGAGCGCCGCGGTGACGGTGTCGAGCAGCTCGTTCCAGGAGACGATGAACTTCTCCACGCCCTCCTTCTCGAGCAGCTCGGTGACGTCGGCGTACGAGACGCCCTGCGCCGCGACGGCGTCGAGGACTGCGTTCGCGTCGGCGTACGAGCCGGTGACGGTGTCACCGGTGATGACGCCGTGGTCGAAGGTCGCCTCGAGGGTCTTCTCGGGCATCGTGTTGACCACGCCGGCCGCGACGAGCTCGGTCACGTAGAGGGTGTCGGGGAGGTCGGTCGACTTGACGCCGGTCGAGGCCCAGAGGGGGCGCTGGCGGTTGGCGCCGGACTCCTGGAGCAGCAGCGCGCGCTCGGTGGCGAACGCCTCGACGAAGACCTCGTAGGCCAGCTGCGCGTTGGCGACGCCGGACTTGCTCTTGAGGGCGCGGGCCTCGTCGGTGCCGACGGCCTCGAGGCGCTTGTCGATCTCGGTGTCGACGCGCGAGACGAAGAACGAGGCGACGGAGTGGATGGTCGACAGGTCGATGCCGGCGTCCTTGGCCTTCTCGAGGCCGGCCAGGTACGCGTTGATGACGGCGCGGTAGCGGGCGAGCGAGAAGATCAGGGTGACGTTCACCGAGATGCCGGAGCCGATGACCTCCGTGATGGCCTCGAGGCCCTCGACGGTCGCGGGGATCTTGATCATCGCGTTGGGGCGGTCGACCTTGGCCCAGAGGGCCTTGGCCTGCTCGATGGTGCCCTGGGCGTCGTGCGCCAGGCCGGGCTCGACCTCGATCGACACGCGGCCGTCGTAGCCGTTGGTCGCGTCGTAGATCGGGCGGAAGATGTCGGACGCCGCGGCGACGTCGTCGGTGGTGATCTCGAAGACGGCGTCGGTCACCGAGGTGCCGGCGGAGGCGAGCTCGCGCACCTGGGCGTCGTAGGACTCGCCGTTGGTCAGGGCCGCGGCGAAGATCGTGGGGTTCGTGGTGACTCCGACGACGTTCTTCTCCTCGATGAGCTTCTGCAGCCCTCCGGTGGAGATGCGCGAGCGGGAGAGGTCGTCGAGCCAGATGCTGACGCCGGCGGCGGAGAGCTCTGCGGTGGGGGTGTTCTCGGTCATGTCTCTTCTTCTTCTGCGTAGGTGGTGCGTGGTGTGAGGGGGAGCCGCTGCTCCGACGGCGAAGGCCGCGTCCGTGGTGGACGCGGCCTTCGGGTCAGGAGGCTGCGAGCGACTCCTTGGCGGCGGACAGTGCCGCCTCGGTGGTGATCCCGAACTCGCGGAACAGGGTCTTGTAGTCGGCCGAGGCGCCGAAGTGCTCGATCGAGACGGAGCGGCCGGCGTCGCCGACGTACTTCTGCCAGCCCAGGCTCAGGCCGGCCTCGATCGAGACGCGCGCCTTCACCGAGGAGGGCAGGACCTTCTCGCGGTACTCGGCGTCCTGCTCCTCGAACCACTCGAGGGACGGAGCCGAGACGACGCGGGCGTTGACGCCCTCGCTCCTCAGGGCCTCGCGTGCCTCGACGGCGATCTGGACCTCGGAGCCGGTCGCGATGAAGATCACGTCCGGGGTGCCGCCCGGCGCCTCGGCCAGGATGTAGGCACCGCGGGCGACGTTCGCGGCGGAGGCGAAGGTCTCGCCCTCCGCGTCGCCCTCGCCGCGCTCGAACACCGGGATGTTCTGACGGGTGAGCGCGAGGCCGGCGGGGCCCTCGCGGCGCTCGAGGATGGTCTTCCAGGCGTAGGCGACCTCGTTCGCGTCACCGGGGCGGACGATGTCCAGGCCCGGGATCGCGCGGAGGGTCGACAGCTGCTCGACCGGCTGGTGCGTCGGGCCGTCCTCGCCGAGCGCCACGGAGTCGTGGGTCCAGACGTAGATGGCCGGCGCCTTCATGAGCGCGGCGAGACGGACCGCCGGGCGCATGTAGTCGGAGAAGATCAGGAAGGTGCCGCCGAAGGGACGGGTGTTGCCGTGCAGGACGATCCCGTTGAGGATCGCGCCCATGGCGTGCTCGCGGATGCCGAAGTGCAGCACGCGGCCGCCCTTCTTCCCGGTCCACTCGTGGGTCGAGAACTCCGTCGGGACGAAGGAGCCGGCTCCCTCGATCGTCGTGTTGTTCGACTCGGCGAGGTCGGCGGAGCCGCCCCACAGCTCGGGGATCACGCCGGCGAGGGCGTTGATGACCTTGCCGGACGCGGCGCGGGTCGAGACCTCCTTGCCGGGCTCGAAGACGGGGAGCGCCTCCTGGACGCCCTCGGGCAGCTCGCCCGAGAGGACCCGGTCGAGCAGCTCCTTCTTCTCGGGGTTCGCGGCCGCCCAGGCGGCGAGCTGCTCGTCCCACTCGGCGTGCTGGGCCTGGCCGCGCTCGACGGCCTTGCGGGTGTGCTCGATGACCTCGTCGGCGACGTCGAAGGTCTTCTCGGGGTCGAAGCCGAGCACCTCCTTGAGTCCGCGGATCTCGTCGGCGCCCAGGGCGGAGCCGTGGATCTTGCCGGTGTTCTGCTTCTTCGGCGACGGCCAGCCGATGATGGTGCGCAGGATGATGAGCGACGGCTTGTCGGTCTCGCCCTTCGCGGCCTCGATCGCGGCGTGCAGCTCGGCGACGTCCTCGTGGTACTCGCCGGTCTTCTTCCAGTCGACGACCTGGACCTGCCAGTCGTAGGCCTCGTAGCGCGCCTTGACGTCCTCGGTGAAGGCGATGTTGGTGTCGTCCTCGATCGAGATCTGGTTGGAGTCGTAGATGACGACCAGGTTGCCGAGCTTCTGGTGGCCGGCCAGCGAGGAGGCCTCGCTGGTGACGCCCTCCTGCAGGTCGCCGTCGCCGGCGATCACGTAGACGAAGTGGTCGAACGGGGAGGTGCCCGCGGCGGCCTCCGGGTCGAACAGGTCGCGCTCGAAGCGCGAGGCGTACGCGAAGCCCACGGCGGAGGCGAGGCCCTGGCCGAGCGGCCCGGTGGTGATCTCGACGCCGTCGGTGTGGCCGTACTCCGGGTGGCCCGGGGTCTTCGAGCCCCAGGTGCGCAGCGCCTTGAGGTCGTCGAGCTCGAGTCCGTAGCCGCCCAGGTAGAACTGGACGTACTGCGTCAGCGAGGAGTGGCCGACCGACAGGATGAACCGGTCGCGGCCGATCCAGGTCGCGTCGGACGGATCGCGGCGCATGACCTTCTGGAACAGGAGGTAGGCGGCGGGCGCGAGGCTCATGGCGGTTCCGGGATGGCCGTTGCCGACCTTCTCGACCGCATCCGCGGCGAGAACCCTCGCCGTGTCGACTGCCTTCTCGTCAATGGATTCCCATTGCAGTTCTGACACTTGGTACTGACCCTTCTCGAGACGTGGGGCAGACGGGGACCGTCCGCCCTCTCGCATGGTGGAGCACGCCGCATGACGACTTCGACACGATGCTCCGGCGACGGCCCTCTCGGCCCCGTGCCGACGATCGTCGGGCGGGCTCGGGTGCGTGCCGGGCGCTCTGGCGAGCAGTCCCGAGTATACGGAGGGGGGTGCGCCGCCGACCGGGGGTTGCGTGGTCGCATATGTCTGCGTCCGATTGGACAAGCGTGCACGCCGGGCCCGGCTCCCGGACGGGCGCATTACACTCGTTCGGGATCATCGAATCGTTAGAGGAGCAATGGACGCAGTCGTGGAGACCACCGCCGTCGAGCGGGACGGGGCGTCGCCGACGACCCTCTCGCGCAAGGTGAAGGCCTTCGTCGCTCTGACGAAGCCGCGCGTGATCGAGCTGCTCCTCGTGGTGACCGCTCCGACGATGATCCTGGCGCAGGGCGGGATCCCGAACCTGCTGCTGGTCCTCAACGTCCTGATCGGCGGCGCTCTGAGCGCCGGGTCCGCGGGCGCGTTCAACTGCTACTTCGACCGCGACATCGACCGGATCATGAACCGGACGAAGAACCGGCCGCTCGTGACCGGGGAGATCTCGGACCGGTCCGCGCTCGTCTTCGCGACCACGATCGGCGTCCTGTCGATCGTCTGGCTCGGCCTCACGGCCAACTGGCTCTCCGCGGGCCTCTCGCTCGCCGCGATCCTGATCTACGTCGTGTTCTACACGCTCTTCCTCAAGCGCCGGACGCCGCAGAACATCGTGTGGGGCGGCATCGCGGGCTGCATGCCGGTGCTGATCGGCTGGGCGGCGGTCACCGGCTCGCTCGACTGGGCCCCCGTCATCCTCTTCTCCGTCATCTTCCTCTGGACGCCGCCGCACTACTGGCCGTTGTCGATGAAGTACCGGGACGACTACCAGGCCGCCGGCGTGCCGATGCTGGCCGTCGTGCGCGGGCGCACGATCGTCGGGCTCCAGGTCATCCTCTACGCCTGGGCCACCGTCGCCTGCTCGCTCCTGCTGATCCCCGTCGCCGGAATGGGGGTGCTCTACACGGTGGTCGCGCTCGGCAGCGGAGTCTGGTTCATCGCCGAGACGCACCGCCTCTACAGCCTCGCGATCCGTCACGAGCACGTCTCGCCGATGCGGGTGTTCCACGGGTCCATCGGATACCTCACCCTGCTCTTCCTCGCCGTCGGCATCGACCCGCTGCTCCCCTTCTGATGGTGACGCCGTTCTCCTTGCTCGCCGAGCGGGTGACCCTGGGTCCGCGCGCACTGCGCTGGGGGACCACCGCGGCGCTCGTCGCGAGCATCCTGATCATCTTCTTCGGGGGCGTCGTCCGGCTGACCGGCTCTGGCCTCGGCTGCCCCACCTGGCCGGCGTGCGAGCCGGGCTCGCTCACCTCGACCCCCGAGCTCGGGATCCACGGCTTCATCGAGTTCACGAACCGCGCGTTCACCGGCGTCCTCGTGGTCGCGGTGGGCTGGGCGATCACGGCCGCGCGCCTGCAGAAGCCGCGCGACCGCACCATGACTCGGCTCGCCTGGTCGCAGTTCTGGCTCGTCGTCGCGAACGCCCTCGCGGGCGGCGCGACCGTCCACTCGGGCCTCAACCCGTACATCGTGGCCGGGCACTTCGTTCTCGCCATCGCCCTCCTCACCACCACCGCACTGACGTGGCACCGCGCCCACCGCTCGCAGTCCGTGGCCTTCGAGCCCGACCGCCCGACGCGGGCGCTCAGCATCGGGCTCGTCGGCCTGACGCTCCTCGTGATCCTCGTGGGGACCCTCGTGACGGGAACCGGCCCGCACGCCGGCGACTCCGCGGAGGTGCCCCGCATGCAGTTCCACTGGGAGAGCGTGACCGTCGTCCACGGCGTGCTCGGCACGGCGGTGCTCGTCGTGGGCGCCGCGCTGCTCCTGCGCCTGTCGCGGGCGGGCTCGGAGCTCGCCCGGCGGCGCGTGGTCGCCTTCCTCGTGGTCGTCGTGCTGCAGGCGCTGGTCGGGGTCGCGCAGTCGCTCACCGCGCTGCCCGAGACGCTCGTCGCGGTGCACCTCCTCGGCTCGGCGCTCATCTGGGTCGGCGCGGTCCGCGTGCTGCTCGACGTGAACCCGAGGCTGTTCACCGTGCGCGCCCAGCGCCGGGACGCCGCCCAGGAGCTCCAGCCCGCCGCCTGACCGCGGGCTCCGGCTCGGCGGAGAGCAGGTGCCGCCGGAGGCGCAGGAGCACGCGGGGGAGCGCCCGCAGCGGGAGGTCGGCCGCGATCGCGCGGGCGAGAGGGCCGAACGCCCGCGCGGGTCCGGTCGGCAGGCCGGCGCCCACGAGTGCGGTCACGAGTCGTGCGGGGATCGGGGTCGATGCGTCGTTCGTCATGGCGGAACCGAATCACGGACCACCGACACCGGTATGACCATGCGCGTCTGGAGGCACGTCACCGGTGCCCGGCCGACACTCAGGCGCGGAGGTTCCGCTGAACGGCGGACGCCGGTAGAATGAGAAGCTGGTCACGGTTCGACGCACCCTGCGCACGTGATCCGCACACGGCCCGATGGAGCGCCGACGCACACCTCCGGAATCCAGGGACGCACATCATCCGCTCCGCGCATCAGATCGATCGCGCGACCGGCCGGAGAGCACCCGCGGGCCACCCCCGGGGGAATGACTCCGGGACCCGACCGGTTAGCAGTGGGTAGGAAACGAGGTACACATGTCAGACATCCTGATCGACCGCCCCGAGCTCGAGAGCCTGGGCGTCTACGAGTTCGGCTGGTCCGACTCTGACTCCGCCGGAGCCTCCGCGCGACGCGGCATCTCGCCCGAGGTCGTCTCCGACATCTCCGCGCTCAAGAACGAGCCCGCCTGGATGCGCGACCGCCGCATGAAGGCCCTGAAGCTCTTCGAGCGCAAGCCCATGCCGACGTGGGGCGCCGACCTGTCGGACATCGACTTCGACAACATCAAGTACTTCGTCCGCTCCACCGAGAAGCAGGCGCAGACCTGGGACGACCTCCCGGACGACATCAAGAACACGTACGAGAAGCTCGGCATCCCGGAGGCGGAGCGCCAGCGCCTCGTCGGCGGCGTCGCGGCCCAATACGAGTCCGAGGTCGTCTACCACCAGATCCGCGAGGACCTGGAGGAGCAGGGCGTCATCTTCATGGACACCGACACGGCGCTGCGCGAGCACCCCGAGATCTTCGAGGAGTACTTCGGCACCGTCATCCCCGCGGGCGACAACAAGTTCGCGGCGCTGAACACCGCGGTCTGGTCCGGCGGCTCCTTCGTGTACGTCCCCAAGGGCGTCCACGTCGACATCCCGCTGCAGGCCTACTTCCGGATCAACACCGAGAACATGGGCCAGTTCGAGCGGACCCTGATCATCGCGGACGAGGACAGCTACGTCCACTACATCGAGGGCTGCACGGCTCCGATCTACAAGTCGGACTCGCTGCACTCGGCCGTGGTCGAGATCATCGTGAAGAAGAACGCCCGCGTGCGCTACACGACGATCCAGAACTGGTCGAACAACGTCTACAACCTCGTCACCAAGCGCGCGATCGCGCACGAGGGCGCGACGATGGAGTGGATCGACGGCAACATCGGCTCCAAGGTCACGATGAAGTACCCGTCGATCTTCCTGGTCGGCGAGCACGCCAAGGGCGAGACCCTCTCCGTCGCGTTCGCGGGCCCCGGCCAGCACCAGGACGCCGGCGCGAAGATGGTCCACATGGCGCCGTACACGCAGTCGTCGATCGTCTCGAAGTCGATCGCCCGCGGCGGCGGTCGCGCGGGATACCGCGGCGAGGTCCGGGTGGACGCGAACGCGCACCACTCGGCGAACACCGTGCGCTGCGACGCCCTCCTGGTCGACACCATCTCGCGCTCCGACACCTACCCGGCGATCGACATCCGCGTCGACGACGTGCAGCTCGGCCACGAGGCGACGGTGTCGAAGGTCAGCGAGGAGCAGCTCTTCTACCTGATGTCGCGCGGCCTGCCGGAGGACGAGGCCATGGCCATGATCGTCCGCGGCTTCATCGAGCCGATCGCGCGCGAGCTGCCCATGGAGTACGCCCTCGAGCTGAACAAGCTCATCGAGATGGGGATGGAGGGCAGCGTCGGTTGACGCCCGCCTCCCCCCTCGAAGGGGCGCCCGGACGGGGCGCCCCGCACCCATCGAAAGGAACCACCGCCAGATGACGGTCCCCACGAGCGCCGCGACCCCCGAGATCGACGGCGCGGCCGCCGCTGAGCGCCTGGGCATCAGCGCCCACTCCGACGGGGCGTTCACGCCCGTGCAGACGCGCTCCGAGCGCTTCGCGTCGGTCGACGTCGAGGCCTTCGAGGCCGTCACCGGCCGCGAGATCGCCTGGAAGCTGACGCCCGTCGCCCGCCTGGGCGATCTCATCGACGGCGTGCTCGACGGCTCGCCCGCCCCCCTCGAGCACACGCCGGTGGACGGTGTCGACGTCTCGTGGGTCGGCCGCGACGACCAGCGGATCGGCACTGCCGGCCTCCCCGAGGACCGCGCCGCCGCGAACGCCTGGTCGAGCTTCGAGAAGGCCCTCGCCGTCCGCGTGACGGGCGAGGACGAGAAGGTCGCCACCCTCGTCCGCTCGGGCCTCGGCTCCGCACCCCGCGCCGCGCACACGATCATCGAGGCGGCGCCCTACGCCCGCGCCGTCGTCGTGCTGCAGAACGAGGGGCAGGCCTCCCTCGCGGAGAACGTGGAGATCCTCGTCGGCGAGGGCGCGCAGCTCACCGTCGTCACCGTGCAGGAGTGGGCGGACGACGCCCGGCACCTGGCCAACCACTTCGTGCGGGTCGGACGCGACGCGAAGGTGAAGCACATCGTGGTCACCCTCGGCGGCTCCATCGTCCGGGTGAACCCCTCGGCGCACCTCGTCGAGCGTGGAGCGGACGGCGAGCTCTTCGGCCTGTACTTCGCCGACGGCGGCCAGCACCTCGAGCAGCAGGTGTACGTCGACCACGACGCCCCCGACACCCGCAGCCGCGTGACCTACAAGGGCGCGCTGCAGGGCGAGGGCGCGCGCACCGTCTGGATCGGCGACGTCCTGATCCGCAACAGCGCCACCGGCACCGACAGCTACGAGCAGAACCGCAACCTCGTCCTCTCGGACGGCACGCGCGCCGACTCCATCCCGAACCTCGAGATCGAGACCGGTGACATCGCCGGAGCGGGGCACGCCTCGGCGACCGGCCGCTTCGACGACGAGCAGCTCTTCTACCTGCAGTCCCGCGGGATCCGCGAGGACGAGGCACGACGCCTGGTCGTGCGCGGGTTCCTCAGCGAGATCGTGCAGCAGATCAAGGTCACCGAGCTCGAGGACCGCCTGCAGCTCGCGATCGAGGCGGAGCTCGCCGGCAGCGCAGGCCAGACCGGCTCCTCCCGCGGAGCGGCGGTCACCGCATGAGCAACGCCGCGATGATCTGCTCGGTCTCCGAGCTGATCCCCAACCAGGCCATGCGGGTCGAGGTCGACGGAGTCGCGATCGCGGTCGTGCAGGACTCCGCCGGCGAGATCCACGCCATCGGCGACACCTGCACCCACGGCGAGATCTCGCTCTCCGAGGGCTTCGTCGAGGGCGACAGCCTCGAGTGCTGGGCGCACGGCTCCCAGTTCTCCCTCCGCACCGGCACCCCGCTGAACCTCCCGGCCTACGAGCCGGTCCCCGTCTTCGTCGTCGAGATCATCGACGGCGACGTCTACATCGACCCGACCGTCACGAAGGAAGTCTGAATGTCCGTTCTCCAGATCAGCGATCTCCACGTCAGTGTCGAGACCGAGCAGGGGACCAAGCAGATCCTCCGCGGTGTCGATCTCACCATCAACCAGGGTGAGATCCACGCGATCATGGGCCCCAACGGGTCCGGCAAGTCCACCCTCGCGTACACGATCGCGGGACACCCCAAGTACCACGTCGACGGCGGCTCGATCACCCTCGACGGCGTCGAGGTCCTCGACATGTCCGTCGACGAGCGCGCCCGCGCGGGCCTCTTCCTCGCCATGCAGTACCCGGTCGAGATCCCCGGTGTGACCAACACCAACTTCCTCCGCACCGCCAAGACCGCGATCGCCGGCGAGGCGCCCGCGATCCGCACGTGGACGAAGGACGTCAAGTCGGCGATGGCGAACCTCCGCATGGACTCGTCCTTCGCGGCGCGCAACGTCAACGAGGGCTTCTCGGGCGGCGAGAAGAAGCGCAACGAGATCCTCCAGCTCGAGCTGCTCGCCCCGCAGTTCGCCGTCCTCGACGAGACCGACTCCGGCCTCGACGTCGACGCGCTCAAGATCGTGTCGGAGGGCGTCAACCGCGCCCACCAGAGCACCGGTCTCGGCGTGCTGCTGATCACGCACTACACGCGGATCCTGCGCTACATCCAGCCCGACTTCGTCCACGTCTTCGTCGCCGGCCGCGTCGCCGAGCAGGGCGGCAAGGAGCTCGCCACCCGGCTCGAGGACGAGGGCTACGACCGCTTCCTGACCTCGGCGACGGTCTGATCATGGCGGTCACCACTCTCGAGCCGAAGCTCTTCGACCAGGTCGAGGAAGCCCTCAAGGACGTCATGGACCCCGAGCTCGGGGTCAACGTGGTCGACCTGGGACTCATCTACGACCTGGGCTGGGACGACGAGAACGACGCCCTCGTCATCCATATGACCCTCACCTCGGCGGGCTGCCCGCTGACCGACGTGCTCGAGGAGCAGACCGCCGAGTCGCTCGACGGCATCGTCGAGGCGTTCCGGATCAACTGGGTCTGGATGCCGCCGTGGGGTCCCGACCGGATCACCGAGGACGGGCGCGACATGATGCGCGCACTCGGCTTCTCGATCTAGCCGCTGCACACCGACGCCGAAGGGCCGGGAGGAGTCGTCCTCCCGGCCCTTCGGCGTCTCTGTCGTCTCCAGCCGGTCGCAGTCCGTCGCGGAGTCGGAACGGCCGGACGGGTCGACTCCGGCGTCGAGGGCCGTCGTCGTCCCCGCCGGTCGAGTCGGTGGAGTCTCCACCGAGGTCAAGTAGGAGGACCGGGCGGCTCGACCTCTGCCGGACGCCGAAGGGCCGGGAGGAATCGTCCTCCCGGCCCTTCGGCGTCCGTGCGACCGCTCAGCGCGAGCGGCGCGAGAGCATCGCCCAGGTGGTGGGGAGCAGCGCGGCGGCGACCAGCGCCTTGAGCGCGTCGCCGACCAGGAAGGGCACGAGTCCCGCGGAGAGGACGGAGTCGAGGTCGGCGGGCAGCCCCAGCGAGGCGAGGGCGGCGGCCAGCCAGGGCAGACCGACGAGGTAGATGGTGGCGGTGCCGGCGAGGAAGGTCACCAGCGTGCCGAGGACGCGACGGTCCCACTGCCGCTGGGCGAGCCACCCGGTGACGATCGACGCGAGGACGAAGCCGACGATGTAGCCGCCGGTGGGACCCGCGAGGACCGCCCAGCCGTGCGAGCCCTCGGTGAAGACCGGGGCGCCGAGAGCGCCGACGAGCGCGTACACGAGCATGGACAGCGCGCCGCGGAGTGCGCCGAGTGTCGTGCCGACCAGAAGGACCGCGAAGGTCTGGCCCGTGAAGGGGACCGGCCACATCGGGATGAACAGCTGCGCCATCGCCGCGGTGAGACCCGCACCCGCGAGCACCAGCAGGGCGTCGGTCGCGACGGAGCGGGTGACGAGCCGGTCGGCGAGGACCGGGCGCGGGAGGGCGGAAGAGGAAGGGGACATGGGTGATCTCCGAGAGTCCTGGTCGCCCGAGAGCGAGGAGCGAGCGCGTCCGCGGTGAGCGGACGTGGATCCGCCCCGCGGCTCAGGAAATATACTAGGGGGCTGCCGCATCGCGGCCCCTTGCCCCACTCCTCCCGAACCGAACGCCATTTCTTGGCGGGAACGGACAGCACTGTGCTCAGCGTGCACGACCTCGAACTCCGAGTCGGCGCCCGACTCCTGATGGAGAACGTCTCCTTCCGGGTGGGCGACGGCGACAAGGTCGGCCTCGTCGGCCGCAACGGGGCGGGGAAGACGACGCTGACCAAGGTCCTCGCGGGCGACCTCATCGCCTCGAAGGGCACGGTCGACCGCGGCGGCGAGATCGGCTACCTCCCTCAGGACCCGCGCTCCGGCGACCCGGAGGAGCTCGCGCGCACCCGCATCCTCGACGCCCGCGGGCTGGGGCAGCTGGTGCTCGGCATGCAGGAGGCGACGGTCGCGATGTCGAGCAGCGACACCTCCGTGAGCGAGGCCGGCATGAAGAAGTACGGCAACCTCACGGATCGCTTCCTCTCCCTGGGCGGATACGCGGCTGAGGCGGAGGCCGCGTCGATCGCGAGCAACCTCAACCTCCCCGACCGGATCCTCGACCAGCCGCTCAAGACGCTCTCCGGTGGCCAGCGGCGCCGCATCGAGCTCGCGCGCATCCTCTTCTCCGACGCGAGCACGCTGATCCTCGACGAGCCGACGAACCACCTCGACGCCGACTCCGTCGTCTGGCTCCGCGAGTTCCTCAAGAACTACCGCGGCGGCTTCATCGTGATCAGCCACGACATCGAGCTGGTCGGCGAGACCGTGAACCGCGTCTTCTACCTCGACGCCAACCGCCAGGTCATCGACGTCTACAACATGAACTGGAAGAACTACCAGCGCCAGCGCGCCGCCGACGAGGAGCGCCGCAAGAAGGAGCGGGTCAACGTCGAGAAGAAGGCCGGCGCCCTCCAGCTGCAGGCCGCCAAGTTCGGCGCGAAGGCCTCGAAGGCCGCAGCGGCGCACCAGATGGTCGCGCGTGCCGAGCGCATGCTCAGCGGGCTCGAGGAGGTCCGCGCGGTCGACCGCGTCGCGAAGCTCCGGTTCCCGACCCCGTCCGCCTGCGGTCGCACCCCTCTGCAGGCTCAGAACCTGTCGAAGAGCTACGGCTCGCTCGAGATCTTCACCGCCGTCGACCTCGCGATCGACCGCGGCTCCAAGGTCGTCATCCTGGGGCTCAACGGAGCGGGCAAGACGACGCTCCTGCGCATCCTGGGCGGCGTCGACCAGCCCGACACCGGAGTGATCGAGGCCGGGCACGGCCTCCGGATCGGCTACTACGCGCAGGAGCACGAGACGATCGACGTCAAGCGCTCGGTGCTCGAGAACATGGTCTCCTCCAGCCCGAACCTCACCGAGACCGAGGCGCGCCGGGTCCTGGGCTCGTTCCTGTTCACCGGGGACGACTCGCACAAGCCGGCGGGGGTCCTCTCCGGCGGGGAGAAGACCCGTCTCGCCCTGGCGATGATCGTGGTCTCGGGCGCGAACGTTCTCCTGCTCGACGAGCCCACCAACAACCTCGACCCCGCGAGCCGCGAGGAGATCCTCGACGCGCTCGCGCACTACGAGGGCGCGGTCGTCCTGGTCAGCCACGACGAGGGAGCCGTCGAGGCGCTGAACCCCGAGCGCGTCCTGATCATGCCGGAGGGCACCGAGGACCACTGGGCGGCCGACTACCTCGACCTGATCACGCTCGCCTAGCGGGCGTCGAGCAGCTCGTCCTCGACCTCGGAGTCGCTGCGGCCGCGGCGTCGGCGGCGCTCCTCGCGCCGCTCCTCGGCCGCCACGACCTCGGGGTCGTCGGCGTTGCGGATGCGGTACTCGTGGCGGATCGCCCAGCCGAGCCCGCCGAAGCCCATGACGGCGAACAGCACCCACTGGACGGCGTAGCTGATGTGCAGGCCCTCGTCGGCGACCGGCTTGATCGCGGCCAGCGGGGGAGCGTCGACCGGCGCCGGCGCCTCTGCGACCAGCAGGCCGTACGCCGAGGTCCGCAGGGGCTCGTCCAGCTGCGCCGACAGGTCATCGAGCTGGATCGTGGCGATCTGGCCGGCCGGTGCGGAGCGTCCGTCGATCCGTCCCTCCGCGGGCTTCAGGCGGGCGACGACGGTCACCTCCCCCTCGGGCGGCGCGGGGATCGCGTCGGGGGAGTCCTGGGTCGAGCCGACGGGGACCCAGCCGCGGTCGACGACGAACACGCTGCCGTCGTCGAGCCGCAGCGGCGTCAGGATCTCGAAGCCGGGGTTGCCGTTGTAGGGCCGGTTGCGGACGAGGATCTGCCCCTGCGTCTCGTAGACGCCGGTGATCTCGACCGGGCGGTACTCGAGGGCGTCGTCCCACGTGGAGTCGGCGGGGAGCAGCCCGTCGAGCGCCACCGGGTCGGCGGTCCAGTTCGCCGTGACCAGCCGGTTGGTCGAGGCGGCCTGGTCGAGCCGCGCGACCTGCCAGCGCGAGAGCAGCACGCAGGCGACGGCGAAGACGATCGCGAGAGCGAGGTAGCCGAACCAGCGTCGCGAGAAGACGAAGCGCCAGGAGGGACGGGGCGCGTCGCCGCTCATCGTTCCGCTCCGCGATCGACCGTGTAGAGCGGCTTCACCTCGAGCGGGAAGTCGCGGGCGAGGAGGAACTCGCGCAGGAACTCCAGGTGCTCGCCGCAGGCCAGCCAGGTCTTCCGACGGTCCTCCGCGTGGATCCTCGGGTTCCGCCACTCGATCGCGAACGTCGCCGTCCGCGGGCAGCCCGCTCGGGAGCAGGCGTGCGCGTCGGGGACCCGGCCGAGCGGGATCACGGCCGGTCTCCCCGCGGGTCGCCGCCCTCGGGGCCGGTCGGCGCCTCGGAGTCGGGGGCGGGGGC
>NZ_PSVF01000010.1:0-112544 GCF_002931975.1 Rathayibacter sp. AY1F3 | reverse complement strand
GAGAGGCTCCCAGCCAGACGACTGGGTTGATAGGCCGGATGTGGAAGACAGGACTAAAGACTGTCGGAGCTGACCGGTACTAATAAGCCGATAACTTGATAATCACTACACTCATACCGTTGTAAAGGCTGGTAGGAGTGGTCAGAGATTGCTTGCGTCCACTTTGTGGTTCCCAGAAGACGGGCACCCCGCATCCTCCTTCGGGAGGAGCGGAACAATTGAATACACGCACGGCGTGTAACCCAGATTTGACCATGTGCCCTCGGATGCGTGTGTCCCCAGGGTTACGGCGGCCATAGCGAGAGGGAAACGCCCGGTCACATTCCGAACCCGGAAGCTAAGACTCTCAGCGCCGATGGTACTGCAGGGGGGACCCTGTGGGAGAGTAGGACACCGCCGGACACTATTCACGATGGCCACCCAGAAATGGGTGGCCATCGCTGTTTAACCGGTCGGTCTCTGTTCGAAGAGGAACAGGGCCGGCCGGAGCGACGATGACCGTCGTCGCCCGACTCCGGAACGAGGAGCAGCGATGACTCAGCACGACCCGACCCCCTCTCCGGCGTCGAGGCCGCTCCAGAACGGCTTCGACGCCGTGGAGGAACACGTCCTGTCAGACGAGCTCCTCCGGATCGAGCAGACTGCGCTCAACGAGAGGGCAGCCGGATACGTCCAGCTGCAGGAGCAGCTGCGCATCCGACTCGAGAACGCGGACCGCGACCGATGACCGACGACTCGCGACTCGACTCGGCTCTCGCCGAACGGGGCATCGCCCGGTCCCGCACCCATGCCGCTCGGATGATCGCCGACGGTCTGGTGACGGTAAACGGCGTCCCTGCACTGAAGCCCTCGATCCGCGTCCGCGACGATCAGGACGTCGCGGTCGCCGGCCTCGACCACTACGTCAGCCGGGCCGCCCACAAGCTGCTCGCCGCCCTCGACACCTTCGTGACGGTGCGAGTCGCCGGCCGGAACGCTCTCGACGTCGGGGCGTCGACGGGCGGGTTCTCGCAGGTCCTGCTCGAGCGCGGCGCCGCCTCGGTGATCGCGCTCGACGTCGGGCATGCCCAGCTCGCTCCGCGGATCCGGTCCGACGATCGCGTCCACGTGGTGGAGGGGTTCAATGCGCGGGATCTCACCGCCGCCCGGCTCGCCGAAGCCGCCAGGACGGAGATCGTCCCGGACCTGGTCGTGTCCGACGTGTCCTTCATCTCCCTGCGGATGGTTCTGCCTCCCGTCGCCGCCTCCGTGGATCCGCTCGCCGACTTCGTGGTGCTGGTGAAGCCGCAGTTCGAGGTCGGCCGCTTGGGAGTGCGGGAGGGGATCGTCCGGGATCCGGAGCTGCGTCGCGAGGCCCTCTCGGACGTCCTGTGGTCGGCGTGGGACCTGGGGCTCGGCGTCGTCGGGCTGGCCGAGTCGCCACTCCCGGGGGGCGCTGGGAATCGCGAGTATCTGACGCACCTCCACCGCGACCGCGGATCGATTCCGACAGAATGGAAGGACGCGGTCACCGCGCTCACCTCCGGATGACGCGATCGTGTCCGCCGCTGTCGACCGACCAGAAGGACACACCCTCGATGCAGTCCCCTCGTGACGAGCGCAACATCCTCGTCGTCGCCCACACCGGACGGGCGGACTCCCTCGATGCGGCGGTCCTCGTCGTCGAGCGCCTCCGGAACTCGGGCGCCCACCCCGTCCTCTGCGCCGACGACAAGGGCGACATCGTCGCGGTCGCTCCGGATCTGAGCGACGTCGCCGTGCTCGGGTCCGACGTACCGCTCGAGTCCATCGAGCTCGTGTTCGTGCTCGGCGGCGACGGTACCATCCTCCGCGCGGCGGAGATCGTCCGGTCCGGGACGGCCCCTCTGCTCGGCGTGAACCTCGGCCACGTCGGGTTCCTCGCCGAGAGCGAGCGGGACGATCTCGACGACGCCGTCGCCCGTGCGCTCGACGGCGACTACGCGGTCGAGGAGCGGATGACCCTGCAGGTGCGCGTCAAGATCGACGAGGCCGTCGTCTACGAGACCTGGGCGCTCAACGAGGCCACGGTCGAGAAGGGCAGCCGCGAGCGGATGCTCGAGGTCATGGTGGGCGTCGACGGACGTCCGCTGTCGAGCTTCGGCTGCGACGGCATCGTCGTGTCCACTCCGACCGGTTCCACCGCTTACGCCTTCTCCGGGGGCGGCCCCGTCGTGTGGCCGACCGTCGAGGCGATGCTCCTCGTTCCGCTCAGTGCCCATGCGCTCTTCGCGCGGCCCCTCGTCGTGGGCCCGTCGTCGAGCCTCGCCGTCGAAGTCAAGGAGAGGACCGACGGCGTCGGCGTCCTCTGGGCCGACGGCCGGCGCGCCTACGAGCTGCCGCCGGGAGCGCGCGTCGTCTACCGGCGCTCGCCCGTGCCCGTGCGCTTCGCACGCCTGCACGACGCCCCCTTCACCGATCGACTCGTGCACAAGTTCGGTCTCCCCATCCGCGGATGGCGGGGGTCGGCGGAGACGGAGTAAGGCCCGATGCTCGAAGAGCTGCAGATCCGCGACCTCGGAGTGATCGCCGAGGCGACGCTCCCGCTCGGGCCGGGCTTCACCGCGGTCACCGGCGAGACCGGCGCCGGCAAGACGATGGTGGTCACGGCGCTCGGCCTCGTGCTGGGCGCGCGCTCGGACGCGTCCGCGGTGCGCTCGGGAGCGAAGCAGGCCTGGGTGTCGGGGCGCTGGCTGGTCCCCGAGGAGGGCCCGGTCGCCGAGCGGGTCCACGACGCCGGCGGCGATCTCGACGGCCCGGAGCTGCTCCTCGCGCGCTCGGTCTCGGCGGAGGGACGCGGGCGAGCCGTCGTCGGCGGCCGGAGCGCACCGGTCAGCGTGCTGAGCGAGCTCGCCGATCAGCTGGTCGTCGTGCACGGGCAGTCGGACCAGATCCGCCTCCGCTCCGCCGCGGCGCAGCGCGAGGCGCTCGACCGGTTCGGCGGACCCGGTCTCGCCGACGCCGTCCGCGACTACGCGAGCGCCTTCGAGCGCTGGCGTGCCAACCGGGAGGAGCTCGACTCGCTCACCGAGGCCCGGGAGACGCGCGCCCGCGAAGCCGAACGGCTCCGCTCGGCCCTCGCCGAGATCGAGGTGGTCGCCCCCCAGCGCGGGGAGGACGTCGAGCTTGCGGCGCAGTCCGCCCGGCTCGGGAGCATCGAGCAGCTCCGGCTCGCCGCCGGCGAGGCCCGCGAGGCGATCTCGTCCGAGGAGCTGGACGGGCGGGACGCGCTCGGGCTCCTCGAGACGGCGCGGCGCGTGCTGGAGCGGGCGGCCGAGCACGACGCCGCCCTGCAGCCGACGGTCCAGACGCTCGGCGAGGCGGCGGTGCTCCTCGTCGACGCCGCCGGCGGGCTCTCCTCGTACCTGGCGGAGCTCGACCTCGACGGCGCACACGACCTGGAGCTGATCGAGAACCGGCGGGCGGAGCTGTCCCTGCTCGCCCGCACCTACGGACCGACGCTGGACGACGTGCTCGACCTGGTGGACTCCTCCGGACTCCGCCTGCTCGAGCTCGACGGCGACGACGAGAGGATCGCGGCTCTCGAGGCAGACACCGCTGCCGACGCGGACCTCGTCGACCGCCTCGCGACCCGGCTGACCGAGCTGCGGACCGCGGCGGCCGCCGAGCTGGGGGAGCGGGTCAGCGACGAGCTCACCGCGCTGGCCATGGCGGATGCGCACCTGCACGTGAAGGTGACGGCCGCGGGGGAGCCGAGCGTCCACGGGCGCGACTCCGTCGAGATGCTGCTCCAGCCGCACACCGGGGCCGCACCCCGGCCCCTCGCCCGCGGAGCCTCGGGAGGCGAGCTCTCGCGGGTGATGCTCGCGATCGAGGTCGTGGTCGCCGCCACCGACCCCGTGCCGACGTTCGTCTTCGACGAGGTCGACGCAGGGGTCGGCGGAGCGGCGGCGATCGAGATCGGCCGACGGCTCGCGCGGCTCGCCGAGACGTCGCAGGTCATCGTGGTGACCCACCTCGCGCAGGTCGCCGCATTCGCCACGAACCACCTCCGCGTCGAGAAGGGCTCGGACGGCGCGGTGACCTCGAGCGCCGTGACGCAGCTCGACTCCGAGGAGCGGGTGTCCGAGATGGCGCGCCTGCTCTCGGGGCTCACCGACTCCGCCAACGCTCTCGCTCATGCGCGGGAGCTCCTCGAATCGAGTCGGCGGGGCTGATCGCGAGCGGCCCGGGACGACATCGATCCGTCCCGGGCGGTCCGCCGCCGCCGTTCTGCTGTTACGGTGGAACCCCGTGGTGGACTTTACGAACGCGGGCCTTTCCTCTTCTTCTCCCTCGGATCCCGAGGGCTCCTCCGGGTCCTCGACCCGGAGCGCTTCGACGGCCGGGCAGGACGCCCCCTCGAAGATCACGAAGCACATCTTCGTCACCGGCGGTGTCGTCTCCTCGCTCGGCAAGGGACTCACGGCCGCGAGCCTGGGCAACCTGCTGACCGCGCGCGGGCTGCGCGTCGTCATGCAGAAGCTCGACCCGTACCTCAACGTGGACCCGGGGACGATGAACCCGTTCCAGCACGGCGAGGTCTTCGTGACCGACGACGGCGCCGAGACCGATCTCGACATCGGTCACTACGAGCGCTTCCTCGACATCAACCTGAACCAGGCCGCGAACGTCACGACCGGCCAGATCTACTCGCGGGTCATCGCGCGCGAGCGCGCCGGCGAGTACCTCGGCGACACGGTCCAGGTCATCCCGCACATCACGGACGAGATCAAGCGGCGCATGCGCCTCCAGTCGGAGGACGACCCGCAGCCGGACGTCATCATCACCGAGATCGGCGGCACCGTCGGCGACATCGAGAGCCAGCCGTTCATCGAGTCGGCCCGCCAGGTCCGCCACGAGCTCGGCCGCCGCAACGTCTTCTTCGTGCACGTCTCGCTGGTGCCCTTCATGGGCGCCTCCGGCGAGCAGAAGACCAAGCCCACCCAGCACTCCGTCGCGGCGCTGCGCTCGATCGGCATCCAGCCGGACGCGCTGGTGCTGCGGAGCGACCGGCCCGTGTCGGAGTCGAACAAGCGCAAGATCGCGCTGATGTGCGACGTCGACGAGCAGGCCGTGGTCAACGCGAAGGACGTCGCGTCGATCTACGAGATCCCGCAGATGCTCAACGAGCAGGGCCTCGACGCCTACATCATCGACCAGCTGGGCCTCCCGGCCGGCGAGGTCGTCTGGGACGGCTGGTCGCGACTGCTCGAGGCCGTGCACGAGCCCAAGCACGAGGTCACCATCGGCCTGGTCGGGAAGTACATCGACCTGCCCGACGCCTACCTCTCCGTGACGGAGGCTCTGCGAGCCGGCGGCTTCGCGCAGCAGACGAAGGTCGCCATCCGCTGGATCGCCTCCGACGGGCTCGAGGACCCCGAGGCTGCGGCCAAGGCGCTCTCCGAGCTCGACGGCATCTGCGTGCCCGGCGGCTTCGGCATCCGCGGCATCGAGGGCAAGCTCGGCGCGCTGCGCTTCGCGCGGGAGAACGGGATCCCGACCCTCGGGCTCTGCCTCGGCCTGCAGTGCATGGTCATCGAGTACGCCCGCAACGAGGCCGGCCTCGAGGGGGCCTCGTCGTCGGAGTTCGACCCGGAGACGGAGTTCCCTGTCATCGCGACCATGGCCGAGCAGGTCGAGATCCTCGCGTCCGGGGACATGGGCGGCACGATGCGCCTCGGCCTCTACACGGCCGAGCTCGCCGAGGGCTCGATCGTCGCCGAGGTGTACGGCGCACCTGAGGCCGCCGAGCGCCACCGTCACCGCTACGAGGTCAACAACCGCTACCGCGACCGGATCGCCGAGGCGGGGCTCTGGTTCTCGGGCCTCTCGCCCGATGGCCACCTCGTGGAGTACGTCGAGCTGCCCCGCGAGAAGCACCCCTACTACGTGGGCACGCAGGCGCACCCGGAGCTCCGCTCGCGCCCGAACGCCGCGCACCCGCTCTTCCGCGGCCTCGTGACCGCCGCCCTCGAGCGCCAGGAGGCCTCGCGCCTCTTCCCGGCATCGGAGGCGGGCGCCGATGAGTGAGCCGCTGTCGGACGAGCTCGTCGAGCCGGAGGTCCTGACCAGTGAGCGCGTCTTCGACGGGATGGTCTGGGGCGTCCGCGCGGAGACGTTCCGCTACGGCGGCGGCGAGCTGCGCCGGGAGTTCCTCGATCACACGGGAGCCGTCGCGGTGCTGGCCCTCGACGACGAGGACCGCGTCGCCCTGATCAAGCAGTACCGGCACCCGGTCCGCACCCGCGAGTGGGAGATCCCGGCCGGCCTGCTCGACGTGGAGGGCGAGGATCCGCTGGTCGCCGCTCAGCGGGAGCTGGGCGAGGAGACGGACCTGCAGGCCGAGCGCTGGGACCTGCTCTCGGAGTTCGCGACCTCGCCGGGCGGCAGCGACGAGGTCATCCGGATCTACCTGGCCCGCGGGCTCTCGTCCACCGGCTCCGCCTTCGACCGCGAGGCGGAGGAGGCCGACATGGAGCTGCGGTGGGTGCCGCTGGACGAGGCGGTCGAGGCGGTCCTCGCCCGCCGGGTGCAGAACCCCTCGCTGACGATCGCGGTGCTCGCGGCGCACGCGTTCCGCTCGCGCGACTGGGACGGGCTGGGCGACGCGTCCTCGCCGTGGACGCGCCACCCGCGGGTCCGCCACCCCCGGGGGTGAGCCCCCGCGCCTGCGCCGAGGCGTACCTCCGGCAGGCGAGCGTGGAGCGCGGGCTCTCGGGGCACACGCTCGCGGCCTACCGGCGCGACCTGGAGCTCTACCTCGGCTGGCTCGAGGAGCGCGGGACCGTCGATCTGGCGCAGCTCGGACGGGTCGACGTGGGGGAGTTCTCCTCCTGGCTGGCCGCACGCCCGGAGCGGCCGCTCGCGGCGAGCTCGCGCGCACGGATCCTCTCGAGCGTCCGAGGGCTGCACCGCTTCGCCCTCGAGGAGGGGGTCGTCGCGGACGACGTGGCCCGGGACGTGGTGCCGCCGAAGATCCCGATGACCCTGCCGAAGGCGGTCACGGTCGAGCAGATGGCGGCACTGCTCGACGCGGCGCGCGGCGAGGAGCTCGCGGACCTGCGGGACCGGGCCCTGCTGGAGCTGCTCTACGCGACGGGCGCGCGCATCTCGGAGGCGGTGGACCTGAACGTCGACGACGTGGTCGCCGCGGAGGTGGTGCGGCTGACGGGCAAGGGGTCCAAGCAGCGGATGGTGCCGCTCGGCCGCTTCGCCCGCGAGGCGGTCGACGAGTACCTCGTCCGTGCGCGGCCCGAGCTCTCGCGGAGGGGGCGCGCGACGCCGGCGCTCTTCCTGGGGGTCCGCGGGAGCCGCCTGTCGCGGCAGAGCGCCTGGCTGGTCATCCGCGCCGTCGCCGAGAAGGCCGGGCTGGACCGGGAGATCTCGCCGCACACCTTCCGGCACTCCTTCGCGACCCACCTGCTCGCGGGCGGCGCCGACGTCCGCGTGGTGCAGGAGCTCCTCGGGCACGCCTCAGTGGCGACGACGCAGATCTACACGCTGGTGACGGCGGACACGCTCCGGGACGTCTACACGTCCGCGCACCCGCGAGCGCGGCGCTAGAGCCGCGGACCCGCGCGGCGGGGCGCGGCGGCCGGGGAGCGGGGCGCCGGTACACTCGTCGGAGGCCGCGCGGGAGCGCACGCCGCCACGGAAGCGAGGACGACGCAGGTGACACGCAAGACGGACGACAAGGCCGAGCTCACCGGTCTCGAAGCCCCGACGCTCGGCCCGACCGGCCGCCCCCTGCGCGGCTTCCCGCTGCCGGTGGAGCTCACCGGTCACGGCCCCGCTCGGATCATCTCCCTCTGCAACCAGAAGGGCGGCGTCGGCAAGACGACGACGACCATCAACCTGGGCGCGACCCTCGCCGAGTACGGCCGCCGCGTGCTGGCCATCGACTTCGACCCGCAGGGCGCCCTCTCGGCCGGCCTCGGGGTCACCACCTACGACGCCATCACGATCTACGACCTGCTCCTCGGCACCGTGAAGGACCCGGCCGAGGCGATCCGGAGGACCCGCGTGCCGGGCCTGGACGTCATCCCGGCCAACATCGACCTCTCCGCCGCCGAGGTCCACCTCGTCAACGAGGTCGCGCGCGAGCAGATCCTCGCCCGGGTGCTCCGCAAGGTGAGCGCGGACTACGACGTCATCCTGATCGACTGCCAGCCCTCGCTGGGCCTGCTCACGGTCAATGCGCTCACCGCGAGCCACGGCGTCCTCATCCCGCTCGAGTGCGAGTTCTTCGCGCTGCGCGGCGTCGCCCTGCTGATCGAGACGATCGACAAGGTCCGCGACCGGCTCAACCCGGTGATCGAGCTCGACGGCATCCTGCCCACGATGTACGACTCCCGCACCCTGCACTCGCGGGAGGTGCTCGACCGGGTGGTCGACGCCTTCGGCGACAGCGTGCTCGAGACGGTGATCGGCCGCACGGTGAAGTTCCCGGACGCCAGCGTGTCCGGCGTCCCGATCACCCAGTTCGCGCCCGAGCACAACGCCGCGAAGGCGTACCGCAAGCTCGCCAGGGAGCTGATCTCGCGTGGCGCGGTCGCCTGAGGTCCTCCTCGAGGAGCGCGCCGCTCCCACCGGGTTCCACCTCGCGCTGACCAACTTCGAGGGTCCGTTCGACCTCCTGCTGAGCCTCATCGCGAAGCAGCAGGTCGACATCACCGAGATCGCGCTGAGCGCCGTGACGGACGAGTTCCTCTCGTACCTGCACGGGATCGACTCGCTCGAGGGGCTGGACCGCGCGTCGGAGTTCCTCGTCGTCGCCGCGACGCTCCTCGACCTGAAGATCGCCGGGCTCCTGCCCCAGGGCGAGCTCGTGGACGCGGAGGACGCGGCGCTGCTGGAGGCGCGAGACCTGCTGTTCGCCCGGCTCCTGCAGTACCGCGCCTTCAAGCAGGTGTCGTCGTGGTTCGCCGAGCGGATCGCGATCGAGACCGCCCGCCACGTGCGGGACGTGCCTCTGGAGGAGGAGTACCGGTCCGCGAAGCCGGAGCTCGTCTGGACCCTGTCGCCCGCCGACTTCGCCGCCCTCGCGACCGTCGCCCTCGCTCCGCGCGAGCTGCCGACGGTGGGCCTGGACCACCTGCACGCCCCGCAGATCAGCATCCGGGAGCAGGCCGCCCACGTCGTGGCGGTGCTGCGCGCCCGCGGGAGGGCCACCTTCGGCGAGCTGATCGCGGACGCCGACGAGAAGGGCGTGATCGTCGCGCGCTTCCTGGCCGTGCTCGAGCTCTACCGGCACGCCGCGATCTCGTTCGACCAGCCGGAGCCGCTCGGCGAGCTCACGCTGCGCTGGGTCGCCGAGCAGTGGAGCGATGCGAGCCTCGCCGCGCTCGGAGCCGACTATGACTCCTGACGCCGGCCCCGGGACCGTCGCGTTCGAGATCGACCGGGCGATCGAGGCGATCCTGATGGTCGCGGACGAGCCGCAGCCGCTCGCCTCCCTCGCGACCGCGCTGTCGAGGCCGATCGCCGTGGTCCGCCAGTCGATCGAGCGCCTGGTCGCCGACTACGACGGCGCCGACGGGCCGACCCGCCGGGGCTTCGAGCTGCGCGAGGTCGGTGCCGGCTGGCGGATCTACGTGCGCCGCGAGTACGACCCGGTGGTCAAGGACTTCGTCCTGACGCAGAACCCGACGCGGCTCTCGCAGGCGGCTCTCGAGACGCTCGCCGTGATCGCCTACAAGCAGCCGGTCTCGCGCGGTCAGGTCGCGCAGATCCGCGCGGTCAACGTCGACTCCGTCGCGCGCACCCTCCTCGGCCGCGGCCTCATCGCGGAGGTCGGCCACGACCCCGAGACGGGCGCGGTCCTCTACGGCACCACCGAGCAGCTGCTCGTGCACCTCGGCCTCACCTCGCTCGACGAGCTGCCGAAGATCTCCCCCCTACTGAGCGACGGAAGAGACGGATTCGATGAGCGCGCCTGACAGCGGCCCCGACGGCGAACGACTGCAGAAGGTCCTCGCGGCAGCGGGGGTCGCCTCCCGACGAGTGGTCGAGGAGATGATCGTGGCGCGGCGGATCCGCGTCAACGGCGAGGTGGCGGACGAGCTCGGCCGCCGCATCGATCCGGCGACCGACCGGATCGAGGTCGACGGGGTCGCGGTGCAGCTGGACACCTCGCGCCGCTACGTCATGCTCAACAAGCCGATCGGCGTCGTCAGCTCGCTGGCGGACGAGAACGGACGCACCGACCTCAGCCTCTACACGAAGAACTTCGAGGAGCGGCTGTTCAACGTCGGGCGCCTCGACGCCGAGACCTCGGGCCTGCTGGTGCTGACCAACGACGGCGAGCTCGCCCACGTCCTCGCGCACCCGTCGTTCGGAGTGACGAAGACCTACATCGCGAAGGTGCACGGGCAGGTCCTCCCGCAGACGATCGCGACGCTGACCTCCGGGATCGAGCTCGACGACGGACCGGTTGCCGCCGACAAGGCGCGTCTCCTCGGCCGGCCGGAGGGCCGCTCGAACGCCTCGCTCGTCGAGATCACCCTGCACTCCGGTCGCAACCGGGTCGTCCGCCGGATGATGGCGGCGGTCGGCCACCCGGTGATCGAGCTCGTCCGGCGCCAGTTCGGGCCGCTGCACCTGGGCACCCTGCGCTCGGGCGATCTGCGCGACCTGACCCGGGAGGAGCTGGGCGCGCTGCTCACGATCGCGCGGCAGGGCGGCGAGGCGGTGGCGGCAGCTCCCGCGGTCCCCTCGAAGAAGGCGAGCGCGGGTGCGCGGCGGCCCCGGCCTGACAGCGGCGAGCGCGTCGCCCCGGCGGAGCGCGGCTCGGCCGGGCGATCCTCGGATCGCGGCGGCTCGGCGGGACGGTCGTCCGACCGCGGCGGCTCGGCGGGACGGTCGTCCGATCGCGGCGGCTCCTCCGCCGGCGGCGGGCGGAGTGACGGTCCTCCGCGCCGGTCCGGCGCCGACAAGCAGCGCCGCGCCGATCGCTAGGCTGTCGGGGTGAACGAGCTCCTGCACCCCGCGCCGCCCGCGATGCGGACGACCGGGACGGTGCGGGTGGTCGGCTCCGGACTGCTCGGCGCCTCCATCGGCCTCGGCCTCGCCTCCCGCGGGATCGACGTCGTCCTCGACGACGCCTCGCCCGCGAGCCTCTCCCTCGCCATCGACTACGGGGCCGGCCGCGCCGCCTCCGCCGACGACCGGCCCTCCGTCGTCGTCGTCTGCGTCCCTCCTGACGTCACCGCGAGCGTCGTCGAGCGCGAGCTCGCGGCGCACCCCGGAGCCGTCGTCACCGACGTGGCGAGCGTCAAGACCCAGCCGCTGCGCGAGCTGCGCTCCCGCGGCGTCGACCTCGCCCGCTACATCGGCTCGCACCCGATGGCCGGCCGCGAGCGCGGCGGACCGGTCGCCGCGCGGGGAGACCTCTTCGTCGGCAGACCCTGGGTGATCTGCCGCGACGGCGAGACCGCGCCCGACGCGCTCGCAAGGGTGGAGGGCCTCGCTCTCGACCTCGGCGGCACCATCGTCGAGATGGACCCGGAGGAGCACGACCTGTCGGTCGGCCTCGTCTCGCACGCCCCGCAGGTGATCTCGTCACTGCTCGGCCAGCGCCTCCTCGACGCCCCGAACGCGGCGCTCCGCCTCGCCGGGCAGGGCGTCCGCGACGTCTCGCGCCTGGCGGCCTCGGCCCCCGAGCTCTGGATGCAGATCCTGGCCGCGAACCGCGAGCACGTCGTCGCGGTGCTCGACGCCTTCCGCGACGACGTCGCCGCGGTGGCCGACGCGCTTCGCGACCTCGAGGCGCCCGGCTCGCGCCGCGTGCTCGCCGAGCACCTCGCCGCGGGCAACGCCGGAGTGGCGCGCCTGCCCGGCAAGCACGGCCAGGACCAGCGCTTCTCGACCCTGATCGTCCTCGTCGACGACTCTCCCGGAACCCTCGCGCGGCTCCTGGTGGAGATCGGCGAGGCGGGCGTCAACCTCGAGGACGTGCGCCTCGAGCACGCGCAGGGGCGCCGAGTGGGTCTCGCCGAGATCTCGGTCGTGCCCGAGGCGGTCGCGCCGCTGACCGAAGAACTGACCATACGCGGCTGGAGGATCGCCGGATGAGCACCGAGCAGAACAGGCAGGAGGGCGGCCTGAACAGGATGACGCCCGCCCGCCGGGCACAGCAGAGCATCCCGGAGGACGGGGGCGCGGCTCCCGAGCGCGAGGCGCGCTCCGAGGCCGCCGAGCAGGGCGACTTCGGCGAGGCCGTCGTGGTCGCCATCGACGGCCCGGCCGGCAGCGGCAAGTCCAGTGTGTCGAGGGCTGCCGCCCGCCGCCTCGACTTCGAGTTCCTCGACACGGGAGCGGCCTACCGCGCGCTCGCCTGGCACGGGCTCGACCGCGGCCTCGACTTCGAGGACCAGGACGCGATCGTCGACGCGCTCGACGGCTTCGACTACTCCATCGGCACCGACCCCGAGTCGTACTCGGTGTGGGTCGGTCCGACCGAGGTGACCGCCGCCATCCGCGAGCCCCGGGTGACCGCGCGCGTCTCGGCCGTGGCGAAGGTCCCCGAGGTCCGTCGGAGGATCACACTGCTGTTCCGGAGGATCATCGGCGAGACGCGTCGGGAGGGCATCATCGTCGAGGGCCGCGACATCACGACGGTCGTCGCACCGACCGCTCCGGTCCGGATCCTGCTGACGGCGAGCGAAGAGGCTAGAATGGCCAGGCGTTCGCGCGAGGTCACCACGGAATCCGCCGAGGCGACGGGTCAGGCGCTGCGGTCGAGGGACCGCGCCGACTCGCAGGTGGTCGACTTCATGAACGCCGCAGAAGGAGTCACTCTTCTCGACTCCACTCATCTCGACTTCGAGCAGACCGTCGACGCGGTCGTCGCCGAGGTCCGAACTTCGAGAGCAAGGGCCGGTCATGGCACAGGACACGCACGTCGGTGACGACGAGCTGAACTTCGGAGACGACGACCTCGTCGAGCGCCTCGGCGACCTCGACGAGCAGCTCGCCTCCTCACGCGCGCAGGCGCTCCGGAGCGGACTCGAGGACTACGACCTCGACGAGGAGGACCTCGACCTCCTCGAGTTCGCCGGGGAGGACTCGGACGAGGTCCGCTACCTCCCCGCCCTCCCGGTCGTGGCGATCGTGGGCCGCCCCAACGTCGGCAAGTCCGCGCTGGTGAACCGCATCCTCGGCCGCCGCGAGGCCGTCGTCGAGGACACCCCGGGCGTCACGCGCGACCGCGTGTCCTACAAGGCGGAGTGGATCGACCGGGCGTTCACCATCGTCGACACCGGCGGCTGGGAGCCCGACGCCCGCGGCATCGACGCCTCCGTCGCCATGCAGGCCGAGATCGCCATCGACCTCGCCGACGCCGTCATCTTCGTCGTCGACGCGAACGTGGGCGCGACCGCGACCGACGAGCACGTCGTGAAGCTGCTGCGCAAGACGAAGAAGCCGGTCTTCCTCGCCGCCAACAAGGTGGACGACGCCCGCCAGGAGCCGAACGCCGCCTCGCTGTGGTCGCTCGGCCTGGGCGAGCCCCGCCCCGTCTCGGCGGTCCACGGCCGCGGCGTCGCCGACCTGCTCGACGCGGTGCTCGAGAAGCTCCCTCTGGAGTCGGCCGTCGCCAAGCGCGAGGTCGGCGGACCGCGCCGCGTCGCGATCCTCGGCCGCCCGAACGTCGGCAAGTCCAGCCTGCTCAACAAGGCCGCGGGGGAGGAGCGGGTCGTCGTCAACGAGCTCGCCGGCACCACGCGCGACCCGGTCGACGAGCAGGTCGAGATCGCCGGCAAGGTCTGGCGCTTCGTCGACACCGCGGGCATCCGCCGCCGCGTGCACCTCCAGCAGGGCGCCGACTTCTACGCGTCGCTGCGCACCTCGACCGCGCTCGAGAAGGCCGAGGTCGCCGTCGTCGTCCTCGACGTCTCGCAGCCGATCTCGGAGCAGGACGTCCGCATCATCGACCTGGTGCTGGAGTCGGGCCGGGCTCTCGTGCTCGCCTTCAACAAGTGGGACCTCCTCGACGACGAGCGCCGCCGCTACCTCGAGCGCGAGATCGAGACCGACCTCGCCCACGTGGCGTGGGCGCCCCGCGTCAACATCTCGGCCCGCACCGGCCGACACCTCGAGAAGCTCGTGCCGGCGCTCGAGCTCGCCCTCGAGTCGTGGGACACGCGCATCCCGACGGGCAAGTTCAACGCGTTCCTCGCCGAGCTCACCGCGGCGCACCCGCACCCCCTCCGCGGAGGCAAGCAGCCCCGCGTGCTCTTCGGCACGCAGGCCTCGTCGCGCCCGCCGACATTCGTCCTCTTCACGACCGGGTTCCTCGACCCTGGCTACCGCCGCTACATCGCACGCCGCCTGCGCGAGATCTACGGCTTCCAGGGTTCGCCGGTGAACGTCAACATGCGCGTCCGCGAGAAGCGCGCGCGCTGAGCCCAGCCGCACCGTGTCCGGCCCGTGGGAGCTCCTCCCGCGGGCCGTCCGCGTCTCCGGGAGGAGCGGTCGTCGAGACGAGGGGGCGGATGCCGCTCCGATGCGGCCCGATCGAGCAGGTCGGCCTCGTCGCGAGCGGGAGTCACGGGCGGCGCGGCGCTGCCGCCTACACGGCGGCCTCCCTCGAACCGGGCGGTCGTCTTTCCGAGCGGGCGTCGGCAGGGCCGGGAGGCCGGTCAGTCGCCGGTGGCGAAGGGCCACCACGGCGGCAGGAGCCGTCGGTAGGCGGCGAGGTAGCTGCCGGGATCGCGGGGCGCGGGCAGGCGGAGCCACTGCTCCATCAGGCCGACGGAGCCCGCCGCGAGGAACGAGGCCGTCGCGTCCTCGAGGAACCCGAGCGGTGCTTCCGCGGCCGGGACGTCGAGGATCCCGGTGTCGAGCGTCGCGGAGACGGCGGTGCGGAAGTGCCCCGCGAGCATCGCGCGGAGGCCCGAGTCGCCGCCGGGGGCGTCGAAGGCGCGGAGGTAGAGGTCGCGGTGACCGTCCAGGTGGCCGAGGACGCGGGAGGTGCCCTCGCGGATGCTCGCGTCGGTCGCGGCGCCGCTCCGGAGCTGCTGGAGGTAGCCCTCGCGGATCGCGTCGAGCTCGTCCTGCAGGGCGGCGCAGAGCAGTTCTGCGGCGGAGGAGGCGTGGGCGTAGAAGGTGGAGCGGTTCACGCCGGCGAGATCCGTGATCTCGGAGACGGTGAGGGTGGCGACGTCGCGGCCGGTCGCGAGTTCGATGATGGCCCGGTGCAGGGCCACCTGTGATCGCTTCTGCCGCGCATCCACTGCTGACGCCTCCCGAGCTGCCGACGGCGCGTCGACCCGTGCCGACGCGTTCCGCGCAGCGAGTCTACGGGGCCCGCTCGTTTTCACTTCCGGCGTCGGCATCCGCTAAGGTAGTCGAGTTGCCCGGGCCTCGGCCCGGTCTGCCACGGGCTGTGGCGCAGCTTGGTAGCGCACTTGACTGGGGGTCAAGGGGTCGCAGGTTCAAATCCTGTCAGCCCGACGGAAAGCCCTGATGAGACCACTGGTCGTCGTCAGGGCTTCCGTCGTTTCCGGGCCTCGTCGTGAGGCTGCGGGTCGCTCACCGGAGCGCTGCGGCGACCTCGGCGAAGGCCTCGCGACGTCGAGCGGAGCGCGCCTCCCGCTCGGCGGGATCCCGTGCCCAGAGCGCCTGTCGGGACGGATGGAAGGTGCGGATCACCGTGAGGCAGCGCTCGCGCTCGATCGCCGGGTGCCGCCTGAGGAGGCGCCGCCAGCCGTGATCGGCGTCGCCGCCCTGCAGGAGGACCACCTCGACGTCGGAGGCGAGCGCGAGCAGATGCAGGACGGTCTCGACGCCGGCGTCGAGCTGCTCGGCGTTCGGCGCCTGGTTGATGTACCAGGGGTAGGCGTTCCACGGCAGCAGGTCGGCGGGGGCGAGGCCCACCTCGTCCATCAGCCCGGCCATGAGCTCCGCCGTCGGTCGTCGTTCTCGGTGCAGAGGAAGCCGCTTCCGACGCCGTCCTGGGTGGCGGGGCCGGGATCGCTGAGGACGCTGACGACGCGCGCCTCCACTCCGCCGTGCAGGGGAGCGACGTAGGGCAGCCAGCCGCGTCCGTAGGGGTTCCGCAGCTCGTCGATCCAGCGGTTCACGGGAGCCACGTGCGGTGAGTAGCGCTGCTCCCACTGGGCGCGGCGGAAGGAGAGGTCGGCCATGGAGCGGGGCATGTCCGCACCCTGGAGGGTGACCGGGGCGGCGCGGCACCCTTCCTGGTCGTCGGCCGTGCCGGCGGCGTCCGGACTGAGAGGCCGGAGCGGCATGCACGGCGTCTCCCCGACCGCCCGCAAGGGCGGCGGCAGGCCGGCTCCCTAGCGTCGGTGGACGTGACCCACTCCGCTCCGCTCGCCCGCTGGTGGCGCGAACCCTGGTGGGCGCGGCTCACCCTCCTCGCGATCCTGTGCGGATCGACGGTCCTCACCGGCTGGAATCTCGCCCGGGGCGGAGACGCCGTCTTCTACGAGGCGGCGGCGCGGTCGATGTCGGAGTCGTGGCACGCGCTGGCGTTCGGAGCCTTCGATCCCGCCGCGTCGGTGACGCTGGACAAGCTCGCGGGATTCGCGGTGCCGCAGGCGCTGAGCATCCGCCTGTTCGGGATGTCGACGTCGTCGATCGCGCTGCCGCAGCTGCTCGAGGGGCTGATCACCGTCGCGGCGTGCTCGGTCGTCGGGCTCCGATGGGGCGGCCGGGGGCTCGGGCTGGTCGCGGCGGCCGCGGCGGCGAGCACGCCGATCTTCGTGTCGATGTTCGGGCACCCGATGGAGGACGGCCTGCTGACGGCAGCGCTCGCCGTCGCGCTGATGTGGTGGCAGCGCGCGGTGCTGACGGAGCGGTGGTGGCCTCTCCTGTTGGCCGGAGCGTTCATCGGGATCGGCTTCCAGGCGAAGATGATGCAGGCCTGGTTCGTCCTGCCCGCCCTCGTAGTGGCGACTCTCGTCGGGGTGCGCGGGTGGCGCCGAGCGCTCGCCTGGGCGGGCGGGCTCCTGGCCGTCGCGGTGGGCGCCTCGGTGGCGTGGATGGTCGCGATGCAGGCGGTGCCGGCAGGGGACCGGCCCTACATCGACGGGTCGACGGGGAACGACGTCTTCGCGATGGTGTTCGGGTTCAACGGGCTCGACCGGCTGATCCCGGGAGCGGTGCCCGGCGCCGTCGTCGCTTCCGCCCACGTGGCGACGATGGGCGGAGCAGCGGGGTCTTCGCCGGCCAAGCTGCTGCTGGCGCAGTACGCGACGCAGGTCGGCTGGCTGTATCCCGCGGCGCTCGCCGGGCTGGTGCTCGGCGCCGTGCGCTGGTGGCCGCGGCGGGGGAGGCGGGGAGGTGCCCGCGGTGCCTTCGCCCTCCTGGTCTGCCTCGCGGTGTGGCTGGTGACAGCGGCGGGCGTGCTCTCGGTGGCGACGGTGCCGCACATGGCGTACGTCGCGGCGATCGGCGTGCAGCTGGCGCTCCTCGCCGCGCTGGGCTGGGCGGAGGGGGTGCGGCTGCTCGCGTCGCCCCGGGTCGGCGCGCGGCTGGTGCTGCCGCTCCTCCTGGTCGGGCAGACGGCGTGGAGCGCGGCGCTCGCCGTGGGCGGGCAGCTGCCGTCGGTGCTGGGCCTGCCGCTCGCGGTGCTCGCCGGAGCAGGGCTCGTCGTGGTCGCGGTGGCGGCCCGGTGGAGTAGGGGCGGTGCGGCGGCGAGCAGAGGCGCGGCCCGGCATCGTTCGATCGCGCTCGCAGCGGCCGTCGTGATCCTGGCAGGGCCGATCGCGTTCAGCCTCCAGGTGCTCGACGCGTCCCTCGACGGGTCGGGCGGGGACGCGCTCGTCGGCCTGCGCTTCCCGCAGAGGGCCGAGACCTCGGCTCCGTTCGCGGTCTCGTCGCCGGACGCGGTCGGCGGGCACGACTCGATGACCGCCGACGAGACCGCACTGGTCGCCGCTGCTCGTGCCGCCGGCGGCGGGGTGGACGGAGCGCCCCTGTTCCTCACCGACTCCTGGGCGATCTCGGCGCCGATCATCACGGCGACCGGCGCGAGCGTGCTCACCGACGGCGGCTACTCCGGCCAGGCGCGGGTCTTCACCGAGCAGGACGTCGCCGGGATGATCGCGGCAGGACGCACGCCTCTGCTGGTTCTGAAGAACTCGGCGCCACCGACCGAGTCGGTGCGGAAGGCCGTGGTGGCGGACGGATGCACACAGCTGCAGGAGTGGGGGCCGGCGGCGACGGAGTCGGGAGAGCACGCCTCCGCGGTCACCGGGTTCTCGTTGTGGCGGTGCGTGGCGATGCCGCACGGCTCGGCGGGCGGGGTGTCGGGTGCCGGCCAGTGACGCCGTAGGGCAGTTCTCGCCTGGACGAGATCGGCTCCCGCCGTAACGATCGCCCTCGTCCTTGCGCTCGACGGGTCAGGCCAGGCCGAGGAGGTCGAGCGTCCAGGCGTGAGCGAGGACGTTCTCCTGGTGGGACTCCTCGGGCGTCAGTCCGCTGAGGTGACCGCCCGAGGTCGCACGGAGGACGACGTGCGCGGGATCATCGCGCTCAGCCACTGCCCGGTAGGCGCTTGCGAATTCCGCGATCGCCGACGCGTCGACTCGGGCATCGCGGAGACCGGCTCGAATCCACGCGCGCGGAAGCGGTCGGCTCCGCCCCACCATTGTGGCGATCGTCGCGAGTGGAGAGAGCCCGCTCGCGAGGATCCAGTCAGGGTCACCGAACTCCTCACGGTCGGACGCCGCCGCGGCTGCGGAGCGATCATCGAGCGCGCCGACGGGATCGAGGAAGGGATGCACGAGGTGGAGGCCACGGAGTTCTGCGGGGCGACGGAGGCAGACCGTCGCAGCGACCAGCGCGCCCGCGCTCGCCGCGGTGAGAAGGAGCCGGTGCGAGTCGATCCCTGGAAGCTCACGAAGCAACGCCAGGCAGGCGAGGAGGTCCTCGATCGGGCGCTCGCGGCCGAGGCCGGTCGCCTGCCGATGCCACTCCGGGCCGTTCTCTCCGCCCCCGCGGACATGGCAGTAGGCGATCGCGGCTCCGCGCGCGAGGAGGTCGTCCGTGAAGGGATCGAACGGCCCCTCGAGGCTGATGCCGTAGGCGCCGTAGACGTGGACGACGACGGGACAGCTGTCGGCGCCGTCAGGAGTCATCAGGGTGAGCGGGACGAGGGTGCCGTCCCGGCTCGGCGCAGTGAGTGACGTGACCTTCATCCGTTCTGTGACCTCGGTGGCGAGTGCCTTACCCGGTACAGGGGTGACGCAGTGGGCGCGGTGAGCAGGGGAGGAGACGAGCATGATCGGGTGGCGGGTGATCGGATCGACGGCGGGAACAAGGGTCCCGGCCGCCGGCGCGAGCCAGAGCGCGTCTGCCCCGCCGCCGGGCAGCCACACCGCTCTCCTGCCGGACGACCGACCGAGTACGAAGAGCTCACCCTGGGCCTCCTGCAGGTGCTCCGCCTGAAGGGCCTTCGGAACGGGAACCTCGAGAGGACGCGTCGAGCCGGTCATCCGGACGACTCCGTGCCGTCGATACAGGACCGCGAGGCCGCCCCTGCAGGCGGAGACATCCGCGTTCTCCGTGCCGAGGTCGAGGCGACGGCACGTCGGGGGACTGCTCTCCTCTCCGGTCAGCACCCAGTACCGGGAGTCGCGCGCCCCTCTCGATGCGAGTACGGCGATCGCCCCGGCGACGCTGCGCAGATCGAGCCTCCGAGCCTGATCGGGCTCTTCGAGCAGCACGTGGGGAGTCGTCAGGCTGCGATGCCACCAGACCGCCTGCCAGGGCCGACCCGCGTCGTTCCGCCTTATCCAGAGGAATCCGTCCGAGAACGATCGGATGCGCGGGGAGACGGGGCGCTCGTCCTGAACGATCTCGACGGCTCCGCTCCTGGTCGCGACGGCGACGCGGATGCGGTGATGCTCATCACCGTCCTGATCGCTCACAAGTGCGAAAGCGGCGGCGCCCGGCGAGAGCACCAGAGACTCCTGCGGTGCGATGACGAGGGTGTGCTGCACGGGGCGCCCGTCGGGATCCCGGAGGAGCACCTGCCGGGGGCCTGTCGGCTCCGCGGCTGCGCTCGACGGCTGCAGAGCTGCGAGATGTCGCAGCCGTCCGGCGATCGCAGAAACCCGAGGCGGCAGTGCGTCGCGACCCGTGATCACGTCAGACACCCTGCTCACGCAACCTCGGTCCAGGGGGACGGCGAAGCCGAGCCTGCGCGGGAATCAGGAGGATCAGCGAGAGCACGATCCACGAGCCGATGAGGCCGAGAACGACGCTCGGGACCGGCCAGATCACTACCCCTTCGCCCAGTGCTGCGCGACTGACGAGCCAGCAGACCGCGCCGGTGGCGGCGACGGGTGCGGCAGCTGCTGTGGAAGCGGCGAGGGACATCGCGAGGCTCTCGGAGACGACGAGCCCGATGATCTGTCGGCGCTGCAGGCCCGCTGCCTGGAGCAGGGCGATCTCGCGCTCGCGGTTCTGCGCAGAGAGAGCGACGACAGTGGCGCTGGTGGCGAGCATCGACACGGCTACGACTGCGACGATCGTCAGAACATCGGTGAGATCGGCGCGGGTCCCGGGCCGGACCGCCGTCGTCATGGCGACGACGGACTCCACCGCGCACAGGAGCACGGCGATCGCCCCCAGCCCTGCCGTGAGCGGCGCGATCGTGGCGGTGCTGACCTGCACCCGGGCTGCTGCCGCGCGGATTCCGAGAGCCGCGACGACGAGACCCGATCGGGCGGAGAGCGCGTGCAGAGCCCGGAAGACGAGCGCGATCACCTCCGGGCAGAGGAGGTAGACGGCCACGAGGACGCTGCCTCCTACGTCGACGGCCAGGTTGAACATCGGCGCCGGTCCGGTCGCTCCGAGTTCTCGAGCAGAGGCGGATGCCGTGACAAGGCCGGAGGCGATGAGGAGGAGGGCGATGCCGCAGCCGATCCGCACCGCGCGCATCGCCGTACCCGGTCGACCGCTCCCGACTTCACGCAGCGCGGCGCTCGGCGGCGTGCGGGCGGCGCGGCACGCGGGCAGGACTCCGCCCGCCAGAGCGGTGAGCGTGCCGAGCGCCAGCGTGACCACCGGAGCCCAGGGCGCGAGCGAGAAGCTCGGAAGATCGACCTCGGACGAGACGGCACCGTTGAATGCGGGAACCGCCCAGAACGCCAGCAGTGTCGAGAGGAGCGCTCCGATGCCGGCGCCGAGGAGACTCACGATGCCGAGCACGAGGAGAGTGACGACGAATACCTGGGCTCGGGAGGCGCCCAGCAGGAGCCAGAGCGCGTGCGTGCGTCCTGTGGCCAGAACGCTCGCTCGGCCGACGATCGTCAGGGCGACCCAGCCGACGAGCGCCACGACAGTGTAGATCGTGATCGAGAGGATCCGGAACTCACCGAGCGCGACGCCGGCCTCCGTGACAGCGGCGGTGAATGCAGGGTCGCCGGTCCAGGCGAACTGCTGAACGCACAACCCGATCAGCGTCGCCATCAGGGCGACCACAGCGATCGCGGGAGACCATCGGCGCCACTCGTCGGCGAACAGGCGTACGACGTAACGGGACACGAGTCAGGCCCCGGCCTCTTCGAGGATGCTCAGCAGCTCATGGCTGGTGCAGCGTCCGGTCGTCCGCACGGTCCGACCATCGTGCATCACCACGACCGTGTCCGCGAGGGCTGCGGCGTCGAGATCGTGCGTGACCATCACGATCATCTGGCCCTCGTCCGCCATCGTCCTCAGAGTCGACAGGACGACCCGCGAGCTCTGCGAGTCGAGGGCGCCGGTCGGCTCGTCGGCGAAGACGATGCCGGGCCGCCGTGCTAGGGCGCGGCAGAGAGCGGTCCTCTGCTGCTCACCTCCCGAGAGCGTTCGCGCCGGCGCACGGCGCCGGTCGCGCAGGCCGAACGATTCCACGAGTCCACCGATCAGGTCGTGCGGCACGGGTGATCGGTCGAGCCTGAAGGGGAGCGCGATGTTCTCCTCGACATCGAGGAAGGGCACGAGGTTGTACTGCTGGAACACGAACCCGATCTGGGCGCGGAGCATGCGAGCGCGATCGGCCGCTGACAGCCTGTTCACGTCCCGGCCGTTGACCTCGACGACGCCGGACGTCGGCCGGTCCAGTCCGCTGAGGCACATCAGGAGAGAGGACTTGCCGGAGCCGGAGCGGCCGACGACAGCGGTGAGCCCGCCCCCTTCCAGATCGATGTCGCAGCCCCGCAGGACGGTCGTCCGCTGCCGGCCTACGGTGATGACCTGCTCGACGGCTCGAGCCTGGAGGGTGGGGATCATGAGCGTTTCTCCTCGACGAAGGTGGGGACGTCTTACTCGTGAGACGCCCGCGATCCACGTCATGCTGGATCGCGGGCGCCCGGTAGCGACTATCAGCAGTTGCCCCACGTGATCGAGCTGGGCCAGCCCGGGCACGGCGAGATGACGCTGAAGGTGCTGACGCGCGCGGCGTCGTGCGCGTCGGCCTCACCTTCGAGGGTCTGGAAATCGAGGATCCGGTTCATGTGATCACCTCCTCTCCTCGTCTCGGGCCGACTCGGTCAGAGTCCGAACGGCAGGGCGGAGCGTCCGGTCTCGAGCTCGTCGAGCGCTGCGAGCACTCCGAGCGAGCCGGTCAGGTAGTCCGACGAGAGTCGGAGGTTCTGGTTGCCGCGGAAGAAGACGCCGGTGTCGTCGAGCACGGCGTGCAGGCGCAGCGACCGGACGTGCGAGCGGAGGACCTCCTCGAGTTCCGCGCTCGGGCGGTGCAGTACGCGGCGGCGGAGGTAGACGAGGAATCCGGACAGACCGTGGGCGAGTGAGGCCTGCGCGCACTGCTGGTAGGACGCGGCGGCGTCGATGGACGCGAGGGGATCGGCGAAGAGCTCCTCGCCCGTGACCCGCCGCAGCTCCAGGATCGCCAGGCCGGGCCCGGTCGAGCCGATCCCCAGGTAAGGAAGAGTCCTCCATCCCTCATCGAACTCGAGAGTGTTGTTCCGGGTGATCGCACAGCGCGCCAGATCGGCGTCGACGGCTCGTATCGCGAGCGTGATGTACAAGTCGTCGCCAGTGGCTTCGTGGAGTCGGGCGAACAGGATCGCGGCCGCAGACCATCCGTGCAGGAGGCCGACGGAGGCTCCTCGGACGTCCTCATCGAGCAGCGTGGTGAGATGGTGGGCCGCCTCCGACGGTTCCCCTCCGTCTGCGAGCTCGGCGAGCCCTGCACCGGCCCACCCCGACCACAGCGTCGGACCTGAAGGGGCGGCCGAGGGCCTGCGGTCGAGGACCTCGAGTGTGCGCGCGAGTCCTGCCTGGCGAGCCGCGTAGCGAATTCCCTCGCGTCCGCAGAGACCACGCGACCGCACCTGGGCCACGCGAGCGGCGAGCCAGTGATCGGCGGCCTCGAGGTCGACATCTCCGGATCGTCCTAAGACAGCGACGACTCCAGCCGCGCCGTAGGGGAATCCGGCACGGTGGTCCGCGCTGTCGCGGGCGAGGACAGGGATGTCTCCGGGAACGACCGGCGAGTCGTCCGTCCACTGAAGCACCGATGCGACACCGCGGGCGATCTGACCGCGCAGCTGGTCGTCCGAGAGGGCGGCGAGTCGACCGACGTCTTCGTCGATCGACCTCTGACCGGAGGCGGGGAGTACGTCGAGGGTGGAGGTCCTGATCGACCGCAGCACGGCGGGCGGAACCGCGAGATCGTCTGCGGCTGCTCGGAGGAGCTGCTCGATCTTCGCGACGTTGCCCTGGTCGGCGATCGTCGCTTGGGGGAAGAGGAGATCGAGTTCGAGGATGCCGAGCGACCACTCGTCCGCTTCCGTCCCCTTCAGGCCTTCCAGGGGCTCGTAGCCGGGCGCTCCCTGGCGACAACGCCACTCCGGATCCATTCGATGCGCGAACTCGAAGTCGAGGAAGCACGGGTGCGTGCCGTTCCGCATGATGACGTTCTTCGGGTGGATGTCGCCGAGCAGCCATCCTGCGCGGTGCACGGAGGCGAGAGCGGCGTCGAGGCGAGCGACGGTCGTGGTCAGCCAGGAGGTGTATGGAGGGTCACCGACGCGCCACGGTGCTGGTCGGAGCAGCGGAGTCCTCGTCATCCATTCGCGCTTCAGATCGTTCCCCTCGATGTGCTCCATGACCAGGTATCGGTGCTCCCAGGCCGTGAAGGATCCGTAGAAGACGGGTACGCAGTCCAGGGACTGCAGATCGACGAGCACCTCCTCCTCATGAGCCAGGCGAGTCACGGCGTCGACTCCGTCGGCGTCCAACCCGGCGTGCGGGCGCGCCTCCTTGAGGACCACGATCGTCCCGATCGGCACGAATTCGTCGGTCGTCGCTTCAGCGAGATAGACACCACCACCGTTCGAGAAGTGCAGCGCTGAGAGCATCGTGAAGCCGAAGGCGACCTCTTCCTCGTTCTCCGCCCCGACAGTGACGGACTCCGGTAGTGAAGCCCACGGGGGAGGTGTGAACGTCGGCCGCCGGACGTCCTCCACCTCGTTCCCGTCCGGGTCGAGCACCGTCGAGACGAAGCCGCTCTCCGTCTCGGACGGGACGAAGGCGCCGTAACGGAAGTGCACAGGCCCGGACTTCCACCGCCGGTCGGACAGTACGTACGGGCCTCTGAACCCGCGAAGACGGACGTCGAGGTCCTCCAGCGCTCGGGCGAACTCGTCGTCCGAACCGGGATACACGGTGATGAACTTCCCAGCTCCCGCTCGATCGGCGTACTTGCCGTTCTGCATCAGAAGGTGAGAGGTGGTCGAAAGATGCTTGAAAGGCAGTCGGGAGGCGAAGCAGTAGCGTGCAGCAGCGGCGAGGACCTTCTCCGCGTCATCGAGTGTCGACGAGAGGTGGAGCTTCCATCCCTGACGAGGGAGGAGGCAACCGTCCGGCATCCAGTTCCGCCACGGCCGCGACTCCCTCACCTGCCAGTCCTCCGGAGCGAAGGACGCGACGTCGAAGGCGTCGCCATCGATGTCGTCCCCCTCCTCGGCGACCGCGTAGAACGGGTTGCCCGGGCGGCAGTACCGGAGATATTCGAGGTCGAGCGGCATCGCTTCCCTTTCCTGTCCGACTTGTCTCGCGGTGCGGGATGCGGCTCCCGGCGCTGACTTCAAGGCTAGGAAGGTCCGCAGTCGACCACCTCCCGCCGAAGTCACGGATGAGGATGACCGGAGTCACGGTGAGGGCGTGACTGCGGTCACGGGTCGGCATCCCGGAGTCGGAGCTACAGTTGTCGACATGGGCTCAACTCCGGAGACGGCGGCGGAGATCTCCGCGCCGTCAGCGGCAGGACACGAGCGGGTCGCGGTCGCGCCGTCCCCGTCGAGCACCGTGGACAGGACCGTCATCGCACTTCAGGCGATCGCCCTGTGCTGCCTCGTCCTGGCAGGGATCCTGGGCGTCGTGGACTCCGCGCAGAGAGGCACGGGTGCAGCGGTCGCGGTCACATGGCTCGCGCTGGTGCCTGTGATCGCCGGGCTCTGGGCCGTCCGGCCCCGACTGATCCGAGCGGGACACGGGGCCGCCGTGACGACGGTGTCCATCGTCGCGGCGACGCCGGTCGTCGTCTTCGGCCGGCTCGATTTCACGATCCCGGTCCTCCTCCTCGTCGTGGCGTTCGCGGTGGTCGACGTCTCGCTCCGCGCAGGGGCGCACGCGATGATCTGGATCGCCTCCGTCGGACTGGCCCTCCATGTCGGGGGCGCCGTCGGCTCGGGGAGGGCGCTGCTCTCCGGAGTGCTCGACGGTCTGCTCAACGTGGTGCCCGTGGCCGTGCTGATGTGCTTCGGGATCGCCCTGGGACTCTCTCTTCGCGGCTTCGAGAGCGAGCGATCCGCCGACCAGCGTGTGATCAGGCGGTTGCATCGCGCCTCCGAGACGGAGAAGGAGCTGCTGCTGTCGGACGAGCGCGCCCGGAGCGCTCGCGAGCTCCACGACGGCCTCGGGTACAAGCTGACCCTCGTCTCGATGAGTCTCGAGCTCGCTGATCGCCTGCGCTCCGCCGATGCCGAGCAGGCGTGGGCCGAGGTCCGCACCGCCCGATCCACGTCGAGCGAGGCTCTCGCGGACATGCGGATGTGGGTACGAGCGCTCAGTCCCTTCCGGGACGCGGGCGCCCGCGGCCTGGCTGCGCTGGAGTTGATCGCGGAGTCCTTCCGCGGCACGGGCGTGACCGTGGATGTGGTCGGCGACGAGGCGTCGGACCGTGTGCTCACCAGCGACGATGAGACCGCGCTCGTCGTCTACCGAGGCGTGCAGGAAGGGCTGACGAACGCTCTGCGGCACGGCGCTGCCCGCAGAGTCCGCATCGATATCGAGACGGACGACGTCCGGCTCGAGCTCTCGCTGCTCAGCGACATCGGCGCGGGAAGGAGCAACGGGATCAGCGACGGCGAGCCTGTGCTGGGGTTCGGGCTGCGCGGCCTCGACGATCGCGCGACGGCTCGCGGAGGTCGGTTGACGGCGCGGCGCATCGGCGACCGGTTCCTCCTGCGCCTCTCGATCCCTCTCGGAGGCGCCGACGGGGAACGGGAGAGCCGCGCCTCGTGACGGAGACGACACCGAGGCGAGTGCTGCTGGTGGAGGACCAGCAGATGATCCGCCGTGGGCTGGTCATGCTCCTCTCGACGGTCGAGGGTGTCGTGGTCTCGGCCCAGGCCGAGAACGGACAGGCTGCTCTGCACATTCTGCGCACGACGGAGGTGGACGTCGTCGTCACCGACGCGCGGATGCCGGTCATGGGCGGCGTGGAGCTCGCCGCCGAGTGTGCGCAGCTCCATCCGCGTCTGCCCGTCCTCCTTCTGACGACCTTCGACGACGACGCGCTCGTGCAGGCGGCCCTCTCGGCCGGCGCTTCCGGATTCCTCCTGAAGGACACCTCGGTGGAGGGTCTCGTCGTGGCCCTCGACGCGGTGATCGCCGGCGGGATGGTGATCGATCCGCGCGTCGCCCGGCCGGCCGTCCAGCCGGGTCGCACCGGCGAGAGCCCGCTGACGCTGCTCACGCGGAGCGAGCGGGTGGTCGCCGAGCTGGTGGCCGAAGGGCGGAACAACAGGGAGATCGCGGCCGCCCTCGTGCTCGCCGAGGGCACCGTGAAGAACCACGTCTCGGCGCTGCTGCGCAAGCTCGGCCTCCGCGACCGCACCGCCCTCGCGCTCACGCTCTACAAAGGCTTCCGCCCCGACGGCGCCTGAAGGCGCTGGTCGGATTGCGGCCCAGGCGCGGCCGTCCTCGGGCGCCCGACCCGCCGCCTATCCTTGAGGGCGATGTCGAACTCCCGCGCCGAGGCCGCCTACCTGCGCTCCCTCGGCGCCTTCCGGACGCCGACCCTCGATCTCCTCCACGGCCGCTACGCGCCGTTCGTCGTCGCCGCCCTGTCGCTCGTGTTCACCGTCGACCGGCAGGCCGTGGCGGTCGCCGACGCGCACGCCGAGGTGGGGGAGCTGCTCGAGGAGCTGCGCTCGGCCGGGTACGACGAGGGCGAGCGCGCGCTGCCGAGCGGCACGGCGCGCGAGGTGTGCCGCTACTGGGTCCGCGTCGGCTGGCTCGTGCCGCAGATCGAGGGCGAGGCCGAGGTCTACCGGCTGAGCGCCCACGCCGTGAGCGCCCTCGAGATCACCGGGCGCACCGGAGGTGGACGCACGCGCGTCTCGAACTCGCGGGTGCGCACCCTGCTGGAGGCGGTCGAGCGGCTGGCCGCGGACGTCGATCCCGACCCGGAGGCCCGCCTCTCGCGGCTCCGCGAGGAGCGGGCGCGCCTGGACGCCGAGATCGCCGCACTCGAGGAGGGCGCCGGTCTCGAGCCGGCCGACGACGAGCAGCTCCTGGAGGAGGCTGAGAACGTGGTGCACCTCGCCCGCGAGCTGCCGGCCGACTTCGCGCGGGTGGCGGAGTCGATCAAGGCGATGCAGCGCGACGTGGTCGCGGACCTGCGCCGCGACGTCCGCCCGACCGGCGAGGTGCTGCGGGAGTACCTCGAGCGCGGTCAGCACGTGATGCAGGCCACCAGCGAGGGCCGTGCGTTCGCCGGAGCCCTCCGCCTCCTGGGCGACCCCGAGCGGATCGATGCGCTCGCCGATCAGCTGCACACCGTGCTCGTGCAGCCGTTCTCCCGCCTGATGGACCCGGCCCAGCGCGGGGAGCTGGCCGCGATCGGCCGCCGGGTGGAGCTGGGCGTGCAGGAGGTCCTGACCGCGCAGCGTCGCGCGTCCCACGTCATCACGGGCCAGGTCCGCACCCACGATCCCGCTCGCGACCGCCAGGTGGACGAGCTGCTGCGCGACGTGATGGCGGGGCTCCAGGAGTGGACGGGCGGGATCTCGCCGGACGCGCCGGTCACGCCGCTGCGGCACCTGCCCGTCGCCGGGATCGGCCACCTGCGCCAGACCCTCGGCGACGTGCGCCCGGCCGGCGGGCCGGCGCCCCTGGCCGGAGACGACGGCGGCGCCGAGTTCGTCGGCGACGACAGCCGGGCCTGGGGCGGTCCCCGCTACGCGGAGCTGGAGGCCTACGTGGCGGAGCTCGGCGACGAGTTCGATCTGGCGGACGCGTTCAGCGCGGCTCCGGAGGACACGCGACGGCCCGTCGACCTGCTCGGGCTGCTCGAGATCGCGCACCGGACGGGCCTCGTCGACCGCGAGGGCTACTCCGTCGTGAGCACGCGCCGACCCGACGGGACCGTGCGCCGCTTCGCCTTCGGATCCGTGACCGCCCGCACCGAGGAGGAGACCGACGATGAGTGACACCCTGGCGACCGACGGGACCGCCGCCGATCCGTTCATCGCGTCCGTGTCGATGGAGGAGGACCCCGACGAGCTCTTCCCCGGCGACCGCGGCGTCCTCGACACCGAGGTGCGCCGGGTGCTCGTGCACGTGCTGCAGCGCCGCTTCCTCCTCGCCGACCGCCACCGCGAGCAGTGGGCCGTGCTCCAGGAGCACCGGCAGCTGATCGAGTCGCGGCTGAACGACCTGTTCGTGCGGCTCGTCGTCGACCACGAGCGCGGGGTCGCCTACAAGCAGCAGGTGCGCTCCGACGAGGTGGAGATGCCGGTGCTGCTGCGCGACCTCCCCTACACCCGCGCCGAGACGCTGGTGCTGGTGCACCTGCGCACGGTCCATCAGCGGGAGTCGGCGGCCGGCGAGGCGTCGGCGCGCGTGGACGTCGAGGAGGTCGAGCAGACGGTGCTCAGCTACTTCGCCGACGCCGAGCGCGACACCGCCCGTCGGCAGCGCATGGTCCGCAAGGCGCTGGAGCGGCTCGGCCGCGACGGCATCGTCGACGAGGAGTCCGCAGGGCGGTACCGGATCAGCCCGATCGTGGAGATGGTGCTCAGCGCGCCGAAGCTGCGGGAGCTGAGCGACTGGCTGCGCGGGCGGGCGGGCGAGGCCGCTTCCTCGGTGGTCGCAGACGCGGCGCTCGCCGAGGAGCCCGGCTCGGACGATCCGGAGCAGGCGGACGACGACGCGCTCGAGGACGACGGCCTCGACGAGGACGCGGACCCGCCCACGGACGGCGTCCTGCGCGGAGCCGATGTCGCGGACGACGAGCCGACGGACGACGAGCCGCTGGACGACGAGCCGACCGACGACGACACCCCCGACCCGGAGGACGACCCCCGATGACGATGCTCGACACCCTCTTCGGCCTGATCCCCGCCGCCTCCCGCGGTCAGCAGTGGCTCGCCGAGGACCTGCAGCTGGTCAACTGGGGCGGCTACGACGGCGCGCACCGGGTCCGCTTCTCGCCCGGCGCCACGCTCCTCTGCGGCGGCTCCGGCTCCGGCAAGTCCACGCTGATGGACGCCTACATCGCCCTGATGATGCCGCACACCACGCCGTTCAACGGCGCCTCGAACGGCGGAGTGACGGGCCGTCCGCGCGGCGAGGACCAGCGCAACATCCTCTCCTACGCGCGCGGCAAGCTCGACGAGTCGCGCACGGACGAGGGCACGACCATGCGCGTCCTGCGCGGCGACGGAGTCGACACTTGGACCGCCGTCGCGATGACCTGGGTCGACCACGACGGCTCGCGCTTCAGCGCGGTCCGCGCCTGGTACGTCCCGGCCGGCTCCCGGGTGCTCGAGGAGACCGTGCGGATCCGCGCGAGCGCCGAGGGCCCGGTCGACCTCGCCGCGCTCGACCGGGCGGCGGCGCACCGCTTCTCCGACGCGTCGCTGCGCGCGGCGGGCCTGGATCCGCTCGGCACCGACCGCGAGTTCTCGGCGCGTCTGCACGCGGTGCTCGGCATCGGAGCGGCGGGAGCCGGATCGAAGGCGATGAGCCTGCTCGCCCGCATCCAGGCCGGTCAGCAGATCACGACCGTCGACGACCTCTACAAGCGGCTCGTGCTTGAGGAGCCCGAGACCCTGGCCTCCGCCGACGCGGTCGTCGCCCACTTCGACGAGCTCGAGAGCACCCGGCAGCGGATGCTCACCGCGCGCCAGCAGGTCGCGGCACTCGAGCCGTTGCGGGGCCTGCGCCTGCGCATCGCCGCGTCAGCGGAGCGCGTGCGCCTCATCGATGCGCTCGGGGAGTTCGACGCCCCGGTGTCGCCGGCGGCCCTGTGGCGCGCTGAGCAGCGCCTCGGCCTGCTGCGCGACGTCGAGGTCGAGCTGCGCGAGCGCACCCGCGCCGTCGACGCCGTGCTCCGCGAGAAGCGGGCCCTCGCCGAGGCGGCGGAGTCGGAGCGGGACGGGCTCGCCGAGGTGCTGCGGGCCTCCGGCGGCGACCGCCTCGAGACGGCCCAGCGCGAGCTCCGCGAGGTGGAGCGGCGGCTGGGCGCGGCGCGCGAGAACCGCGCCCGGCTCGAGGAGGACCTGCGCGCTCTCGGCGAGCCGGAGACCACCCGCGAGCGGTTCGAGGCGGTGCTCGCCCGGGCGGCGAGCGCGGCCGACGCCAAGCGCAGCACCCGTGCGGCCTGGTCGGACGCGGTCGCCGAGCGGAAGGCCGCGGCGCGCGATCTCGCCGAGCTCGAGGCGGAGCAGCGCTCGGCCTCGGACCGTCGGGACAGCATCCCCCGGCCTCTGCACGAGGCGCGCGAGCGGATCGCGGAGGCAGCCGGCCTCACCGCCGACGACCTGCCCTTCGTCGGCGAGCTGGTCGAGGTGCGTGCCGAGTTCGAGCCCTGGCGCGAGGCGTTCACGCTCGCCCTCGGCGGCTTCGCGACGACGCTGATGATCGACTCCGCCCACCTCGACCGCTTCCGCCGCACCATCGACTCCCTCCGGCTCCCGGTCCGGATCCGCTACGAGGGCGTGGAGACCGGGCTCGAGGAGGTGCGGGGCCTCGACCCGCAGACGCTGCCCGGGCGCCTCGACTACCGCGCCACCGCCTTCACCGGCTGGCTGCAGGACCGGCTCGAGGACCGCTTCGGCTACGTGTGCGTCGACAGCGCTGCGGAGCTCGGACGCCATCGGCTCGCCCTGACCCTCACCGGTCAGCTCTCGCAGGGGCAGCGCGGTGCGCACGGCGGCCACGGCGCCGCGAACGTCCTCGGCTTCTCCAACACCCGTCGTCTCCGCGAGCTGAACGCCCTGGTCGAGGCGGCCCGGGCCCGCAGCGCGGCGGCCGTCTCGGCGGCGTCGGCGGCGGAGGAGGCCCTCGATGCGCTCGACGACCGGATGACGCGCCACGCCCGCCTCGCGCTGGTGAGCTGGGAGACGGTCGACGTCGAGTCGCTGCTCGCCGAGCAGGAGCGCTGGGAGGCGGTCGGCGCCGAGGCGGCGGAGGCGAACCCCGAGCTCGCCGGGCTGCAGGAGCAGATCGACGGGCTGCGCGGCCGCCTCGAGCGCCTCCGCCAGGAGATCGCGCGCGCCGGTGTGGAGCGCGAGCGGATCGAGGCGGAGTGGGCCGTCGTGGTCGACGACGTCGACGCGAGCCAGGCGGTTCTCGATGCGGCGGAGCGCGCAGGACGCGAGCTCGACGACGACCAGCGCGCCTTCCTGGACGCCCGGTTCACGCTGACCGAGGCCGCGGCGTCCGGCAGCGCCTCGGACGTCCTGGTCCGCTTCGACGCGGCGCTCGCCACGGCGGCGCAGCGACTGGCGGAGGACCGTCGCTCCGCGGCCGAGGCGCACGAGCAGCAGCGCGAGAGCGCCGGCCGGATCATGGACGGCTTCCTCGACCGCTGGCCGAACCCCAACCTGCTCGCGGACCCCGAGGCGTCCGCGGGCGACTTCGAGCGGCTGCTCGACGCCCTCGAGACCAGCGGCCTGCACCGGCTCGAGACCGAGTGGCGCGACAGCCTGCTCACGCTCTCCGGCAACGACCTCACGAGCTTCGACTCCACGCTCGGCCGCTCGCTGCGGGAGATCCGCGAGCGGATCGAGCCGATCAACGTGATCATGCAGGATCTGCCGTTCTACGACGACGGCCACCGCCTGCAGATCACGACGCGCGAGAACCAGTCGGAGGTGCGCCGTCGCTTCCGCCGCGAGCTCCGCGAGGTGCGCGCGCAGATCCAGGCCGTGTCCGCGGAGGAGGAGCGCGAGCAGGTCTACCGGCGGATGTCCCGGCTCATCCAGCGGCTGCGGCGCACCGCGCCCGACTTCGGCGACCTCGTCGACGTCCGCAACCACGTCCGGGTCAGCGCCGAGCGCGTGGACGCCGTCACCCGAGCGCACGTGGCGCTGTACGACCACATCGGCGAGAAGTCCGGCGGGGAGTCGCAGGAGCTGATCGCCTTCATCGTCGGAGCGGCGTTGCGCTATCAGCTCGGCGACGCGGGAGCAGACCGCCCCCGGTACGCGCCGGTCTTCATGGACGAGGCGCTGATCAAGGCCGACGCCCACTTCACCAAGCGGGCGATCGGTGCGTGGCGCGGTCTCGGCTTCCAGCTCGTGATCGGCGCCCCGAACGACAAGTACAGCGCGATCGAGCCGCACGTCGAGGTGGAGTACGACATCCTCAAGGACACGCGCGGACGCTCCTGGGCCAGGCCGAAGGTGGGCCTGGCCCCCTAGGGCTGCATGCCGATCTTCGCGTGGCTGCGCGAGTAGGCGAAGTAGATCGCGAAGCCCACTGCCAGCCAGATCAGGAAGCGCAGCCAGGTCTCGATCGAGAGGTTGAGCATCAGGTAGGTGCAGATCAGGGCGGAGAGGAGCGGGAGCCACGGGTTCAGCGGGACCCGGAAGCCGCGCTTCAGGTCGGGCCGCTTGCGGCGCAGCACCACGACGCCGACCGAGACCAGCACGAACGCCGAGAGCGTGCCGATGTTGACCATCTCCTCGAGCACGCCGATCGGAGTGAGCCCGGCGAGCAGCGCGACGACGATGGTCACGACCACGGAGGTGAACCACGGCGTGCGCAGGCGCGGGTGGACGGTGGCCAGGCGCCGGGGGAGGAGTCCGTCGCGCGCCATCGCGAAGATGATGCGCGTCGCTCCGATCAGCAGCGTCAGCACGACGGTGGTCAGACCGGCGACGGCGCCGGCCGAGATGACCGTCGCCATCCAGGTCTGCCCGTGGTAGGCGAACGCGTTGGCGAGCGCGGCCGACGGGTCGAGCTCGCGGTAGGGGACCATGCCGGTCACGACGAGGGCGACGGCGCAGTACAGGACCGTGCAGATGATCAGCGAGGCGATGATGCCGATGGGCAGGTCGCGCTGGGGGCGGCGGGTCTCCTCCGCGGTCGTCGCGACGACGTCGAACCCGATGTAGGCGAAGAACACCAGGGAGGCGCCGGCGATGATGCCGCCGACCCCGAACGTGGCCGGCTCGATGCCCGAGAGGAACTGGAGCAGCGGCTGGGTCAGACCGGACGCGGACTGCGAGGGCTCGGCGGCGGGGACGAACGGCGTGTAGTTGGCGGTGTTGACGAACTGCAGGCCCGCGATGATGACGAACAGGACGATGAACAGCTTGATCGCGACGAGCACCAGGTTGACGCGCAGCGATTCCTTGATCCCGAAGGTCATCAGCGCGCCGAGCACGAGGACGAGCAGGATCGCCGGCACGTCGACCACGCCGCCGTAGGTGAGCGCCGGCGGGAGAGTCACTCCCAGCTGCTGCAGCAGCGACCCGAGGTACGCGCTCCACCCCTGCGCGACCACGCTCGCTCCGAGGAACAGCTCGAGGATCAGGTCCCAGCCGATGATCCAGGCGAAGAGCTCGCCGAGGGAGGCGTAGGAGAAGGTGTAGGCGGAGCCCGACACCGGGACCGTGGAGGCGAACTCGGCGTAGCACATGGCCGCGAGGGCGCAGGCGAAGGCGGCGACGACGAAGCTCAGGACGATCGCCGGTCCGGCGATGTCATGGGCGGCGCGGCCGGTGAGGGTGAAGATGCCGGCGCCGATGACGACTCCGACGCCGAAGACCGTGAGATCGAGCGCGGTCAGCGACTTCTTGAGCTTGTACTCGGGCTCATCGGTGTCGGCGATCGACTGCTCGACGGACTTGGTGCGGAGGAGGCTCACGGTGGTTCTCTCTGTGGGCTGCGGGGTGGAGGCGCGAGGGCCACTGGGGAGGATAGCGGGGCGGGCGCCTCTGCCGCGCCGGGCGTCGCGCGAGTACGCTTCCCGGCCATGAGCAGGATCTTCTCCGTGGCGTTCGCCGACGTGCACCCCCTCTACGTGGCGAAGGCGGAGCGCAAGGGCCGGACGAGGGAGGAGGTCGACGAGGCGGTCCGCTGGCTCACCGGCTTCTCGGACGAGGAGCTGGCCCGGCACCTCGAGAGCAGGACGACCTTCGAGGAGTTCTTCGCGGCGGCGCGCCTGCCTCCGCAGGCCTCGGCGATCACGGGGGTGATCTGCGGCGTGCGGGTCGAGACGATCGAGGATCCGCTGATGCAGCGCATCCGGTACCTCGACAAGCTGATCGACGAGATCGCGAAGGGACGGCCGATGGCGAAGGTGCTGCGGGCTCCCGCGGCCGGCTGAGCCGCCGGCCCCGGGCGCTCCTCCACAGGCGCCGATCCGCTCCGGTTCTCCCCGGTCCGGGCCGGCGGGATCTCGCGCCGCCGGCGACGCGAGCAGGGTGTCGGACATGACATCCACACAGCGAACCCCTGCTCCTCCGTCCCGCCGCCGCGATCCCGAAGTCCTGCGGGCGAGCGCGATCCAGGACCTCCTGGCGGCCGTCCCCTCCATCATCGGCATCCGTCCGGAGGAGTCCGTCGTGGTGGTGCCGTTCCTCGGCACGCGCGCCGGAGGAGGCTTCCGGATCCCGCTCCCGGAGACGCTGCGCGGGATGGAGGCGGAGGCGCTGGCGGGCGGCTGCGCGGCCATGATGGAGACGATGCCGCGGGCCACCGGTGTGCTGGTGGTGGTCTGCACCCGTGCGGGCTACGCCGAGGAGCGGGGGATCCCGCATCTCGACCTCGGCCGCGCGGTGCTCCGGCGCCTGGAGCGCACGCGCCTGGACATCATCGCCGTGGCCTGCATCGCTGCCGACGGATGGGGGCGCTACACGGACGCCGAGGAGTGCCGCAGGCCACGTCCGCTCCTCGAGATCGAGCGGAGCGAGACCGGCGTCCTCGCCCGAGCGGTGGCCGATGAGCCTCTGGACATCGACGCGCTCTCCGTGCTGCCGCCGGTCGTCGAGGAGGATCGCGCGCTCGTCGCGGAGGTGCTCCGCCGGCCGCCCCTGGTCGGCGACACGGAACGGCTCGTCGAGCGCTGGCTCAGCGGACCGCGGGACGTCCGCCGCGAAGGACTGATCGTGCGGACCCTGCAGTCGCCGCCCCTCCGAGACCGGGTGACCGTGCAGATCGCGCGGAGCCCGCAGGCGGGAGTGGGAGTGCCGCCCGGCGCGGTGGGCGAGGCCCGCGCCGGAACGGACGACGACCACGACCTCGAGCTGTCGGCCCTGCTGCTCGGCAGCGGGCGCGCTCCGGAGCGCGCCCGTCTGGCGCGGGCGACCGGGCTCCTCGCCCGTGCCGCCGCGCTGGCGCCGGAGGAGGCGCGCTCCTCCGTGCTCACCGTTCTCGCGTGGTGCTGGTGGGCGAGGGGAGTCTCGAGCCTCGCCGGGCTCCACCTCGACGAGGCGCTGCGGCTCGACCCCGACGACTCGATGGCCCGGCTCTACGCCTCGCTGTTCGCGGCCCGCCCCCTGCCGGACTGGGTGCTCGCGGCCGCTGCCGAGGCCCTCGATGCCGCGAGCGCCTGAGGTCGGGCGCCGGTCGGTGCGCTCGCCCCGGAGACGGATGCTCTTGCGCGGGGGAGGGGACGGCCCTAATGTGCAACCACATGGTTGTACGAATGGACGCCGACATCGACCTGCTCTTCCGGGCGCTGGCCGACAGCACCCGCCGCGACATCGTCGCCCGGGTGCTGGTCGGCGAGCAGTCCGTCTCCGCACTCGCGGCGCGCTACGAGATGTCGTTCGCGGCGGTGCAGAAGCACGTGGCCGTCCTCGAGCGGGCGGCACTCGTCCGCAAGCGGAGGAGGGGGCGGGAGCAGCTGGTGCAGGGCGAGGTCGCCGCAGTGCGGCGGGCGTCGCGCCTGCTCGACGCCTACGAGCAGCTGTGGGCGGGGAGGATCGACCGCATGTCGGACCTCCTCGACGAGGAGTGACACCCGCGAGCCGACCGGCGCGCGGGATCTGCTGGAGGGAGAGGCGCGATGAGCGTGCTGCAGTCCGTGAAGGACATCGAGGAACTGACCCTGACCGTGACCGCCGAGTTCGACGCGGGGATCGAGCGCGTCTGGCTCCTCTGGACGGATCCGCGCCGCCTCGAGCGCTGGTGGGGGCCGCCGACCTGGCCGGCGACCTTCGAGCGGCACGAGCCGGTCGAGGGCGGACGGAGCGCCTACGTCATGACGGGACCGGACGGCGAGCAGTCGCGCGGCTGGTGGCGCGTGACCCGGGTGGAGGAGCCGACGCGGTTCGAGTTCGAGGACGGCTTCGCCGACGAGCGCGGCGACCCGGTCGACGCGCTGGGGATCACCCGGGCCACGGTCACCCTCGACGAGATCGAGCCGGGGCGCACGCGGATGGTCCTCAGCAGCCGTTTCGAGTCGGTCGAGCAGCTCGAGCAGATGGTCCAGATGGGCATGGAGGAGGGACTCCGCCAGGCGATGGGGCAGATCGACGCGATCCTGCTCGAGGACTGAGTCGGCGCCCATGGAGGCTCGGCGCTCGCCGCGCCGAGCCTCCATGTGGAGGAGCCGTCCGCGCTACTGCTCGGGGTCGGTGAGGGCGGCGGCGTAGGCGCGGACGGAGCGCTGGTACCGGGGGAGCCCCGGAGCCAGCGCCTCCAGCGCGATCCGCAGGGCCTCGTCGACGCGCCCGGCGCTGTGCAGGGCGAGCGCGAGGAACACCTCCCGCGCGGAGCCCACCGCGGGGTGCGCAGCAGCGCCGGCGAGGAGGTCGATCGCCTCATCGGTGCGGCCGAGGTTCCGGAGTGTCGAGGCGTACTGGATCGTCAACCGCGCCCGCCGCTCGTCATCCAGGCCGGCTGCGAGGGCGCGCTCGTACTCGACCGCCGCCTCCGCCTCGTGTCCCGCGCTGTCGAGGGCGCCGCCCAGCTCGAAAGCGGCGACTCCGTCGTGTCCCGGGTAGCGGGCTGCGAGGACGCGCATCCGCTCGACGACGCCGTCCGGGTCGTCCTGAGCGTCGAGGCGCTCGACCGCCGCGAGCCAGAGGGCGAGCGCGTCGGTCTCGGGGCGGTCGGGGTCGGAGGCGCGTGTCTCGATCACGCCTCCGACGCTACCGCGCCCGCACAGTGCGGCGGAGCGGGGCTACGAGGCGGTCGAGTCGGCGCCGTCGTCGTCCGACCCGCCGTCGTCGGAGCCGGAGGTGGCCGCTCCGATCGGCGCGGCGCGTCGCCCGGCCTCGATCAGGGCGGTCGACGCAGCCGCTCCGCCGATCAGGGCGAACAGCGCCCAGCCGGCTCCCCACTTGCGCTTGCCGATCAGGGCGTCGAACGAGAGCGCGCCGGGGCCGTCCGCGACGATCGCGGCCGTCGCCGCGACGAGGACGGCGTTGTACTCCCACCCGCCGCCCGCGTTCCACAGGCCGTTGCTCCAGTGCACCTTGCGCACGGCGGTGACCATCGTGGCGACGAGTCCGGCGGCGGCGAGCGGAGTCGCGGCGCCGAGGGCGAGAGCGGCGCCTCCGGCCGTCTCGGTCACCGCTGCGGCGACGGCGTTGCGCCGGGCCGGGTGCATCTCCAGGCTCGACATCATCTGCTCGGTGCCGTCGAGGCCGGGGCCGTCGAACGAGCCCCGCAGCTTCTGCAGACCGTGTCCGACGAAGAGCCCGCCGACGGCGAGACGGAGAACGAGTGAGCCGACCTTCATGGTGACCTCCGGGGTGGGGTGGGGACGTGTAGTGCGAGGGTCCCGGTTGCGCCGCGCCCGGTCAAGGGGTCGCGCCCGGCGAGCGGGCCGCGCGGGAGGTGTGCGCGCTCGGGGAGGGCTCAGAGCAGCGTGTAGGCGGAGGCGTCCATCATCACGGTGCCGTCGGTGCACACCTGGAGCTCGGCGGGGGCGCGGACCGCGCCGTCCGGGGCGTCGAGGACCTCGGCGACGAGGTACGCGGAGGTCCCGACCGTGCAGCCGTAGGCGCCGGGGGAGTGCCAGGCGACCCGGACGTCCGCCCGGGCGCCCGGGACGAGGATCACGGGAGCGTCGGGGTTCGGGCCGGACGCGTCGGCGACCGCGCTGATCCGGTTCCCGTCGGCGTCGGTCGCGTAGACGCCGGGGATTCCCGCGAGAGCGCAGTCGGAGGAGGAGGTGCTGGTGAGCACGAGGTCGAAGGCGCTGTTCCCGGCACCCGACGCGTCGGGGTCGGGGCGGTACTCCATCGTCAGGTCGGAGCCCGTGCAGCGCGCCGCCGCCGGATCCGCGGCGGGAGAACCGGTCGACGAGGGCTCGGGGGTCGCCGTGACCGTCACGGTCACGGTGGGAGTCGGCGTCGGAGCGGGAGTCGGCGAAGAGGTCGCGGTCGCGGTCGGCGTCGGGAGCGGCGTCCGCGCGGACGGGGCTCCGCCGCTGCCTGCGCAGCCGGTGAGGACGAGGACGAGTGCTGCTGCTGCCAGCGCGGAGGCGCCGGTCCGGTGCGAGAACGTGCTCATGTCCGCAGTCTGCCACCGCCCGGACCGATCGGCCCCGTGGATGCGCGAGCATGCTCGGAGATCCCGGACAGGGAGGCGGAGGACGGATGCGGCGGGCGTCCGGAGGTGCCCCTCCTCGCGCCCGCCGCACCGGGGTCGGCGCTAGACGCGGACGACCATCTTCCCGGTGTTGCCGCCGCGCATCATCGAGAGGAACGCGTCCACGGCGTGGTCGATGCCGTCGACGACGGTCTCGTCGTAGGCGATCTCTCCGTCGGCGAACCAGCCGGCCATCAGCCGGTTGAACTCCGGCGCGTGGTCGAGGTAGCCGGACAGCGTGAATCCGCGCAGCGTGAGACCGCGGGTGATGATGTTCGCCATGTTGTCGGGGCCGGGCGTCTTCTCGGTGCTGTTGTAGCCGGCGATCGCTCCGCAGAGCGCCGCGCGGCCGCCGTCGCGGAAGGCGTCGAGGGCCGCCTCGAGGTGGTCGCCGCCGACGTTGTCGAAGTACACGTCGATCCCGTCGGGCGCTGCCTCGGCCAGCTGCTCGCGGACCGGGCCGGAGTGGTAGTCGAAGGCGGCGTCGTAGCCGTACTTCTCGGTCAGCAGGGCGACCTTCTCGGCCGAGCCCGCGGATCCGACGACCCGCTCGGCTCCGAGAAGGCGCGCGATCTGACCGGCGGCCGAGCCGACGGCTCCCGCGGCGCCCGAGACGAAGACGGTGTCGCCCTCCTTCATGCCCGCGATGGCGGTGAGCCCGACGTACGCGGTGAGTCCGGTCATCCCGAGGATGCCGAGGCGGAGCGAGAGCGGCACTCCGGGGATCTCGGGGACGACGCGGAACTGCGACGACTCGGCCTGCACGACGTCGCGCCAGCCGAGCTGGTGCAGGACCGCGCTGCCGACAGGGAACGCGGGGTCGTCGGAGACGGTCACCCGGCCGACGGCACCGCCGGTCATGGTCTCGCCGAGGGCGAAGGGCGGGGTGTAGCTCTTCACGTCGTTCATGCGGCCGCGCATGTAGGGGTCGACCGAGAGGAAGGCGTTCTCGACGCGGATCTCGCCCGCGGCCGGGTCGCCGTACTCGACGGTCGCGGTCCGGAAGTCCTCGGCGACGGGCCAGCCGTCGGGGCGGCGGACGAGCTGGATCTGGGTGCTGGTGACGGTGCTCATAGGACCTTTCGTGGTGGTGGAGCGGAGGGGATCAGAGTGAGAGGCCGACGGCGAGCGCGATCACCGCGAGCAGACCCGGGGTCATCTGGGTCAGCGCGGCGCGGCGCTTGGTCGGAGCGGAGAGGAGCAGGACGAGTGCTGCGGCGACCATCGATCCGGCGCCGGCGAACACGAGGGCCGCGCCGACGGCGGTGGCGCCGATCGCGACGGCGACGATGCCCGCCACGGTGACGACGGCGAGGAAGAGGTTGTAGAAGCCCTGGTTGTAGGCCATCTCCTTCGTCGCCTCCGCCTCGCCGGCGGTCGTGCCGAACGTCGATCGGGCGCGCGAGGTCGTCCAGAGGACCGACTCGAGCACGAAGATGTAGACGTGCAGCGCCGCGGCGAGAGCGGCGAGCACCAGTCCGAGAACGATCACGGCGGGCCTCCAGGCGATGGTCGTGATGCGGAGGGCTCCGCACCGATTGTGTAACGACCAGTCCACAATATACTGGAGCGAGCGGTCCGCGCCAGTGCGGCGCCGCAGCTGTCACCCCTCAGGAGGAGCACCGTGGGTCGCACGCAGGGCTTCGACACCGAGCAGGTCGTCCGCGCCGCCCGCGCCGTCTTCTGGGAGAGCGGCTTCGAGGAGGCGTCGCTCCCGGACCTGGAGTCCGCGACCGGACTGCGCCGCTCCAGCCTCTACCACGCCTTCGGCAGCAAGCGCGGGCTCTTCGACGCCGCCGTGCAGAGCTACCTCGACGAGGTGGTGCGGCCCCGGCTCGCCCCGCTCGTCGATCCGGGAGGGGCGTCGCCGACGGCGCTCGAGGTGTACTTCACCGGGCTGCGGGCGGCGCTTGCCGACTCCCGCACGCTCTCCGCGAGGAGCGGCTGTCTGCTGCTCAACGCCGCGTGCGCGCCGATCGCGCGCGACGACGCCGTGCGCGAGGTGATCGCCGACTACCGGGCCGAGCTGCTGGGCGCACTGCGCGCCGGAGCGCTGGCCCGCTGGCCCGACGCGCAGGCGTGGGCGTCGGCTCAGGCGGACGTCCTCGTGTCGCTCCTGGTGGCCGCGCTCGTGCTGGCCCGCGTCGATCCGGCGCAGTCGCTCGCCACCGTGGACGCCGCGCTCGCGCTCGTCCGGTCCTCCGCGCCCTGACGGCCGGCGCGACGAACGCCGGAGCACTGCTCTCGCGCCGGGCCCGCCCTCGCACCCGGCGCGCCGGGTCGGCCCGCACAGCACGACGCCCCCGTGCGCCTCGCGTCCCGGTGGGAGGGATGCGCGCGGGTGCGTCGGACGGGCGGGGTCAGTCGGTTCCGGCGTCGAACGCCGCACCCTCCGAGGCCAGGTCGGTGGCGCGTCCGAGCGCATCGGCCGCTGCGGACCCGCCGCCCTCGGTGATCGCGTCGGCCTCGCCGATCTCGAGCTCGCCGACGAGCTCGGCGGTCGGACCGCCGACGAGGCCGGCGGCCGCGTACTGCTCGAGCCGCGAGCGGGAGTCGGCGATGTCGAGGTTGCGCATCGTGAGCTGCCCGATGCGGTCCTCGGGGCCGAAGGCGGCGTCGCCGACCCGCTCCATCGAGAGCTTGTCGGGGTGGTAGCTCAGCGCGAGGCCGGTCGTGTCGAGGATCGTGTAGTCGTCGCCGCGACGCAGGCGCAGGGTGACCTCCCCGGAGACGGCCGAGCCGACCCAGCGCTGGATGGACTCGCGCAGCATCAGCGACTGCGGGTCGAGCCAGCGGCCCTCGTACATCAGGCGGCCGAGACGGCGGCCCTCCGAGTGGTACTGGGCGACGGTGTCCTCGTTGTGGATAGCGTTCAGCAGGCGCTCGTAGGCGATGTGCAGCAGCGCCATGCCGGGGGCCTCGTAGATGCCGCGGCTCTTGGCCTCGATGATCCGGTTCTCGATCTGGTCCGAGACGCCGAGCCCGTGGCGTCCGCCGATCGCGTTCGCCTCGAGCACGAGCGCGACGGCGTCCGAGAACTCGACGCCGTTCAGCGCGACGGGACGGCCGGCCTCGAAGCGCACCGAGACGACCTCGGAGGCGATCTCGACCTCGTCGCGCCACGACGCGACCCCCATGATCGGCTCGACGAGCTCGAGGCCGCTGGAGAGCTCCTCGAGGCGCTTGGCCTCGTGGGTGGCGCCCCAGATGTTGGCGTCGGTCGAGTAGGCCTTCTCGGTGGCGTCGCGGTAGGGGAAGCCGCGGGCGACCAGCCACTCCGACATCTCGGTGCGGCCGCCGAGCTCGTTGACGAACTGCACGTCGAGCCAGGGCTTGTAGATGCGCAGGCGGGGGTTGGCGAGCAGGCCGTAGCGGTAGAACCGCTCGATGTCGTTGCCCTTGTAGGTCGAGCCGTCGCCCCAGATGTCGACGCCGTCCTCGCGCATGGCGCGGACGAGGAGGGTGCCGGTCACGGCGCGGCCGAGGGGGGTGGTGTTGAAGTAGGTCTTGCCGCCGGAGCGGATGTGGAAGGCGCCGCACTGCAGGGCGACGAGCCCCTCCTCGACCAGCGCGCTCTTCGCGTCGACGAGGCGCGAGATCTCGGCGCCGTACTGGGCCGCGCGGGACGGGACGCTCTCGATGTCGGGCTCGTCGTACTGGCCGATGTCGGCCGTGTACGTGCAGGGCACCGCGCCCTTCTCGCGCATCCAGGCGACGGCGACGGATGTGTCGAGGCCTCCCGAGAATGCGATTCCGACACGCTCGCCCACGGGCAGACTGCTCAACACTTTCGACATGCCTCCGATTTTAGGAGGAACGGGGACCTCCTCCGTGCCGCGGGAGGTCCGAGCCGCCTCCCGGGGCGCCCGCGCGGGGTGCGCTCCGGCCGTGGGAGCACGTCCTCCGTCGATCCGCGTCGATCGCCGCCGCCCCCGACCGGGGCGCGCGAGCCGGCCGGAGGCTCCGTGGCCCGGAGGCGGCGCCCGCGCCCCCGGCGCGGATCGCCCGCTCCGGCTGAGTAGTTCCGCGCGGCCCGGATGGACGGCCGTGGCGAGCGCGTGCCAGGCTCCGCTCGACCCCGGCTTCCGCCGCCGCCGCCTCCGAAAGGGCTCTCCGTGCCACGACCTCCTCATCGCCTCGCGGCGATGGCCCTCGCCTGCCTGCTCGCCGCGGGCGGTTCCGCCGCTCTGGCGCCGTCCGCCCTCGCGACGCAGGCCGTCGCCGAGACTCCGACCGCCTTCGTCCCGGGGGAGACTCCGCCCGCAGAGGCGCGCGGATCGCAGACCTACACGAACGCCCTCCTCGGCGGCGACTCGCTCGACGCGGGCGAGCGCATCTTCTCGAACGGAGACTCCGCGAGCTTCGAGATGCAGGCGGACGGCAACGCCGTGATCTACGACGCCGGGCGCCGCCCCGTCTGGAGCACCAGGACCCAGGGCACCGGTGCGACCACGGTGCGGATGCAGGAGGACGGCAACCTCGTCGTCGTGACCGGCTCCGGCACGCCCGTCTGGGCGTCCGGGACCGCGGGAGAGACCGGCGCGCTCGCCCTCATCCAGGACGACGGGCAGCTCGTGCTCGTCCGCCCGAACGGGGACACGGCCTGGTCCTCGGCCGATGAGCAGGAGCCCGAGCCGGAGCCGATCGCCGACGTCCTCGACAGCGGGCGCGAGCTCTCTCCGGGACAGCAGCTGACCGCCTCCGACGGCCGCTCGCGCGCCGCGATGCAGAGCGACGGCAATCTTGTCGTCTACGTGGACGGATCGCCGCGCTGGAGCTCCGTCACCTCCGGAGCGGGCAACCGCCTCGCGATGCAGACCGACGGGAACGCGGTGGTCTCGGCCCCCGGGTCCGGCGTGCGCTGGCAGGCGGGAACGCCCGGGAACCCGGGCGCGCGGATGCGGATGCAGAACGACGGCAACCTGGTGATCACCGCCGCCTCCGGACGGCCGCTCTGGGCGACCTCGACCTCGCGCGCGCCCGAGATCCGCGACGTCCTCTCCTCCGGCTCGCGGCTCAGCCGGGGACAGCAGCTCACATCGCCGGACGGCCGGTCCCGTGCCTCCCTGCAGGGCGACGGCAATCTCGCGGTCTACTCGCGGGGGGACGTCCGCTGGGGCGCCGGCACCCAGGGCGAGGGCGAGACGCTCTCGATGCAGTCCGACGGCAACGCCGTGGTCACCTCCGCCTCGGGCCGACCCCTCTGGGCCTCGGGTACGGCGGGCAACCCGGGATCCCGCCTGCAGATGCAGAACGACGGCAACCTGGTCGTCTACTCCGCCTCGGGCCGCGCGCTGTGGGCGAGCGACACTCCTCCGGCGCCGCCCGCGCCCGCCGTCCGGGACACCCTCTCCTCCGGAAACCGGCTGACCGCCGGTCAGCTGCTGCGCTCCTCCGACGGAGGAAGCGAGGCGGTCATGCAGGGCGACGGCAACCTCGTCGTCTACTCGCGCGGCTCGGCCCGCTGGGCGGCCGGCACGTCCGGAGGCGGCAACCGGCTCGAGATGCAGTCCGACGGCAACGCCGTGGTCTACGCGGGCTCCGGCGGAGCGCGCTGGCAGTCCGGCACGGCGGGCAGCCCGGGCTCCCGGATGGTCATGCAGAACGACGGCAACCTGGTGATCTACTCGCCGCAGGGCCGCGCACTCTGGGCGAGCACGCAGGCCGTGGCGCCGGCGCCGGGTCCGCGACCGAATGGGCCGATCAGGACGTGCCGGTCATTCTCGAACTGGGCAGAAGCGAACGCCTGGTTCCAGACCTACGCCAACGCCGGCAACCTGGATGGGGACGGGGACGGCGTCCCCTGTCAGGATCTTCCAGGCGCACCCCGCCGGAACTGACCCGTGCCCATCGAGAGGGCGGGAGTTCCGAGTCTCTCCTTTCCTCCTCTGTGGCGGTCGGGGCCGGTCGGTGCACCGGCCGCTCCCGCGCCACCGGGCGACCCGGCATGCTGGGGCAGGACTCCGCCGACGACGCGGATCGGAAGGACGCCATGACCCCGACGACCCCCTCCAGCCGCAAGAGCCTGCTGGTCACCCCTGACGAGCTCGCCGAGCTCATGGCCTCCACCGAGCCGCCGCTCGTCCTCGACGTGCGCTGGCGCCTCGACCGGCCCGACGGCCGCCCGGAGTACCTCGCGGGCCACCTGCCCGGCGCGGTGCACGTCGACCTCGATCACGAGCTGGCCGCCCACGGCGAGCCGGAGGAGGGGCGCCACCCGCTGCCTCCGATCGAGGTGCTGCAGGAGGCGGCGCGCGGCTGGGGGCTCCGCCGGGGCCGGTCCGTCGTCGTGTACGACGACGCGCAGAGCGTCCCGGCCGCGCGGGCCTGGTGGCTGCTGCGGGCGACGGGAGTGGAGGACGTCCGCCTGCTCGACGGGTCGCTCGCCGGCTGGATCCGCTCGGGGCGGGAGCTCGAGACGGGCGACGTCCCGCGCGAGCGGGGCGACGTCGAGCTGGCCTACGGTCGGCTCCCGGTGCTGGACATCGACGAGGCGGCGGCGCTGCCCTCGGCGGGCGTCCTGCTCGACGCCCGCGCCCCTGAGCGGTACCGCGGCGAGGTCGAGCCGATCGACCCGCGGGCGGGCCACATCCCCGGCGCTCGGAACGCTCCCGTGTCCGCGGCGCTCGACTCCGAGGGGCGGTTCCGGCCCGCCTCCGACCTGCGCGCCGGATTCGAGGCGCTCGGCGTGCGGGAGGACGCCCCCGTCGGCGTGTACTGCGGCAGCGGCGTCTCGGCCGCGGTCGACGTCGTCGCGCTCACGCTCGCGGGCTTCGCATCGGCGCTCTACCCGGGCTCCTGGTCGCAGTGGTCGAGCACGCCGGGCCGGACGGTGGCGACCGGCCCGAAGGCCTGAAGCGCCTTCTTCGGATCGCGCGCGGAGCTCAGCTCAGGCGCGAGTGCTCGCCGAGGTGGTGCCAGGTGCGGTTGTGGTAGACGAGCGGCGCCGTGGTCTCGGAGTCCTCGGGCACGTGGGCCTCGAGGGCGTGCACGGCGACGATGGTGGACGATCCCGCCTCCATGCGGTTGATCACCGTGCCGCGGATCCAGGCGGCGGCGCCCGGGAAGAACGGCTCGCCCGTGGGCAGCCGCGACCAGAGCGACGTGTCGGCGAAGCGGTCGATGCCGCTGGTCGAGCCCAGGCGCGCCAGGTCGAGCTGCTCCGCCCCGAGCAGGTGCACGACCAGCGTCTCGGACGCCTGGATGGCCGGAGAGCTGGACGAGGCGGACGAGAGCGAGAAGACGAACAGCGGCGGCTCGGCGCTCACCGAGAAGACGGAGGTCGCGGTCAGGGCGACCGGGCCGGTGCCCGGGTCGGCGGTGATCAGCGCGACTCCGGCGGCGTGGTTGCGGAACGCGAGCTTGAAGTCCTCCGGGGAGAGTCCGGCGAAGGCGCGGTGCTCCGGCTCGCGGTCCGGGGTGGTGGCGAGGTTCTCGCGGCTCATCGGAGACTCCTGATCGATCGAGGGTGCGGCACGGGGTGGTGGCCCGCCGTCGCGCCGCAGCACGGCTCCTCCAGACTGGCGCACCGGCCGGGGGAGGGCCGCCCCATTGCGGAGTATGACGCCGCCACCTCGGGGAACGCCGATCCGCCGCTCCCTGTTCCCGATCACGCCGGATCGGGTGCGCGTCGTCGGCGCCGGCGTCCGCGCACCCGTCGCTCGCCCTCAGCGCAACCCGTCGCTGCGGCCGCGGTCTGCGCGCAGACTCGAGGGCATGGCCCACCGTCAGCGCACGTCCACCGCGCATCCCGAGAGCAAGACCTGCGCCTCCTGCGGTCGCGAGATCGAGTGGCGCGCGAAGTGGGCGCGCGACTGGGAGGACGTCCGCTACTGCTCGGACGCCTGCCGCCGTCGCGGAGTCGGTCCGGAGGAGGCGCGCCTCGAGGAGGAGATCCGCACCGTCCTGCTCGCGCGAGCGGCGTCGTCGACGGCGTGCCCGTCCGAGGTCGCGCGCCGAGTCGGCGGCGAGGAGTGGCGGCCGCTGATGGAGCCCGTGCGCCGGGCCGCGCGCCGCCTGGTCGACCGGGGCGAGATCGACATCGTGCAGGGCGGACAGGTCGTCGACCCGTCGCGGGCGAAGGGCCCGATCCGGCTGCGGCGGCGCCCCGGCGGACCCCTGTCGCCGGGCGGCGCCGCGGGCTAGCCTCAGCAGATGCCCAGCAGCGACGCCGTCGTCCTCACCGTCCCCGGATCGCACGGCGACCGGGAGGTGCGGATCTCGAGCCCTGAGCGAGTGCTCTTCCCGGAGCCGGGCATCACCAAGCGCGAGGTCGCGGAGTACCTGATCGCCGTCGGCGAGCCGTTCGTCGCGGCGAACGGCGGCCGCCCCGTCTCGCTGCAGCGGTTCTCCTCCGGGATCGAGGGCGAGCAGTTCTTCTCGAAGAACCCGCCCAAGGGCGCGCCCGAGTACGTCCGGTCCGTCCCGGTGACGTACCCGAGCGGGCGGGTGCATCCGCAGCTCGTGATCGACGAGCCCGCGGCCGCCGTCTGGGCGGCGCAGATGAACACCGTCGTCTTCCACCCGTGGGCGTCTCGCGCCGATGCGCCCGACCTGCCCGACCAGCTCCGGATCGACCTCGACCCGCAGCCCGGCACCGACGTCGCCGACGCGGTCGTCGCCGCGCACGCGCTGCGGGAGGTCCTGCGGGAGGCCGGCCTCGACCCGTTCGTGAAGACGTCCGGCAACCGCGGCCTGCACGTCTTCGCGCCGATCGTCGCCGAGCACGAGTTCCTCGACGTCCGCCACGCGGTGATCGCCGCGGCGCGCGAGCTGGAGCGGCGGATGCCCGAGCAGGTCACGACGGCGTGGTGGAAGGAGGAGCGCGGCGAGCGGATCTTCGTCGACTTCAACCAGGCCAACCGCGACCGGACGATCGCCGGTGCCTACAGCCCGCGGCCGCTCGCGCACGCTCCCGTCTCCACTCCGCTGGACTGGGACGAGCTCGACGGCGTCGACCCGCGGGCCTTCACGATCCGCACGGTCCCGGCGCGCCTCGCCGAGCGCGGTGATCCGTGGGCCCGGATGCACGACGCCCCCGGTCACCTCGACGCCCTGCTCGGCTGGTGGGAGCGCGATGTCGCCGCCGGCCTCGGCGAGCTGCCGTTCCCGCCCGACTTCCCCAAGATGCCGGGCGAGCCGCCCCGCGTGCAGCCCAGCCGCGCGAAGAAGGCCTAGCCGAGGACGTCGCCGAGGTCGTACGCGGTCGGCTGCTCCAGCTGCTCCATGGTGCAGGAGGCGGCGTCGCGGTCAGGGCGCCAGCGCTCGAACTGCACGGTGTGCCGGAAGCGGTCGCCCTCGCGCTGGTCGTAGCGGACCTCGAGCACGAGCTCGGGACGCAGGTGCACGAAGGAGGTGTCGCGGCCGCTCGAGAACCGGCTCCGCTCGCCCTCGCCGCGCACCGGCGCTCCCCCCGCGTCGCGCTCGACCGCGGGTGCGAGCTCCTCCAGCAGCTGCACGCGACGCTCGTCGCTGAAGGCCGAGACCCCGCCGACCTGGCGGACCTCTCCGTCGTCGCCGTGCAGGCCGAGCAGGATCGAGCCCACGCCCGGCTTGGAGGCGTGCTCGCGGTACCCGATCGCGATCACGTCGGCCGTGCGGTGGTGCTTGACCTTGAGCACGGCGCGCTTCCCGGGGGAGTAGGGCGCGGCCAGGGGCTTCGCCACGACGCCGTCCAGTCCTGCGCCCTCGAAGCGCTCCAGCCAGTCGCGCGCCAGGGCCTCGTCGTCGGTGGCGCGGCCGAGGTGCAGCGGATGCGGGACGCCGGCCATCACGGCGGCGAGCGCCTCCCGCCGCGCCGAGTACGGCTCCTCGAGCATGCTGCGCCCGTCCACGGCGAGCAGGTCGAAGGCGACGAGCATCGCCGGGGTGGTCTCCGCCAGCATCCTCACGCGGCTCGCGGCCGGATGGATGCGTTGCGAGAGCAGGTCCCAGTCGAGCCGCTGCGCTCCCGGCTCGCCGGTCGCCAGGACGATCTCGCCGTCGAGCACGCAGCCGTCGGGGAGCAGCCGGAGGAAGGCCTCGACGAGCTCGGGGAAGTACCGGGTCAGCGGCTTGGAGCCGCGGCTCCCGATCTCGCACTCGCCGCCGGAGACCGAGACGATCGCGCGGAACCCGTCCCACTTCGGCTCGTAGGAGTATCCGCCCGCGACGGCGGTCTGCTCCGGCACCGCCGGAACGGCCTTGGCGAGCATCGGGGCGAGGGGGAGCGCGAACGGGAGGTCCATGCCCTGATCATCCCGGCCGCGGACTCCGACCGCACCCCCTTCCGGAAGGCTGTGGACCGGCACGTTCCGGGCCCGCCGCGGAGGTTCGAGGCGTAGCGTTCCCGGCATGAGCATTGACTGGAAGCGCTGGACGCCCGTCGCCGTCGTCCCCGCGGTCGTCGTCGCCGCGGCCGTCGCCCTCCCCCTCTCGGCGAGCGCCGCGGGGGACCTCCCCGAGAAGTCCGCCGCCGACCTCCTCGCCTTCGTCGCCGAGAGCGACGCCACGGCGTTCTCCGGCGAGATCCGGCAGACCTCGGACCTCGGCCTGCCCGACCTCTCGGCGCTCGGCGGCTCGGCCGGCTCGGCGTCCGCCGACCCCGCCGACTCCCTCGTCGAGCTCGCCACGGGCTCGCACCAGGCGCGCGTGTACGTCGACGCCGAGAAGGGCGCGCGCCTCCAGGTGCTCGACCGGCTGGCCGAGCGCGACGTCGTCGCCTCGACGACCGACGGAGTCTGGATCTACGACTCGAGCGCGAACACCGCCACCCACCTCGCGCCTCCCGCGGGCGGAGCCCCCGAGGCCTCGCCGGGCGATCAGGTCGTGACGCCGTCGTCGGCCGCCGAGCGGCTGCTCGCCGCGATCGACCCGACGACCACGGTCGCGGTCGGCTCGGACGTCAGCGTCGCCGGGCGCGATGCGTACGAGCTCGTGCTCACGCCCCGCGACGGCGGCACCCTCGTGGGCTCCGTGACCGTCTCGGTCGACGGCGAGACGGGCCTCCCGCTCGGGGTAGCCGTGACCGCCCGCGGGGGCACCGCGCCCGCGTTCAGCGTCGCGTACACGAGCATCGACTTCTCGACGCCCGACGCGTCCCTCTTCTCCTTCACGCCCCCGGCCGGCGCCGAGGTGACGGAGCAGGCCGCTCCGGTCGACGACGCGGCGGACGCCTCCGACGCGCCCGCCGCGGGCACGGCCGAGCACTCCGACGTCGTCACCACGGGCTCCGGCTGGACGAGCGTCGTCGAGCTGCCCGCCGGTGACGCCGACGCGCTCTCCTCGCTCGACGCGGTCACCACGCCGGTCGACGGCGGCCGCGTCCTCTCCTCCGCCCTGCTGACCGTTCTCGTCACCGACGACGGACGCGTCCTCGCCGGAGCGGTCCCGGCCGAGACGCTCCGCGACGCGGCCTCCGCTCGGTGACGGCGGGCGAGCTCGCCGTCGAGACGCGGGGCCTCACCAAGCGCTTCGGGCGCCAGGAGGCGGTCTCCGGTCTCGACCTCGCCGTTCCCCGCGGCGCCGTCTTCGGCTTCCTCGGCCCGAACGGCTCGGGCAAGACCACGACGATCCGGATGCTGCTCGCCCTCGCCGCGCCGACCGCGGGCAGCATCACCGTCCTCGGGCAGGCCATGCCCCGGCGCGCGGCCGAGGTCCTGCCCCGGGTGGGGGCGCTGGTCGAGGGGCCGGGCTTCTACCCGTTCCTCTCTGGAGCGGCCAACCTCCGGCGCTTCGACGCCGCGGAGGCGGGCACCTCGTCCCGCACCCGCGACACCCGCGCGAAGGAGGCCCTCGCCCGCGTCGGCCTCTCGGCCGCGGCGCGCAAGAAGGTCGGCTCCTACTCCCTGGGCATGAAGCAGCGGCTCGGCATCGCGGTCGCCCTCCTCTCGCCGCGCGACCTGATCGTGCTGGACGAGCCCACGAACGGCCTCGACCCGCAGGGCACCCGCGAGGTCCGCGCCCTCGTGCGCGGACTGAACCAGGACGGCACGACCGTCCTCGTCTCCAGCCACCTCCTCGCCGAGATCGAGCAGCTCTGCACCCACGCCGCCGTCATGCGCACCGGGCGCCTCGTCGCCCAGGGCGGGCTCGACGAGCTGCGCGGGGACGCCGCCTCGGTCGAGCTGCTGACGCCCGACCGCGAGCGCGCGATCGTGGCCCTGCACACCCGGGGTCTGGAGCCGCGCACCGCGCCGGGCCCGCACCCCGCCGATCCGCCGCTGGTCGTCGCCGCTCTGCCGCCCGGGCTCGAGGCCGAGACGCTGGTCGCCGACCTCGTGCGGGCCGACGTCCGCGTCCGCGGGTTCGCCGTCCGCCGCCCCTCGCTCGAGGAGCGCTTCGTCGAGCTGACCGGGGAGGGCTTCGATGTCGAGCGCTGACGCGACCGTCCGCCGCGCGGGGATCGGGTCCCTGCTCGCCTCCGAGCTCGCCCTGCTCTTCCGCCGGCGCCGCACCTGGGCGCTGCTCGCGGCCCTGGCCGCCATCCCGATCCTGCTCGCCGTCGCGGTGCGGCTCTCGGGCGGCGACGGAGGCGGGCCCTCCTTCGTGGGAGCGATCGCCGGCAACGGCCTCTTCACCGGCTTCGCGGCCATCACGGTCGCCGTCCCGCTGTTCCTCCCGCTCACGGTCGGGGTCGTCGCCGGCGACGCGATCGCGGGCGAGGCCTCGCTCGGGACGCTGCGCTACCTGCTGGTCAGCCCCGTCGGCCGCGTGCGGCTGCTCGCGGTGAAGTTCGCCGCCTCCCTCGCCTTCTGCCTCGCCGCAGCACTCACTGTCATGGTGGTCGGGATCCTGATCGGCCTGGCGCTCTTCCCGGCGGGACCGGTGACGCTCCTCTCCGGCAGCACCGTCCCGCTCGGCGACGCGATCGGCCGGGCCCTGGCGATCGCCGTGTACGCGGCGCTCTCGCTGGTCGGGCTCTCGGCGATCGGCCTCTTCATCTCGACGCTGACCGATGTGCCGGTCGGCGCCATGGCGGCCACCGTCGTCGTCTCCATCGCGGCGCAGATCGTCGGCTCGCTCTCGCAGCTGGACGCCCTCCACCCGTTCCTGCTGACCGACCGGTGGTTCGACTTCGCCGACCTCCTGCGCGACCCGATCGCGTGGAGCTCCTTCGGCGAGAACGCGCTGCTCCAGCTCGCCTACGTCGCCGTGTTCGGGTCCCTCGCGATCGGCCGCTTCACCACCCGCGACATCCTCTCCTGATCCTGGGACGACGGAGGCCGCCCTCCCGCACTGCGGTGGGGGCGGCCTCCGATGTCGACGGGGTCAGTCCTGGGGAGCGATCCCGAAGCTGACGGAGCCGCCCTCGTCCACCTGCGCGTCGAGGACCTTGTCGCCGAGAGCGACGGAGGCGGCGACGTCGAGGAACACGCGCGCTCCGTCCTGCTCCACGACGGCGTCCGTCGTCTCGGGGGCCGCGGCGACCGCGACAGCGAAGTTGCGGGCGTCGAGATCGGTGCCGCTGATGCGCAGGCCTCCCTCGACGGGGGTCTCGGTCTGCCCGGTGATGGTCTTGACGACGGTGCTGGCGTTGTCGGTGAGCGTGAGCATCGGGTCGTTCCTTCCGTCCGTGGTCGATGAGGGGGCCACGTTGCCGGGATCCGGCGGCACCCTCAAGGCGGCGGAGCGGATGTGGAGGGGATGCACACCTGGACGGCCCGGGGAGTCGCGGCGCTCGCCGGAGCCGCGCCGGGCCGGGGGCGCCGCATCGCCTGCCACACTGGCCGGATGCACCCCGCCGACTCCTGCCCCTGCGGAAGCCGCCGCCACTACGCCGACTGCTGCCGCCCCGCCCACCTCGGCGAGGAGCCCTCGCCGACGGCGGAGCGCCTGATGCGCAGCCGCTACAGCGCGAACGTCCTCGGCAGCGCTCCCTACCTGCTCGCGAGCTGGCACCCCTCGACCCGGCCGCGCCGCATCGACCTCGATCCCGACGTGCAGTGGCGCCGGCTCCAGATCGTCGACACCTCGTTCGGCGGGGAGGGCGACGAGGAGGGCCTGGTCGAGTTCCGCGCCTCCTACCGCTCGCCCGCCGGCCCCGGCCTCGTGCACGAGCGCAGCCGCTTCCTGCGCGAGGACGGTCGCTGGCTCTACGTCGACGGCGAGATGCTCGGCGACGAGGCCTGATCCGTCCGGGCCGTCCTACTCTGGAGGCATGGCCAAGGACTTCCGCCGTTCGGACGACGCGTCGCGCTACGAGCTCCACCTCGACGGCGCCCTGGTGGGCGTCCTCGACTACCGCGAGGCGCCCGGCAGCGTCTCCCTCGTCCGCTCCTTCACGACCCCGCCCTTCCGAGGCCGCGGGCTCGCCGGCGAGCTGGTCTCCTTCGCCGTCGACGACATCGAGGCCGCCGGCGGGCGGAGCGTCGTGCCGATGTGCTGGTACGTCGGGCAGTGGTTCGAGCAGCACCCCGAGAAGGCGCACCTGCTCGCTCCCTCCTGAGCCGCTCGCTCACTCGCGGACCGCGGGCTCCACTCCGGCCAGGTCCGGGCCGAGGCCGAGGTCGACCAGGCGCAGACGGCCCGCGTAGGAGTCGCCCGGAGGCAGCAGCAGACCGGCCTTGATCGCGCCGAAGGCGACCGTCACATCGGCGCGCAGCACGGTGGGATCGGGGACCGACCCGTCGTCGGGATGGATGCCGCTCGGCAGGTCGACCGCGACGACCACCGGGCGCTCGGCCCGCCGCTCCAGCGCGTCGAGCACCGCCTCGACGACGACGCGCGGCCGTCCCCGCAGCGCGGGCTCCGTCGCTCCGATGCCGAGGATCCCGTCGACCAGGACGTCCGCCCGCGCCACCGCCGCGGCGAGGCCGGGCGCGTCGTCGGCCGGCACCTGCCCGCAGCCCTCGTCGAGCGCCACGGCCAGGCCCCGGCGGTGCACCCGCTCGGCCGTGAGGACGAGGACGACGTCGGTTCCGGAGGAGGAGAGCTCGGCGGCCGCGTAGAGCGCGTCACCGCCGTTGTCGCCCGGACCGACCAGGACGAGCACCGAGCCCGGACGGGAGCGGTCGGAGCGCCCGGCGAGCACGAGACGCAGCTCGCGGGCCAGGCCGTCGGCGGCGCGCTGCATCAGCGGCTCCCGCCGGGCCAGGTGCGGAGCCTCGGCGGCCCGCACCTGCGCGGACGTGTATCCCTCGACCATGCGCTCCACTGTGCGCGCGGCGCAGCGGGCGTGCAACCCCGTCAGCTCTCCTGCACCGCCCGGTCCGACTCCTCGACGATCGCCCGCATCGCGGCCTCCGCAGCGTCCGCGTCGCCCGAGGCGACGGCGGCGGCCACCGCCCGGTGCAGCCGCACCGCGGTGGAGTCGGCCTCGCGCGGCATGAGCGCGTTGCGGGTGCGGCCGGCGAGGACCTCGGCGACCAGATCGCCCAGCTGCGCGAGCATCCGGTTGCCGGACGCGGCCAGGAGGGAGCGGTGGAAGGCGGTGTCGGCGGCGAGGTAGGCGGACTGGTCGGCTGCGCGGGAGTGGGTGGAGAGGGCGTCGCCCGCCTCCGTGAGCGCCCGCCGCTGCTCCTCGGTCGCGTTCGCCGCGGCGAGCCTTGCGGCGAGCGGCTCCACCCCGAGTCGGAGCTCGCTGAGCTGGTGCAGCTGGCGCCGCCGGTCCGGGCCGTCCAGTCCCCACGCGACGACCCGCGTGTCCAGGGCGTTCCAGCACTCCGGAGGCTGGACCTGCGTCCCCGCGCGGCGGCGGGACGTCACGAGCCCGAGCGTCTCGAGGACGCGCACCGCCTCCCGCATCACCGAGCGGGAGACCCCGCGCCGCTCCGCACGCTCGTCGGCGCTGAAGGTGGTGCCCGGCGCGAGCTCGCCGCGCACGATCTGCGAGCCGAGCTCGTCCAGCACCGAGTGGTGCAGTGAGGGCGTCGGCGCGGGCATGCGGTCATCCTGCCATCGCCGGAGTCGCGCCCTGGCCGATCTTCGGGCATGATCGGGACACACGCAGGTTATGTCGGACAAAAGCCGGCCGCTGGCCGTCGGCTCGACCAAGGACGCTCATGACACCGACCCTCCTCCCCGCCCTCCGCGCCGCCGCCGGGGACGCGCCGGCCACCACCGCCGGGCAGGGGCAGCTGATCCTCGCCGCCGTCGTCGGCATCGCCGTGATCGTCGTGCTGATCACCTGGCTGAAGCTGCACCCCTTCGTCTCCCTGCTGATCGGAGCGCTGACGACGGGCCTGATCGCGGGGCTGGCGGCGGCGGACGCGGTCGCCAGCTTCGCGCTGGGGTTCGGCAACACCATGGGCGGCGTCGGCATCCTCATCGGCCTCGGCGCGATGTACGGCAAGCTCCTCGCCGACTCGGGCGGCGCGGACCGCATCGTGGACACCCTCATCGCCCGCTCGAGCACTCGCGCGCTGCCCTGGATGATGGGCTTCGTCGGCGCGCTGATCGGGCTGCCGATGTTCTTCGAGGTCGGGCTCGTGCTGCTGATCCCGGTCGTGATCCTGGTCGCCCGCCGGAGCGGTCTGCCGCTGATGAAGGTGGCGATCCCGACGCTCGCCGGCCTCTCGGTGATGCACGGCCTCGTCCCGCCCCACCCCGGACCGCTGGTCGCGATCGACGCGCTCGGCGCGAACCTCGGCGTGACCCTCGCGTTCGGCGTCCTGGTCGCGATCCCCACCGTCGTCGTCGCCGGCCCGCTCTTCGGCCGGGTCGCCGCCCGCTGGGCGCCGGTGGAGACGCCGCCGCTCTTCGGCGAGGGCGCGGGCGAGACGCGCGAGCACCGCCCGGGCTTCGCCGCCGCCGTCGCGAGCATCCTGCTGCCGGTCGTGCTGATGCTGGGCAAGGCGATCGCCGACATCGCGGCCCCGGGCTCCACGGACGCCTGGAAGGGGGCCCTCGACTTCCTCGGCACGCCGACCATCGCGCTGGGGATCGCGCTCCTGGCCGGTCTGGTCCTGCTCGGCCGCGGCGGCCGGATGAACCGCACCGAGCTGCAGGCCTCGCTCTCGAGCTCGCTGCCGCCGATCGCGGGCATCCTGCTCATCGTCGGCGCGGGCGGCGGTTTCAAGCAGGTCCTCGTCGACACCGGGATCGGCGGGGTGGTCGCCCAGCTCGCGGAGGGGAGCGGCGCCTCGGCGCTGCTGCTCGCCTGGCTCGTGGCCGTCGTGATCCGCGTCGCCACCGGCTCCGCGACCGTCGCCACCGTGACCGCCGCAGGGATCCTCCAGCCGCTGACCGAGACCATGGACGGGCCGATGGTCGCCCTCATGGTGCTCGCGATCGGCGCCGGCTCGGTGTTCCTGTCGCACGTCAACGACGCCGGGTTCTGGCTGGTGAAGGAGTACCTCGGGCTCAGCATCGGCCAGACGCTCAAGACCTGGACCGTGATGGAGTGCCTGGTCTCGGTGACCGGGCTCGCCGGGGTCCTCCTGATCGGTCTCTTCGTAGGAGGTATCTGATGACCGCTCTTCCCACCGTCCCCGTCCGCGCCGTCGTCGTCATGGGCGTCTCCGGCAGCGGCAAGTCGACCGTCGCGTCGCTCCTGGCGCGCCGACTGGGCTGGAAGTTCCTCGAGGGGGACGACCTGCACCCGCAGGCGAATGTCGACAAGATGCACGCCGGCATCCCGCTGACCGACGAGGACCGGGCGCCCTGGCTGGCCGAGATCGCCCGCGTGGTGGACCAGCGGATCGCCGCGGGCGGCTCGGTCGTCGTGACCTGCTCTGCCCTGCGCCGCCGCTACCGCGACGTCCTGCGCCGCGACGACCTCGTCTTCGCGCACCTCGCGGGATCGAGGGACCGTATCGCCGGGCGGCTCGCCTCGCGGGTCGGCCACTTCATGCCGACCACGCTGCTCGACTCGCAGTTCGAGGCGCTCGAGCCCCTCGGCGACGACGAGCTCCACGTCACGGTCGACGTGGGCGGCGCTCCGGAGGAGGAGATCGCCGAGATCCTCGGGGGGCTCGGCCTCGCGCCCGCGGGCGCCTAGAGCAGCAGCGACTCCACCGGCACGGCCGGGAGGTCGAAGGCCGCGGCGACGGCGGTGTTCGTCACCCGGCCGTCGTGGGTGCTCAGGCCGCGGGCGAGCGCCGGGTCGGCGGCCAGGGCGGCCCGCCACCCGCGGTCGGCCAGCGCGAGCGCGTAGGGGAGCGTCGCGTTGGTGAGCGCGCGGGTCGAGGTCTCGGGGACGGCGCCGGGCATGTTCGCGACGCAGTAGTAGACGCTCCGGTGCACGGGGAACACCGGGTCGTCGTGCGTGGTCGGACGCGAGCCCTCGAAGCAGCCGCCCTGGTCGATCGCGATGTCGACCAGCACCGAGCCCGGCTTCATCGTGGCGACCATCTCGTCGGTCACCAGCTTGGGCGCCTTGGCGCCCGGGATGAGGACGGATCCGATCACGAGGTCGGCGTCGGCCAGCTGCGCGGCGATCTCGTAGGCCGAGGAGGCGCGGGTCTGGATCGCGCCCTGGAAGCGGTTCTCGAGCTGCGCGAGGCGGGGGAGCGAGAGGTCGACGATCGTGACGTCGGCTCCCATGCCGAGGGCGTTCGCCGCGGCGTGCTCGCCGGCCGTGCCGCCGCCGATCACGACGACCCTCGCCTTCGGAGTGCCGGGGACCCCGCCGAGCAGCGTGCCCCGTCCGCCGACGGCGCTCATGAGGTGGTAGGCGCCGACCGTGATCGACAGGCGCCCGGCGACCTCGCTCATCGGCGAGAGCAGCGGCAGCCGCCGGTCGTCCAGCTGGACCGTCTCGTAGGCGATGGAGGTCGTCCCCGCCGCGAGCAGCGCATCGGTGCACGGGCGGGAGGCGGCGAGGTGGAGGTAGGTGAAGAGCACCTGGTCGCGGCGCATCCGCGGGTACTCGGCCTCGATCGGCTCCTTGACCTTGAGGACCAGCTCGGACTCGCCCCAGACCTCGTCGGGCCCGTCGACGACGAGGGCGCCGGCGCGGCGGAAGTCGTCGTCCGACACGCGCGAGCCCAGGCCCGCGCCGGCCTCGACGAGGACCTCGTGGCCGCGGCGCACCAGCTCGTGGACGCCGGCCGGAGTGGCGGCGACCCGGTTCTCGTTGTTCTTGATCTCGGTGGGGATCCCGACGCGCACGGCGGCTCCTTCGCTGCGGCCCGCGGGGCGGGCGGTGGGCGCCGATCCTGCATCGGCTCTGCCCCCATCGTGCGAAGATCGTGCCCGGGGCGGAGGAATTCCGCATAATCGGTCGGAAGTCACCGCACGGGCCGAAGGTTCGTCGGCGGAGTGGGGGGGGCGGGCGCATGCCACCGAAGGATCTGCACGACCTCGACGACCTGGATCCGGTCGACCGGACCCTGGTGCGCCTCCTCCGCGCCGACGCGCGGACGCCCAACAGCCGGCTCGCCGAGCGCGCCGGCATCGCCCCGTCGACCTGCGTCGCACGCGTCCGGGGCCTCGTCGAGCGCGGCGTCATCACCGGCTTCACCGCCGAGCTCGACCCGGCGGCGCTCGGCCTGACCCTGCAGGCGCTGATCAGCGTCAGCATCCGCGTCGGCCAGCGCCAGGCGATCACGCGCTTCGCGGAGGAGATCCGCGCGCTGCCCGAGGTGGTGCAGGTGTTCTTCCTCGGCGGCTCGGAGGACTTCATCATCCACGTCGCGGTCCGCGACTCCAGCGACGTGCGGGACTTCGTGGTCTCGAACCTCTCGGCGAACCCGGCGGTGGCCTCGACGCGCACGAGTCTGGTGTTCGACCACCACCGCAAGGGCCCGGCGGTCCCCGAGTAGCGCGGGCAGGCGCGGGTCCGAGCGGCCGCTCGGCCCGCGCCCGTCCCTCGGGGCTAGTGCGCCCCGGGGTTCACGTCGCCGCCCCCGCGCTGCATGAGGCCGGGGATGCGCTTGGCGAGCCCCGGGATCGCCTCGTCCGAGATCGAGATGCGCGTGTCGCGCAGGCGCTGGCGCAGCAGGGTCTCGACGTCCTCCTCCGGTCGCAGCTCGGCGTCGCCGGCGACCTGCAGCAGCACGCCGCGCAGCTTCTCGTCGAGCTGCGCGTCGTCGCTGCCGTGCTGGATCGGGTGGTCCTGGGATGCGTTCGTCATGCCTCCATGCTGGCACCGGCGACCCCGAGCCGAGAGGACTTGCGCCGCGGCAGGATGGTCGCATGCCGTTCACCCGCGCCGAGCTCGCAGCGTTCCAGGACCGCACCGTCGAGGACCTGCTGGGCGACGACGTCCGGCTCCTCTTCGTCGGCATCAACCCGGGGCTGTGGACCGCCGCCACCGGCGCGCACTTCGCCCACCCCGGCAACCGCTTCTACCCGGCGCTCGTCGCGGCCGGGATCCTCGAGCGCGCGCCGCGCGTCTCCGAGGGGATGAGCGCTGCGGACCGCGCGGAGCTCGTCTCCCGCGGCGTCGGCATCACCAATCTCGCCTCCCGGGCGACCGCCCGCGCCGACGAGCTGACCGCGGAGGAGCTGCGCGAGGGCGCTCAGCGGCTGGTCGCCACCGTGGAGCGGGTGCGGCCCCGGGCCGTCGCGGTCGTCGGCATCACCGCCTACCGGATCGCGTTCGGACGCCGCAGGGCGGTGCAGGGCAGGCAGGAGGAGGACGTGGCGGGCGCGCCGCTCTGGGTGCTGCCGAACCCGAGCGGCCTGAACGCGCACGACACCGTCGCCTCGCTCGGGCGCGCCTACCGCGAGCCGGCGCTCGAGGCGGGGATCGTCTCTTCCGACGCGCTCCTGCCCGGGGACGTCGGACCCCGCCCGCAGGAATAGCCGTCGACCCCCGGAGGTTGCAGAAGTCCATGAGTATGCATGAAGTCAAGTTCGGCGTCGACACGTTCGGCGACGTCACCGCCGGCCCCGACGGCGCCCCGCTGCCGCACGGCCAGGTCCTCCGCGACGTGGTCGAGGAGGGAGTCCTGGCCGACCGGGTCGGCATCGACTTCTTCGGGATCGGCGAGCACCACCGCGCCGACTTCGCCGTGAGCGCACCGGACGTCGTGCTCGCCGCGATCGCGGCCCGCACCGAGCGCATCCACCTCGGCTCCGCCGTGACGGTCCTCTCCTCGGACGACCCGGTGCGCGTCTACCAGCGCTTCGCCACCCTCGACGGACTCTCCGGCGGCCGGGCCGAGGTCATCCTCGGCCGCGGCTCCTTCACCGAGTCCTTCCCGCTCTTCGGCTACGACCTCGCGCAGTACGAGGTCCTCTTCGAGGAGAAGCTCGACCTCTTCCACGCCCTGATCCAGGGCGGCCCGGTCACCTGGCAGGGCACGACCCGCCCCGCGCTCACCGAGCAGAGCGTCTACCCGACCCTCGACAACGGCACCCTCCGCACCTGGATCGGCGTCGGCGGCAGCCCCGAGTCGGTGGTCCGCGCCGCCCGGTACGGCTTCCCGCTCGTCCTGGCGATCATCGGAGGCTCGCCGGCCCGCTTCCGCCCCTACGTCGACCTCTTCGGCCGCGCGCTGGACCAGCTCGAGCAGCCCCGCCTCCCGGTCGCCGTGCACTCGCCCGGCTTCGTCGCCGACACGGACGAGGAGGCGCGCGAGCTGTACTTCCCGCACCACAAGGCGATGATGGACGCCATCGGCCGCGAGCGCGGCTGGTCCCCGATGACCCGCGAGCGCTTCGAGGAGGAGGCCGGCCCCGACGGCGCCATCCACCTCGGCTCGCCCGAGACGGTCGCCCGGAAGATCGCGCGAACGGTCGAGGCCCTGGGCATCGACCGCTTCGACCTCAAGTACAGCGCCGGGACGCTGCCGCACCCGGCGATCATGCGCAACATCGAGCTCTACGGCACGCAGGTCATCCCGCGGGTGCGCGAGCTGCTCGCGCACTGACCCCCGCCGGGCGCCCGTTCCCCCGCTGGGCGCTCGGCGCGTTCCGAGCCGACGCGGTGCGCGCTCCCACCGGGCGCCCGGCCCGCGTCGATACACTCGGAACCCCCCGCCCCGACCCTCCCGGAAGCACATGCCCGACAGCCACGCCGCCCGCACCCCCTACGAGGTGCTGGGCGTCGCCGCCACCGCGTCCGACGACGAGCTCCGCCGGGCGTACCGGCTCCGCCTCCGCGAGACCCATCCGGACACGGGAGGCGACGCCGCGTCGTTCCACGCGGTGCAGCTCGCCTGGGAGCGGATCGGCAGCGCCTCCGCCCGCGGCGACTACGACCGAGGCGCTCCCGCCCCCGGGAGGTCCTCCCCGCAGTCGCCGTACACCGGCTCACCGCGCCCGCAGACCGCCTCGGCCGTGCGCGCCCGCTCCTACGGTCACCCGGGAGGCGCGGCGCGCGAGTACTACCTGCGCCTGGTGCGCGAGTGGCTCGGCCGCGGCGTCGAGACCGATGACCCCTTCGACCCGGCGATCGTCCGCTCCGCTCCTCGCGAGGTCCGCTCCTGGCTCGCGAAGGCTCAGGCCGAGGAGGCGACGGCCGCGCTCGTCGGCGCGCTCGGCATCGCCTACACGATCTGGAACGACGTCGCGGTCGGCGACGGCGGGCTCAAGATCGACCACCTCGTGCTCGGGCCGGCCGGCCTGCTCGCGCTGACCTCCGCCGACTGGGGCGACCCGGTCCGTCTGAGGAAGGGCGAGCTCGAGGGCCCCGGGATCGCCGAGGACGAGAAGCCGATCGCCTCGCTCGCGAAGGCCGCGCGCCGTCTCGGCCGCGAGCTGGGCGTCCGCTTCTCGACGAGCGTCGTGGTCGTGCCGGACGACGCGCTGGAGCAGCCGTTCGAGCAAGTCGAGCGCGGCAGGCACCAGGGCGCCGTCGTCATCCGCCGCTCGCTGCTGCCGCAGCTGCTGCGCTCCGGCACGGACGACCCGCGGCTCGGCGGGTACGGCGAGTCGTTCGAGGTCCGCACCCGCGTGCAGAACCGCATCCGCTTCGTCTGACACCGCGCTAGCCGCCGCTCGCGACCGGGGCAAGGGGTTAGCGCGCATCCGGCGCCCCGCCCACCATGGGACGTGCCCCCGGGCATCCCACGACGAGCGGAACGAGGACGGACCATGGTGCGATTCGGATACACCCTGATGACCGAGCAGAGCGGACCCAAGCAGCTGGTGGGCTACGCGGTTGACGCCGAGAGGCTCGGCTTCGAGTTCGCGGTCTCGAGCGACCACTACTCGCCGTGGCTGACCGAGCAGGGGCACGCCTCCTACGCCTGGACGATGCTCGGAGCGGTCGCGCAGGCCACGTCGACCATCGACCTCACGACCTACGTCACCGCGCCGACCATCCGCTACCACCCGGCCGTGGTCGCGCAGAAGGCCGCGACGCTCGCTATCCTCTCCGACGACCGCTTCACGCTCGGCCTCGGCTCGGGCGAGAACCTCAACGAGCACGTCGTCGGCGAGGGCTGGCCCTCGGTCGCCGTGCGCCAGGACATGCTCGAGGAGGCCGTCCACCTCATCCGCGAGCTGCACACCGGCGAGCTGGTGACCTGGGAGGGCGAGTACTTCCGCGTCGACTCCGCCCGCATCTGGGACCTGCCGGACAAGCCGGTCGAGATCGGCCTGGCGGTCTCGGGGGAGAAGTCGATCGCCCGCTTCGCGCCGATCGGCGACCACCTCATCACGACCGAGCCCGACGCGGAGCTGATCTCGCAGTGGACCGCGGTCCGCGGTGCGGACGTCGCCCCCTCGCGCACGATCGGCCAGATCCCGATCTGCTGGGCGCCGGACAAGGAGCAGGGAGTGGCGCTGGCCCACGAGCAGTTCCGCTGGTTCGCCGGCGGCTGGGCGGTCAACTCCGATCTGCCGACCCCCGCCGGCTTCGCCGGAGCGAGCCAGTTCGTGCGCCCGGAGGACGTCGCCGAGCAGATCGCCTGCGGCCCCGACCTCGACGAGCTCGCCCAGAGCTTCGTGCCCTACATCGAGGCGGGCTTCACCGACATCGCCCTCGTCCAGGTCGGCGACGAGCTGCAGCAGCGGTTCCTCGACGAGGCGGCGGAGGGGCTCCTGGAGCGCCTGCGCGCACTCGCCCCCTGAGGCCGCTGCCGGGTCGCGCGGTCAGAATCCGCGGAGGCGCTCGATGTCGCGCCGGTCGCGCTTCGTCGGGCGGCCCGCTCCGCGGTCACGGACGATCACGCCCGGCGCGGACTCCCGGGGTGGCGGCGGGGGTGTCCGGTCCTCCATGCACTCGGCGGCCACCGGCGCACCGACCCGTTTGACCACGAGTCCGCGGACGATCAGCTCCCGGTCGAAGCCGCCGATCCGGGCGCGGACCTCGTCGCCGACCCGCACGGTCTGCGCCGCCTTGGCCCGCTCGCCGTTGACGCGGATGTGGCCGGCCCGGGCCGCGGTCGTCGCGGCGGAGCGCGTCTTGTAGATGCGCACCGCCCAGAGCCACGCGTCCACCCGCACGGCACCGGTCACCGGGATCTGCATCCCCCAGTCTACGAACGGCGCCCGCTCGCCACCCACCCCGCGGTCCTACACTGGCCGCCGACAAGGAGGTTCCCATGAACCGAGACGACAGCATCTACACCGGAGCGGACGACGCGCTGCGGAGCGGCGACGACCGCATGGTCGCGGCGAACGACAGCTCCGGAGCCGGCGGAACCCGCGGCGACGTCGGCATGAGCACGACGAGCGGCGAGGGCACCGGGGTCCCCACCCGCGGCGCGCCTCCGCAGAGCGGATCCCCGTCCGAGCTGCGCCCCACCGGCTTCCCGCACGCGGGCCTGGAGTTCTCGCTCGTGCCGTCCGGGCACGAGGAGTGGCGGATCGAGCACCCGGGCGGTCGCACCGTCGGCGTCCTCGCCGTCATCTCGCACGCGGGCGAGGAGTCGGAGGCCGTGTTCGTCACGCGCCGCGTCGGCTCCGAGGACGCCGTGGCCGAGGGCACCGACTGGCGCGGCATCGTGTCGGCCGTGATCAACGACGAGGCGGCGGACGAGCGCGAGCCGGTCCAGCTCGACCCCACCGTCGAGCACGTCCGCGGCGGACTGATCAGCCGCGGCCCCGCGGACGTCGACGGCCTCTCCTGAGCCCTCTCTCCTCCGGGACGCCGTCCGCGCTCGGCGCGGGGCGTCCCACGGGGGAGGATCGGAGTCTCAGCGGGCGAGCAGCGCGGCGTTGATCCGGGCCGAGAGGTCGGCGTCGACACGGCGGTCGGTCCCGTCGACGGCGCGGACGGGAGCGGCGTTGCGTGCGCTCGAGACCAGCCAAGCCGCGTCCGCCGCCTCCAGATCGCTCGCGCGCAGCGGACGCACCGCCGTCCCGAGGCCGAGGCCCGGCGCGAGCGCGAACAGGTCGGCCTGCGTGGTGCCGGGCAGCAGCCCGAGGCTCGGCGGAGGAGTCACGAGCTCCCCGCCCGTCAGCAGCACGAGGTTCGAGGTCGGCCCCTCGAGCAGGTAGCCGTCGCTCGACACGAACAGGGCGTCGTCGGCACCGCGCCGGGCGGCCTCCCGCGCGGCCGCACGGTTCACCGCGTACGAGAGCGTCTTCGCGCCGGCGAGCAGCCAGGGGGACGTCGACTGCACGTCCGAGCGCAGCCCGCGGTCCAGGAGCACCACGCGCACGCCGTCGCGGCGGGCCGGGCCGAAGTCCGGGCTGGTCTGGACGAAGACGACGCCGGTGGGCCGCCCGCCGCCCTCGACGCCGCGGGTCAGGATCGTCTTCACCATCGCCTCGGCGACGGGCGGGTGCGCGGCCACCGCCGCTCCGATCGCCTCGAGCCAGGCGGGCCGGTCCGGCCGGGGCAGGTCGAGCATCCGGGCCGAGCGCTCGAAGCGGTCCAGGTGCGCGTCGAGCGCCTGCAGCCGTCCGTCGACCAGGTTGATCGTCTCGAACACGCCGTCGCCGCGGGTGAAGCCGAGGTCGGTCACGTCCAGATCGCCACGCCCGCTCGGATCGATGCGGTACGCGGGTCCTCCCGGCGAGTGCGCCTCGGCGTCGAGGGAGGGTCGGTCGAGGACGACGAGGGTCTCAGCGGGCATGGGCGGTGCGGTCCTTCCGGGAGCGGCGGCGGGGGGAGAAGCGGAGCAGCGCGATCGTCAGCAGGGCGCCGATCAGGGAGCCGCTGCCGTTCGAGACGAGGTCCTGCACGTCGGAGACGCGGGTCGGCAGCCACAGCAGCTGCGCTGTCTCGACGGCCGCCGACACGGCGAGCCCGATGGCGGCGGCCCACAGGCGGCGACCCGCCGGCAGCTGCGCGGCGATCAGCGCACCGAGCGGCACGAAGAGCAGCACGTTCGCGGTGAACTCCGCCACGTCGAAGTCGAACCAGCCGGTGAGCGGCGTGGAAGCGAGGAAGGCGATGATCCCGCGGATCAGCGCGTTGGGCTCCCCGGCCGGGTATGGCGCGGGCGTCAGCGTGATCAGGGCGATCAGCGCGAGCCAGGCGAGCGTCGCGAGGCGGAGAGGTCTCGAGCGGCGCATCGTCCGATTCTGCCAGCCCGTCGGGGTCGGGCGCGGCGGGCGCGGTGTGGGAGGCTGGAGGGCATGACCAGCGAGGACCCCGGCGCGGACGCCGTGCTCCCGCGCCACCCCTTCGACGCGTCGCTCGGCGACGGCTGGGTCGAGATCGGCGACGGACGCCGCTTCTGGGGACGCTTCGGCGCCGCCGGCCTCCTCCTGCGCGATCCGTCGGGACGCGTCCTGCTCCAGCACCGCGTCAGCTGGAGCCACTTCGGGGACACCTGGGGGCTGCCCGGCGGCGCCCGTCACCCCGAGGAGACGGCCTTCGAGGCGGCCCTTCGGGAGTCGGAGGAGGAGGCGGGCGTCCCCGCCGACCTGATCCTGCCCGTGCTCTCCAGCGTCGTCGTGATCGGACCGTGGAGCTACTCCACCGTCCTGGCCGAGTCCCGCGAGCACTTCACTCCCCGCATCAGCGACGCCGAGAGCACCGAGCTGCGCTGGGTCGCCCCCGAGGACGTCGCCTCCCTGCCGCTGCACCCGGGCTTCGGGGCGGCCTGGCCGGGCCTGCGCGCGCTCGGCTCCTCGATCCCGGTGCTCGTCGTGGACGCCGCCAACGTGGTCGGCTCACGCCCCGACGGCTGGTGGCGCGACCGCGCCGGCGCCGCGGAGCGCCTCCTCGCCTCCCTGGCCCGCCTCGCGGAGGCCGGCGTCCCCGGCCGTCTCCTGGGGATCGACGCCGACACGGTCTGGCCGCGCATCGCCGTGGTGCTCGAGGGAGTGGCGCGCGCCGCCCGTCCGGAGGCGGGCGCTCTCACGGAGCGGCTGACGGTCCACTCGGCCGACGGCTCGGGCGACGACGCGATCGTCGAGCTGGTCGGCGCGCTCGAGACCGCGGTCGTCGTGACGGCCGACCGGGGGCTGGCCGCCCGCGTCGAGGCGCTCGGGGCCGCCGTGGTCGGTCCGCGGTCGCTGCTCGACCTCCTCGATCCCGCCCGGGAATAGGCCGCGGGGGCACCCGGTTGCATCCCCCATGGCTACGACTGCGATGACCCTCGACTCCCACGACCAGACGATCGCCGACGGCATCGTCCTCATCGACTTCTGGGCCGACTGGTGCGGCCCGTGCAAGCAGTTCGCTCCGGTCTTCGAGGCCACGAGCGAGAAGAACGCCGACATCACGTTCGCGAAGGTCGACACGGAGGACCAGCAGCAGCTCGCCGCGAGCTACGGCATCTCCTCCATCCCCACCCTCGTGGTGTACCGCGACGGGATCCCGCTGATGGCTCAGCCCGGCGCCCTGCCCGCCCCCGCGCTCGACAACCTGATCGAGCAGGTCCGCGGCCTCGACATGGTCGAGGTGCGCCGCCAGTACGAGGAGGCGAAGGCCGCTCAGGAGGCCGGCGCCGCCCCGCAGGCCTGATCCGCCCGGCGCCTCGACCCGCTCCGCAGGCGGGAGGCGCCCGCAGACGCACGAGAACCCCCGGCAGCCGTGAGGCCGCCGGGGGTTCCGTCGTTCCGAGCCGGAATCAGCCGGTGTTCTGCAGCCCCGCCGCGACTCCGTTGACCGCGAGCAGGAGCAGCCGCTGGTTCTGCTCCGTCCCGGATCCGCCCGGGTCGGTGCGGAGTGCCTTCAGTGCGCGCAGCTGCAGGAGCGAGAGCGCGTTGACGTACGGGGTGCGCAGGCGCACGGCACGGCCGAGCACGCGGTGGCCCGTGAGCAGGCTCTCCTCGCCGGTGATCGAGAGCACCCACCGGCGGGTGAGCGCCATCTCGTCGAGCACGAGTCCGGCGAGGTCGTCGCGGGAGTCGAGGGCGAGGTAGCGGCGGGCGATGCCCTCGTCGGTCTTCGCGAGCGACATCTCGACGTTGTCGACCATCGTCGTGAACAGCGGCCAGGAGGCGTAGGCCTCGCGGAGCAGGTCGAGGTCGCCGACGGCCTCGAGCGCGCTGCCCAGCCCGAACCAGCCGGTCAGGTTGACGCGGGCCTGGGTCCAGGCGAAGACCCACGGGATCGCTCGCAGGTCCTCGAGCGACTCGACGGAGAGGCCGCGGCGGGCCGGACGCGAGCCGAGGGCGAGCAGGCCCACCTCCTCCTGCGGGGTGACCCGGGCGAACCACGGCGCGAAGCCGTCGGCCTTCACGAGCTCGAAGAAGCGGCGGCGCGACTCGCGGTCCATCGTCGCCGCCACCTCGGCGAAGCGCTCCGCGGCGCCCGCGTTGCGCTCGCCGACCGCGGGGGACGAGGCGAGCAGCGTCGCTCCCGCCACCTGCTCGATGTGCCGGGTGGCGATGTCCGGGTTGCCGTAGCGGGCGAAGATGACCTCGCCCTGCTCCGTCAGCTTGAAGCGGCCGTCCACCGATCCGGGCGGCTGCGCGAGGACGGCCCGGTTGGCCGGCCCGCCGCCGCGGCCGAGCGCTCCGCCGCGCCCGTGGAACAGCGTGAGCACGATGCCCTCGTCGGCCGCCCACTGCGCAATGCGCGCCTGCGCGTCGTAGAGCGCGAGCGTCGCCGAGACCGGTCCGACGTCCTTCGACGAGTCGGAGTAGCCGAGCATCACCTCGAGCCGGTTGCCGGTGGCCGCGAGGCGCGCCTGCACCTGGGGGAGGCGGATCATCTCGGCGAGGATGTCGGTCGAGGCGTCGAGGTCGGCGAAGGTCTCGAAGAGCGGGACCGCGTCGATGATCGGCGGCTTGCCGTCGGTCGCCGCCTCGGCCAGTTCGAAGACCGTCCGCAGGTCGTCGGCCGACTGCGTGAAGGAGACGATGTACCGCCTCGCCGCGTCGGTGCCGAAGCGCTCCTGGACCTTCGCGATCGCCCGGAACACCGACAGGACCTCGAGGCCGCGCTCGTCGAGCTCCTCGCCGGCGCGGATCGCGGCGATCGTCTCGCGGTGCACCTTCGAGTGCTGGCGCACCTCGATCTCGGCGAGGTGGAAGCCGAAGGTCTCGAGCTGCCAGACGAAGTCCTGGAGGTCGCCGTAGGCGGCGCGGACGTCCTCGGCCTCGACCAGGGACTCCTGGAGGGTGCGCAGCTCGGCCAGCAGCTCGGTGGCGGCGGAGTAGGCCAGCGGCCCCTCGGAGCGGGTCGCGGCCAGGCGCTCGGCCGCGAAGAGCAGGACACGGCGGTGCGCCTCGTTGGGCGAGCGCTCGGCGATGTCGGCGGCGAGCTCGGGAGCCCGCTCGACGCAGGAGGCCCAGAGCGCCTCGACGGCGGCCGACGGGGGAGTGGTCGACGCATCGAGGGTCAGCGCGCGGCCCACGCGGCGGGCGACGCGCTCGAGACCCATGAGGACGTGCTCGGAGGCGATGTCGACCGCAGCGAGGGTCGTCTCGGCGGTGACGAAGGGATTGCCGTCGCGGTCGCCGCCGATCCAGGTGCCCAGGCGGACGAAGGCCGGTGCGACCGGAGCCCGGGTGCCCGAGCCCTCGCCGAGCAGAGCGTCGTCGAGGCGGCGGTAGACCCGGGGGAGCACCGAGAACAGCGACTCGTCGAAGACGCTCATCGCGGTGCGCACCTCGTCGAGAGGAGTGGGCTTGGACTCGCGCAGCGGAGCGGTGCGCCACAGCGTGTCGACCTCGGCCAGCAGCCTGCGGCGGATCTCCACCAGCACGACGCCGCCCATGCGCGGGTCGTCTCGCTGCTCGAGCAGGTCGCTGATGCGGCGGATGGTCGAGGCCACCGCGCGGCGGCGCGCCTCGGTCGGGTGCGCCGTGAGGACCGGGCGGAACTCCAGCCGGGACAGGCGCGCGAACGCCTCGTCCTCCCCGAGCTCGCCGGTCAGCCGGCGCATCGAGGCGAGGATCGAGTCCTCGGGCGACTGCGCACCGGCGTCGGCCTCGCGCCGGCGCAGCACGCGGACGCGGTGGAACTCCTCCGCCACGTTGACGAGGTGGAAGTAGCAGGTGAACGCCCGGGCGACCTCCTCGGCGCGCTCGAGCGTGAGCGAGGCGACGAACTCCTCCGCCTCCGCGGTCCCGGCGGCGTCGCCGCTGTCGTAGGCGCTGATCGTGAGCGCGCGCAGGCGCTCCACGTCCTCGTAGAGGGAGGGCTCGCCCGACTCGCGGAGCACCTGGCCGAGCAGCTCGCCCAGCAGGTGGACGTCGGCGCGGATCCTCTCGTCGAGCGGAGGCGCGGTCGTCCCGTCGGCGGAGGAGGGGGCGGTGGCGGAGGCGGGTGCTGCGGTCGCGGCGGACGCGTCGGAGAACGGAGGCACGGGAGAGACCTTAGCGGCGGTGCGTATCGAGCACATGACGCCTGCGTCACGATCCGAACTGGAATGATCGAGGGGTGACCGTGACAACCGCACCCCCCGCTCCCGCCGTCCAGACCGAGCAGGCGGCACCCCATGTCGTCGTGCTGTTCGGCGCCGTCGGCGACCTGGCCCGGCGCAAGCTCATCCCGGGGATGGCCCACCTCGCGCTCTCCTCCCTCGCACCGGACCTGCAGATCGTCGGCACCTCGCTCGAGGAGCACGACGACGCCTCGTTCCGCGCCTTCGCGAAGCTGGCCTACGACGAGTTCGGGAGCCGCTCCCTGACGCCGGCGCAGTGGGACGAGTTCGCGTCCAAGCTCCGCTACGTCCCGCAGTCCGCAGGCCCGGCCGCGCTGGCCGCCGCCGTGACGGACGCCGAGGCGGTCCTCGGCCCGGACGTGAGCCGGCTGCACTACCTCAGCGTCCCGCCGAGGGCAGCGCTCTCCGTCGTGCGGATGCTCGCCGAGGCCGGGCTGGTCGAGCGCTCGCGGATCATCATGGAGAAGCCGTTCGGCGTCGACCTCGAGAGCGCGGTCGTCCTCAATGCGGAGCTCCACGAGACCTTCAGCGAGGAGCAGATCTTCCGGATCGACCACTTCCTCGGCAAGGAGCCGGCGCAGAACATCCTCGCCTTCCGCTTCGCCAACGGCCTCTTCGAGCCGATCTGGAACCGCAACTTCATCGATCACGTCCAGATCGACATCCCCGAGCGCCTGACTCTCGACCGCCGCGCCGAGTTCTACGAGTCCACCGGCGCCTACAAGGACATGGTCGTCACCCACCTCTTCCAGGTGCTGGCGTTCATGGCCATGGAGCCGCCGACCGCGCTGGAGCCCCAGGCCATCAGCGAGGAGAAGAACAAGGTCTTCCGCTCGATGCGTCCGCTCAACCCCGAGAACGTGGTGCGCGGCCAGTACATCGGCTACCGCGACGAGCCGGGCGTCGCCGCCGACTCCGAGACCGACACCTTCGTCGCGCTGAAGTGCGAGATCGACAACTGGCGCTGGGCGGGAGTGCCGTTCTACCTCCGCACCGGCAAGCGGATGGCCGAGGGCCAGCGCATCATCTCGATCGCGTTCCGCGAGCCCCCGAAGAGCATGTTCCCGCAGGGCTCCGGAGTCGGTGCCCACGGCCCGGACCACCTCACCTTCGACCTGGCGGACGCCTCGAAGGTCTCGCTCTCGTTCTACGGGAAGCGCCCCGGTCCCGGCATGCGGCTCGACAAGCTGAGCATGCAGTTCGCGCTCCAGGAGACCGACCGCGCGGGCGACGCGCTCGAGGCCTACGAGCGCCTGATCCTCGACGCGATGCGCGGAGACCACACGCTGTTCACCACCGCGGAGGGCATCGAGCGGCTCTGGGAGGTCTCCGCGCCGCTCCTGCAGGATCCGCCGCCCGTCCGTCTCTACGCGCCCGGCTCCTGGGGGCCGAACGCCATCCACCAGCTGATCGCGCCGCACGCCTGGCGCCTGCCGTTCGAGCGGGTCTGGCGCGACAAGCGCTGACCACGCCGCCGTGCGCCCCGCCTAGGCTGGGCGCATGGCGCGCACCGGTGAGGACCGGATCTGGACGGTCCCGAACGTCCTCAGCATGGTGCGTCTCGCGCTGGTGCCGGTGTTCCTCGTGCTCGTGGTCCTCGGCGAGGACGCGCTCGCGCTCCTGACCCTCGTCGTCTCGAGCCTCACCGACTACCTCGACGGCTGGATCGCGCGCCGCTTCGACCAGATGACGCGCCTCGGCCGCGTCCTCGATCCGGCCGCCGACCGCCTCTACATCTTCGCCACCGTCCTGGGCCTCGCGGCCCGCGGACTGGTGCCCTGGTGGCTGGTCGCCGTGCTGCTCGCCCGCGACCTGATGCTCGTGGTCCTGGCGGTCGTCCTGGCGAACAACGGCTACGGACCGCTTCCCGTGCACCACCTGGGGAAATTCGCGACCTTCTGCCTCTTCTACGCGCTCCCGCTGATCATGCTGGGGCAGGCGTTCCCTGCCCTCGCGCCCGCCTCGCTCCCCATCGCCTGGGCCTTCGCGCTGTGGGGCGCGTTCCTCTACTGGTGGGCCGGGATCGTCTACGCCGTCCAGACGCGGGACCTCGTCCTGGGGGTCCGCACAGGTGCTCAGGGGTCCGACGAGGGTCACGATTCGGATACGCTGACCTGATAGGAGGTACGTCTTGGTCGAGCCCGTCGGTGGAGCATCATCCGCCCAGCACAATTCCGTTCCCGGTGAGCCGTCGACGGAGACGACTCTGACGTTCACCGACGACATCGGCGCCCAGCTCGCCGCTCTCGACAACCGCGCGTCCCGCGAGGAGGCCGAGGCCGTCGGGGCTCTGCCCTCGGGATCCGCGCTGCTGGTCGTGCGCCGCGGACCGAACACCGGCGCCCGCTTCCTCCTCGACACCGACTCCACGACGGTCGGCCGTCACCCCGACGCGGGCATCTTCCTCGACGACGTCACGGTCTCGCGCCGGCACGCCGAGTTCGTCCGCCGCGGCACGGCGTTCGAGGTCCACGACCTCGGATCCCTGAACGGCACCTACTTCGACGGGGTCCGGATCGAGTCCGCGATCCTCACCGACGGCTCCGAGGTGCAGGTCGGCAAGTTCCGACTCACCTTCTACGCGTCCCGCGCCGACCTCGTCGCCGCTCCGGACGCGTGAGCCGTGGGCCGCTCCTCCGCGCGCGCCCTCCCCACCGGCTCCGCCGCTCTGCTGAGCATCGGGCAGGTGCTGGCCAGGCTGACCAGTGAGTTCCCGGACGTCACCCCGTCCAAGCTGCGCTTCCTCGAGGAGCAGGGGCTCGTCTCGCCGGCCCGCACCGACTCCGGCTACCGCAAGTTCTCGGGCTCCGACGTCGAGCGGCTCCGGATGATCCTCGCGCTGCAGCGCGACCACTACCTCCCCCTCAAGGTCATCCGCGGGTACCTCGACGACATCGACGCCGGACGCGAGCCCGCCCTGCCGGCCGGTGTCGGTGGTCCGAGCGCCTCGCTCCTCGGCCCCGCCACGCGCTTGACCCGCGAGGGCCTCGCGGCCGAGTCCGGTGCCACGCCCGCTCTCGTCCAGGAGGCCATCGCCGCCGGGCTCGTGCGGGGCGGCGACGTGTTCGGAGACGAGGCCGTGACCACGCTCAAGGCGCTCGTCGACCTCGGCCGATCGGGTATCGAGCCCCGTCACCTCCGACCGCTCCGCGTCGCCGTCGAGCGCGAGATGTCGCTCATCGAGAGCGTCGTCGCCTCCAGCGCCCGCCGCGGAGAGGCGTCCGGCTCCGCCGGCGCTGCCGAGAACGCGGTGGGGCTCGCGACCCAGCTGGGCACGATCCGCGGGGCGATGGTGCGGAGCGCCCTCTCGCGGATCGCCCGCTCGTGAGGGCCGCGCCGCCGGCCGGCGGGCGGCCCGTGCGACACGCCGCGGCGCCGAGGCCGATGTCGTTTACTCGGCCTGCGCCGGTCGGTACGGTAGGGAGCGCGTTCGGAGGATCCGGCGTCCGGATCCGAGAGGCACAGGGATGAGAGAAGTCAGCCGCGACGTCAGCGGCCAGCGCGACCTCGTCCTGTTCACCGACGGACTGCCCGAGCTCGACGCCGACGCGGGCTACCGCGGGGCCGTCGCGGCGCGCGCCGCAGGGATCACCTACCGTCAGCTCGACTACTGGGCGCGGACCGAGCTCGTCGAGCCCACCGTGCGCGGCGCGTCCGGCTCCGGCACGCAGCGCCTCTACGGCTTCCGCGACATCCTCGTGCTGAAGCTGGTCAAGCGCCTGCTCGACACCGGGATCTCGCTCCAGCAGATCCGCACGGCGGTCAACCAGCTCCGCGAGTCCGGGGTCGATGACCTCGCGCAGACGACCCTGATGAGCGACGGCGCGAGCGTCTACCTCTGCACCTCGAACGACGAGGTCATCGACCTGCTCAGCCGCGGCCAGGGCGTCTTCGGCATCGCCGTCGGCAAGGTCCTCCGCGAGGTCGAGTCGAGCCTCGTCGAGCTCGACCACCAGTCGGTCGACCCGGGCGACGAGCTCGCCCAGCGCCGCGCCTCCCGCCGCGTCGGCTGACCGCCCACCCCTCGCGGGGCGGCCGCTGCTCCGGGGACTCCCGGGTCTCCTCCGCGCGCTCAACTAGTCAGGAGCGGACCCGCCTGCAGCCGTGCTGTGCGAGCAACGGGCGCCACCCGAGTCTCACCGTGCTGGTCGAATGGCGGGCCCCGCCCGCGTGAACCGTCCGCCGGACGCGAGCTCCCCGCCGATCACGCCCGCTCACCCTGCTGGTCCGATGACGGGCTCCGTCCGTGTCCCGCCCTGCGGATCCGACGACGGGCTCCGCTCGCGTCCCGCCGTGCTGATCTCTCAACGGGCTCCGCTCGTGTGCGGTCATGCTGATCGAGTAGCGCGCTCCGCCCGCGCATCGAGAGTCCGCGCTGAACTCCGACGGCGAGCGTCCGCCGGCGCCGTCCCTGGTACTCCTCGGGCACCGAGCATCGCCCGCGTCCCGAGACCTCGAGCCGGAGAAGTCCGGCGGACCCGCCGGCCCTAGGTCGCGGCGGGGACCTGCTCGCCGATGCGTCCGGTGCGGATGACGCGGTCGAGCAGCAGGTCGAAGTTGTGCGCCATCTCCTGAGCGCTCTCCCCAGGCCAGACATGCACGGGCTTCGCCGCGCCCTGCGCCTGCTGGAGGGAGGTCCGCTCCGGGAGCTGCGGGCTGAGCACGAGCGGTCCGAACATGTCGCGCAGCTCCTTGATCCGGAACTGGTGCTCCAGCGACTGGACGCGGGCGCGGTTGACGATGATGCCCAGCGGCTGGAGGCGCGGGCTGAGTCCGCGGCGGATCTCCTCGATCGCCCGGAGCGCCCGGTCGGCGGCGGCCACCGAGAACAGGCCCGGCTCCGTGACGACGGCGACGCGGTCGCTCGCGGCCCAGGCCGTGCGGGTCAGGGCGTTGAGCGAGGGGGCGCAGTCGATCAGCACGAGGTCGTAGTCGGCCTCGACGCTCGCGAGGGCCTCCTCGAGCTTCCAGATGTCGCGGATGCTGGGGTGCGGCCCGTCGAAGTTGATCGCGGAGGGGCTGCCGATCAGCACGTCGATCGTGCCGTGGTGCTCCTTGGTCCAGCCGGAGGGGGCGATCGCCGAGCGGACGATCTTCTCCTTCGGCGACGTCAGGACGTCGGCGATGTTGAGGTGGCCGGCGACGTTGATGTCCATTCCGGTCGACACGTCGGACTGGGGATCGAGGTCGACGACCAGCGTTCGCAGGCCCTTCGAGAACGCCGCGGATGCAAGGCCGAGCGTCACCGTGGTCTTGCCGACGCCGCCCTTGAGGGAGCTCACGCTGAGTACATGCATGGCTGACTACTTTACGTTCCTCCGGGCGGCAGAACCTAACCGTTCGCTGCACGCGCCGTCCGCGCCGCCTCCGGAAGCGGGCCGCACTAGCAGTCGGAGCGCGCTCCGACCAAGCCGCCCGGCGCGATCCGGGCCCGCCGGTACACTCGTCCTGAGCGGAAGGAGGCTCGTTCGCATGGATGAGCGCAACGACGAACAGCCCGACACCGGCACCGGTCCCACGCCGCGGACCGCCATGGACGCGGCTCGGGAATCGGGTCAGTACTCCCCGCGAGCGAGCGACACCGCTCCGACCCTCCTGCCCGACGGCGTGCGGATCACCCCGCCCGGCCCGCGGCGCCGCTCCACCGCCCCTGCTCCGGTCGAGGACGAGGACGCGATCGACGTCGGCCGCCTCGGCCTGCCGCCCTCGCGCTCGCACGCTCTCGTGCCCCCGGAGCCGAGTCCTGCTCCGACCCCCTCACCGGCTCCCGCTCACCCGTCCGGCGCGAACGGACCGGTCTCGGCGGGGATCCCCGCCCGAGCGGAGTCCGCCGAGAAGCCCGCGGCGTCCGAGTCCGCGGGGGAGCCCGCCGCCGTCCCCACGCGCCGCGACCGCCTCCGCGCCGAGTCCTCGAGCGCCGCTCCCGCCCCGTCCGCGCCGAGCGCCGCCGTGCCCGAGTCGGCGTCGATGCTCACCCCGGACAGGCTCCTGGAGGTCAACCGCAAGACCCGTCCCGCTCCCACGGGCGGCTGGCACCGCTTCCTCTACGGCCTGACCTTCCACACGGTCAACCTCGGCGACTCCGCGAAGGTGAAGGCGTGGAAGGCGATGGACGAGCGGATCGGCCGGCAGTTCGAGGGCGGCACCCGCTTCGTCCCGGTCATGACCCGCAAGGGCGGCGTCGGCAAGACGACGGTCACGACGCTCCTGGGCATGGCCCTCGCCGATGCGCGCGAGGACCGCATCATCGCGGTCGACGCGAACCCCGACCGCGGCACCCTGGCCGAGCGCGTCCCCAAGCAGACGCGGGCGACCGTCCGCGATGTCGTGAACCGCGCGGCCGGCGTGACCGGATTCACCGAGTTCTCGACGATGGTCTCCCGCGACGAGACCCGGCTCGACGTCCTCGCCTCCGACACCGACCCGCAGCTCTCCGAGGCCTTCGACGAGGACGACTACAACGTGGTCGCCGATCTGGTCGAGCGCTTCTACTCGATCATGCTCACCGACTGCGGCACGGGCATCGTGCACTCGGTGATGCGGCCCACGCTGCAGCGCGCCGACACAGTGGTGATCGTCTCGGGCGGCAGCGTCGACGAGGCCCGCCTGGCCTCCGAGACCCTCACCTGGCTGGACGCGAACGGCTACGGCGCCCTGGTGCGCAACGCGGTCGTCGCGCTCAACACGGCGACGCAGGGCACGAGCCTGGTGAAGCTGGAGGAGATCGAGTCGCACTTCCGCTCCCGCGTCCGCGACATCGTCCGCATCCCCTACGACCCGGTGCTCGCCGCCGGCTCCGTGGTGAAGTGGGAGCAGCTGCGCGAGGGCACGAAGGACGCCGCACGCCTGCTCGCCGCGCTCGTGGTCGAGGGCATGCCGGTCCGACGTGTCTGAGCCCCGGGGCTCCGGGGCGGCGTCCGCCGCGCACCAGGACCGCACCGACGGGCCCGACGCGTCCACCGACGCCTTCGACCTGATCGTCGTCGGGGCCGGCTCCGGCAACTCGATCGTCGGTCCGGAGTTCGACGGCCTGCGGGTCGCGATCCTCGACGACGGCGAGTGGTTCGGCGGCACCTGCCTCAACGCCGGCTGCATCCCGACCAAGATGTTCGTCCATGTCGCCGACGTGGTCACCGACGTCGACCAGGGCGCCCCGATCGGCGTCCACTCCCGCCTCCGCCGCCCCGAGTGGGCCGAGGTGCGCGACCGGGTCTTCGGCCGGATCGACGCGATCAGCGAGGGCGGTTTCGAGTACCGCGATCAGCGCTCCCCGAACGTGACCGTCCTCCGCGAGAGCTTCGGCTTCGAGTCGCTCGGAGACGGCGACCGCCCGCACGTCCTCGTCAGCGCCAGCGGTGCCCGCATCAGTGCGCCGCAGGTGGTCGTGGCCGCCGGCTCGCGGCCCAGGCCGCTCCTCGCCGCGTACGAGCCCGACCCCCGCATCCAGGACTCCTCCTCCGTCATGCGGCTCGACGAGCTCCCCGAGCGGATGCTGATCCTCGGCGGCGGCGCGGTGGCCGTCGAGTTCGCCCACGTCTTCTCCTCCTTCGGCACCGCCGTGACCGTCGCCGTCCGCGGCGACCGCCTCCTCCGCGCCCTCGACGAGGACGTCTCGCGCCGGTTCACCGGGATCGCCGCCGAGCGGTACACGGTGCTCACCGGAGTGAGCGCCGAGAGCGTCGACGCCCGCCCTGACGGGCTCCGCGTCGCCCTCAGCGACGGCACGACGGTCGAGACCGACCTGCTGCTCGTCGCGCTCGGCCGCGACCCCAACAGCGACACGGTCGCCGCCGCCTCCGTCGGGATCGATCTGCACGAGGACGGCCGGATCAGCGTCGACACCGAGCAGCGCGTCCTCTCCGGCGGACGCCCCGTGCCCGGCCTCTTCGCCCTCGGCGACGTGTCGTCCCGCTGGCAGCTCAAGCACGTCGCCAACCACGAGGCGCGCCTCGTGGCGCACAACCTCCTGCACCCGGGCGAGCTGCTCTCCAACACCCTCTCGCCGGTGCCCGGCGCGATCTTCGCCCACCCGCAGATCGCCCACTTCGGGCTCACCGCGGCCGAAGCGCGGGACCAGGGCCTGGACGTCGTCACCGTCACCCAGGAGTACGGCTCCACCGCCTTCGGCTGGGCGCTCGAGGACGACTCCAGCGCCTGCCTCCTGGTCGTCGGACTCGACGGCACCCTCCTCGGCGCGCACATCATCGGACCGCAGGCCAGTATCCTCATTCAGCCGCTCGTCCAGGCCGCCAGCGCCGGCACCGGCATCCGCGGACTCGCCCGCAGCCAGTACTGGCCGCACCCCGCAGCGAGCGAAGTCGTCGAGAACGCCCTCCTGAGCGCGGAGGAGGCCCTGAGGGAGCGCACCACATGACCGAACGCCAGATCCGCATCTTCGGGGACCCGGTCCTGAAGACCCCGTCCACGACCATCGAGACGGTCGACGCCGGCGTCCGCGGCCTCGTCGAGGACCTCGTGGACAGCGTCCGCCCGCCCGGACGCGCCGGCGTCGCAGCCCCCCAGATCGGCGTCAACCTCCGCGCCTTCAGCTACAACGTCGACGGCGTCATCGGCTACATCCTCAACCCCGAGATCATCGAGCTCAGCGGAGACCCGCGACCGGTCGACGAGGGCTGCCTCTCCGTCCCGAACCTCTGGTACCCCGCGATCCGCTACCCGCACGCGAAGGTCCGCGGCACCGACCTCGACGGCAACGAGATCGTCCTCGAAGGCGACGGCCTCATGGCCCAGGCCCTCCAGCACGAATGCGACCACCTCGACGGACGCCTCTACCTCGACCGCCTCTCCCAGGACGACCGCCGCGCCGCCATGAAGGCCGTCCGGGAATCCGACTGGTTCTGAGTTCGATTCCGGGCCGGTCCCTGCCCGGCCCGGCGCGGTCGGCTCAGCGAGGTGGGGGCGTTCCGTGGAGCGTCGTGCGTTCCGCCGACGGTGAAGCGCTGGCACGCGCTTCACCGGATACGGCTGTGTCGGTGGGGAGCCGGTCCTTGCCCGGCTCCGCGCAGTCGGCCGCTCGAGGTGGGCGCGTTCCGTGGAGCGTCGTGCGTTCCGCCGACGGGAAAGCGCTGGGACGCGCTTTCCCGGATACGGCTGTGTTGGTGGGGAGCCGGTCCTTGCCCGGCTCCGCGCAGTCGGTCGCTCGAGGTGGGCGCGTTCCGTGGAGCGTCGTGCGTTCCGCCGACGGGAAAGCGCTGGGACGCGCTTTCCCGGATACGGCTGTGTTGGTGGGGAGCCGGTCCTTGCCCGGCTCCACGCAGTCGGCCGCTCGAGGTGGGCGCGTTCCATGGAGCGTCGTGCGTTCCGCCGACGGGAAAGCGCTGGGACGCGCTTTCCCGGATACGGCTGTGTTGGTGGGGAGCCGGTCCTTGCCCGGCTCGGCGCGGTCGGCTTGGCGAGGTGGGGGCGTTTCGTGGAGCGTCGTGCGTTCCGCCGACGGTGAAGCGCTGGCCTGCGCTTCACCAATTACGGCTGTGTTGAGGGGGAGCCGGTCCCTGCCCGGCCCGGCGCGGTCGGCACCGCGACAGGGGCGCGTCGAGGAGAGCGTCGGGCGTTCCGCCGACGGGATAGAGCTGGGCGCGCTTTCTCGGAGGCGGCTGCGATCGGGACGGCCTGCTGGTAACGGCGGGAGAGCGCGGGGTCAGCGGAGGGAGATGCCCTCGGTGGCGGGGGCGGCGGAGTAGACGGCGGCGATGGTGTCGGCGAAGTCGGCGAGGATGACGTTTCGCTTGATGCTCATCTTCGGAGTCAGGTGACCGCTCGCCTCCGTGAACTCGGTCGGGAGGATCACGAACTTCCGGATCGACTCTGCACGGGACACGCGCTCGTTCGCCGCATCGACGGCCCGCTGCACCTCGGCCAGAACGACCGGGTTCACGGCCGCGTCCTCGAGTGAGAGGCCCTTGTCCTGCCCGTTGTTCGCGAGCCACGTCGGCAGCATCTCGGAGTCGAGCGTGACCAGTGCGGCGATGAACGGGCGCTGGTCGCCGACGACGACGACCTGGCCGACCAGCGGGTTCGCGCGGATCGGATCCTCCAGCGCCGCCGGAGCGACGTTCTTGCCGCCGGCGGTGACGATGATCTCCTTCTTCCGCCCGGTGACGCGTAGGTACCCGTCCTCGTCCAGGGTCCCGAGGTCGCCCGTGCGGAACCACTCGCCGTCGAACGACTCGGCCGTCGCCGCCTCGTTGTTCCAGTAGCCGCCGAAGACGTCGATGCCGCGCACCTGGATCTCGCCGTCGCCCGCGATCCGGATCGAGACCCCGGGCATCGCCGGGCCCACCGAGCCGATCTTGAACCGCTCGGTGCGGTTGACGGTGGCGGGCGCCGTCGTCTCCGTGAGGCCGTAGCCCTCGAGGATCTTGATGCCGAGGCTGTGGAAGAAGTGCCCGAGCCGGTCTCCCAGCGGCGCCGAGCCGGACACGGCGAAGCGGACGTTCCCGCCCATGGCGGTGCGCAGCTTCGAGTAGACGAGCCGGTCGAAGAGGAGGAACTGCAGCTTCAGAGCGAGCGGCACCGAGCCCGCCTCGAGCGCCATCGAGTGGGCGACGGCGACGTCGGCCGCGCGGCGGAAGATCTTCCCCTTCCCCCCGGCTTCGGCCTTCTGCTCGGCGGAGTTGTAGACCTTCTCGAACACGCGCGGCACGGCCAGGAGGAACGTCGGCTTGAAGGACGCGAGCGAGGGGAGCAGCTGCCTGGTGTCGGCCTGGTGCCCCACCTTCACCCCGCCGTGCACGCAGAGGATCGCGATGAAGCGGGCGAACACGTGCGCGGTGGTGATGAACAGCAGCGTCGACGCGCCGGGCTGGTGGATCAGCTCCGTCAGGGCGACCGCCGAGTTGCGGCTGAGCTCGACGAAGTTCGAGTGCCGGATGATGCAGCCCTTGGGGCGGCCGGTGGAGCCGGAGGTGTAGATGATCGTCGCGATGTCGGTGCCGGTCGCCATCGAGCGGCGGCGCTCGATCTCGGCGTCCGGCACGTCGACGCCGCGCGCGACGAGCTTGTCCAGATCGCCCAGCCCGATCTGCCAGGCGAGTCGGACCTCGGGAAGGTCGGCGCGGATCTCGTCGAAGCGGGCGAAGTGCTCGGGGGTCTCGACGATCACGGCGTGCGCGCCGGAGTCGGCGAGGTTCCACTGCACCTGCGCGGGGGAGGAGGTCTCGTACACCGGGACGAGGACCCCGCCGGCGAACCAGACGGCGAAGTCGATCAGCGTCCACTCGTAGCGCGTCTTGCAGATCAGCCCGACCTTCTCGCCCGGCTCGAGGCCGGCGGCGACGAAGCCCTTCGCGAGGGCCGTGACCTGGTCGAGGAACTCCTGCGCCGTCACATCGCGCCAGCCGTCGCCGTCGGGCAGCGCGAAGAGCGGGCGATCGGGCGTCTCGCGGACGCGGTCCAGCAGGAGGGCGGTCGTGTTGGCCTGGGTATCGGCCGGAACCACCAGGGGGGAATCGAACTGGTCCACGGCAACTCCTTCGGTACCTGAATGAACGTCGTCTCCACCCTACCGGCGCGGCGCAAGCTGTGGATCCGTTCAGGGTAACGATCCAGGGGTGGCTCCGCGAGGAGGGCCGACACGCGTCGCCGGGTCTCGCCGCTGAGCCGCATCGGAGCGCTCGCGGTCACTACACTCGTCCTGGCCGCCGCTCAGGGCGGCCCGCCGACGCTGCCGCGCCGGTGGCGACGGGAAGGCGGTTCGCGTGCACGCGATCGGGATCGACATCGGCGGCACGAAGATCGCCGGAGCCCTGGTCGACGAGTTCGGGGGGATCCTCCGCGAGGACCGTCGGCCCACTCCCGCCGGGCACCCCGAGCTGATCGTCGACGTCGTGGTCGAGATGGTCGAGCATCTGCGCTCCGGCCTGCTCCCGGGAGACGTCTCCGCGGTCGGAGTCGCCGCCGCCGGCTTCATCGACGCCTCGCAGTCGATCGTCTACTACGCCCCGAACATCAACTGGCGCAACGAGCCCTTCCGCGAGAAGCTCTCGGCCCGCATCGACCTGCCGATCATCATCGAGAACGATGCGAACGCCGCCGGCTGGGCCGAGTTCCGCTACGGCTCGGGCCGCCTCGTCAGCGACATGCTGATGCTCACCATCGGAACCGGAGTGGGTGGCGCGATCGTCATCAACGACCGGCTCCTGCGCGGCGGCTTCGGCGCAGCGGCCGAGATCGGGCACATGCGCGTCGTCCCCGGAGGCCTGCCCTGCGGCTGCGGCGCCCGCGGCTGCATCGAGCAGTACGGCTCGGGCCGCGCGCTCCAGCGCTTCGCCGGCGAGCTGGCCGACGCGGGCGGGATCGGCCAGGGCATCGCCGACGCCCGCGCCCGCAACGGCGGCGAGCTGAACGGCCACCTCATCTCCGAGCTGATCACCGCCGGCGACCTCGGCGCCCTCGCGGCGCTGCGACAGCTCGGCCACTGGCTGGGCGAGGCGGCGGCCAGCCTGAGCGCCGTCCTCGACCCGCAGATGTTCGTCATCGGCGGCGGAGTGGCGCAGGCGGGCGACCTCCTGCTGGACCCCATCCGCCAGGCCTACCTCGACAACCTCCCCGCCCGGGGCTACCACCCCGAGCCCGAGTTCCGCATCGCGGAGCTCGTCAACGACGCCGGAGTCGTGGGGGCCGCCGACCTGGCGCGCCTGCACGCGAGCTCCCTCTAGCGGCACCCGCCGCACCCGATCCGCCGCACCGCCGAGGAGCCCGATGTTCTACTGGTTCATGAAGCACATCGTCGCGGGCCCGCTCCTGAAGACGATCTTCCGGCCGTGGGTGGTCGGCGCCGACAAGGTGCCGCAGAACGGCGGCGTGATCCTCGCGAGCAACCACCTCTCCTTCATCGACTCCGTGATCCTCCCGCTGGTGATCGAGCGGAACATGGTCTTCCTCGCCAAGAGCGACTACTTCACCGGCAAGGGCCTCAAGGGCTGGGCGACGCGGACGTTCTTCACCGCCACGGGGATGCTGCCCATCGACCGCTCCGGTGGCAAGGCGTCGGAGGCCTCGCTCAACACGGGACTCCGCGTCCTCGCGGGCGGCCACGCCCTGGGCATCTATCCCGAGGGCACGCGCAGCCCCGACGGCCGCATGTACCGCGGCCGCACCGGAGTCGCGCGCATGGTCCTCGAGGCCCGCGTGCCCGTCATCCCGGTCGCCATGATCGACACCGCGCGCATCATGCCCATCGGCAAGCGCCTGCCGAAGCTGGGCCGCATCGGCATCGTCTTCGGGGAGCCGCTCGACTTCAGCCGCTTCGAGGGCATGGAGGGCGACCGGTTCATCCTCCGCTCGATCACCGACGAGATCATGTACGAGCTCCTCGCCCTGAGCGGCCAGGAGTACCTCGACGTCTACGCGACCTCGGTCAAGGAGAAGCGCGCGGCCCTCACCCGCTGAGCGCCCGCTCGACGCCGGGGGCCCCTCCCGGCCGAGCGCCCTGCCAGGCGATAAGCTCGTCAACCGCTGCCGTCCGTCCGGACGGCGGCCCTCCGCGCGCCGCTGGCGCCCGTCAGAACCGGGAACACCCTCGTGGTCATCGATCCGAACGAACCGTACGTCCTCGCCGCCCCCTCCGTGGTCGCCGGCCTGGACTATTGGCGCGAGCTCGAGATCAAGCAGCAGCCGCAGTGGCCCGATGCGGAGGCCGTGCGAGCGGCGTCCGCCGAGGTGGCCGCGCTCCCTCCGCTGGTGTTCGCCGGCGAGGTGGACCAGCTGCGCGAGCGTCTCGGAGCCGCGGCCCGCGGCGAGGCGTTCCTCCTGCAGGGCGGCGACTGCGCCGAGACCTTCGCCGGAGCGACCGCCGAGCAGATCCGGAACCGCGTCAAGACCGTGCTGCAGATGGCCGTCGTCCTGACCTACGGCGCGAGCATGCCCGTCATCAAGATGGGCCGGATGGCCGGCCAGTTCGCGAAGCCGCGCTCGAGCGACCTCGAGACCCGCGGCGACGTGACCCTGCCCGCCTACCGCGGCGACATCGTCAACGGCTACGACTTCACCCCGGAGTCCCGCGCCGCGGACCCGCGCCGCATCGTGCAGGGCTACCACACCGCCGCCTCGACGCTGAACCTCATCCGCGCCTTCACGCAGGGCGGATTCGCCGACCTGCGCCTCGTCCACTACTGGAACAAGGGCTTCACCGAGAACCCGCAGAACCAGCGCTACGAGCAGCTGGCCCGCGAGATCGACCGCGCGGTCAAGTTCATGGTGGCGTGCGGGGCCGACTTCGAGGGCATGAAGCGCACCGAGTTCTACACCGGCCACGAGGGCCTGCTGATGGACTACGAGCGCCCCATGACGCGCATCGACTCGCGGACCGGCACGCCGTACAACACCTCCAGCCACTTCATCTGGATCGGCGAGCGCACCCGCGAGCTCGACGGCGCGCACGTCGACTTCCTGTCGCGGGTGCGCAACCCGATCGGCGTGAAGCTCGGCCCGTCGACCACGCCCGAGACGATGCTCGAGCTGATCGACAAGCTCGACCCCGAGCGGGAGCCCGGTCGCCTCACCTTCATCACCCGCATGGGTGCCGGGAGGATCCGCGACGCCCTCCCGCCGCTGCTCGAGGCCGTCAAGCGGAGCGACGCCCTGCCGCTGTGGGTGACCGATCCGATGCACGGCAACGGGCTGACGACGCCGACCGGCTACAAGACCCGTCGCTTCGACGACGTGGTCGACGAGGTCAAGGGCTTCTTCGAGGCGCACCGCGCCGCGGGGACGCACCCGGGCGGCATCCACGTCGAGCTCACGGGCGACGACGTCACCGAGTGCCTCGGCGGCTCGGAGCACATCGACGAGGCGACGCTCGCCACGCGGTACGAGTCGGTCTGCGACCCGCGCCTCAACCACATGCAGTCGCTCGAGCTCGCGTTCCTCGTGGCGGAGGAGCTCCGGGGCCGCGCGATCTGATCCGACCCCGACCGCCGGTCGAGTCCTCGTTGAGGGCTCGACCGGCGGCGTCAGGTCGTGATGGTGATCGACAGCTGGATCGTCGTGCCGCGCTGCACGAGATCGCCGGCCTTGTTGGACTGGTTCGTGACCTTGGTCAGCTCGTTCGGCGCCGCGTCGATCAGCGGGCCGAGCGTCGTCAGGGAGTAGCTCCACGACAGGTCCGCCGCCTCGAGGGCCGCCTTCGCCTCGTCGCGGTTCATCCCCACGACGTTCGGCACGGCGACGGGCTCGGGCCCCTTCGACACGACGACCGAGACGGTGTCGCCGGTCACGGCGGGCGCCTCCGGGTTCGCCTGCGTGAGGACGACGCCCGCGGCCACGGTGTCGCTCCAGTCCTCGCCGCTGCGGTCGAGGGCGAGACCGGCCGCCTCCGCCTTCGCCGTCGCGTCGTCGATCGAGAGGCCGACGACGTTCGGGATCGGTCCGAGGCTCACCACCATCGCGATGGTGCTGGTCTCGGACATCGTCTCGGGCAGCGCCGATCCGTCAGGCAGCGAGGCGGAGACGACCACACCCGCATCGACGTCGGCGTCGAAGATCTTCGAGACGTCGCCGACGGTGAAGGAGCCGCCCGTCACCGCGGCGGCAGCGTCGGCCTCCGAGAGGCCGGCGAGCGACGGGACCGGCAGCTGGCGCGGCCCGCTCGAGACGGTCAGCGTGATGACGGAGCCCTTGTGCACCCCCTGCCCGCCGGGCGGATCGGAGCTCACCACCGTCCCTGCGGGCACGGTGAGGTCGGGCGTCTCCTGCGGCTGCACCTCGAAGCCCTGCGCCTGCAGCTGGGCCGTCGCGTCCTGCTGCGACTGGCTGACGACGTCCGGGATCGACACGATCGCGCCGGGTCCCTCGCCGAACCACCAGGCCGTCCCGCCGCCGATGAGCGCCAGGAGGAGGACGACCACCGTGAGCAGGACGCCGCGGCGCCGTCGGACGCGGCGCCTGCTCGCGAGCCGGGCGACGGTGTCGTCGTCCTCGTCGACCACGAGCACCGCTCCGGGGGCCGGCGCCGGGTCGAAGACCGAGGTCTGCCCGGGCTCCGCCGTATCGAAGACGGCCGTCGCGGGCGCCGGATCGGCGACGGGCGCCGGGAGCGGGGTGACCGCCTGCGTGTCGCCGCGGCGGTCGCTCGGAGTGATGCCCATGAGCCGCTCGGCCTCGAGCAGCTGCGCGAGCATGACACCGGCGTCGCGGGGCCGCATGTCCGGGTCGCGCTCGGTCGCCCAGAGGACGAGCTCGTCGAGCGAGGTGGGGACGGAGGCGACCGTCGCGCTGGGGTACGGGACGGAGTCGTTCGCGTGCTGGTACGCGATCTGCATCGGCTGCTCGCCCGTGAAGGGCTGCTCTCCGGTGAGCATCTCGTAGATCATGATCCCGATGGCGTAGATGTCGCTGCGGGTGTCGGCGGTGCCCCGCGTGACCAGCTCGGGGGAGAGGTAGGCGATCGTGCCGAGGAGGGCCTGACCGGAGGCGGTGTTGGCGGAGGCGGCGCGCGCGAGGCCGAAGTCGCCGATCTTGATCCGGCCGTCGTCGGCGAGGAGCACGTTCTCGGGCTTGAGGTCGCGGTGGAGGATCCCGGCGCGGTGCGCGGCGGCGAGACCCGAGAGCACGGAGTGCATGATGTCGACGACCTGCTGGGCGGTCAGCCGGCCGCGCTCCTTGAGCAGGTCGCGCAGGGTGATCCCGGGGAGGTACTCCATCACCAGGTAGGCCATGTCCGAGTCCTGGCCCTGGTCGAAGACGCTGACCACGTTCGGGTGGGCGAGACGGGCGGCGGAGCGCGCCTCCTGGACGAAGCGGTTCTTGAACGTCGCGTCGTCGGAGAGGTGGCCGTGCATGACCTTCATCGCCACGCGGCGCTCGAGGCGCTGATCGTGCGCGAGGTAGACCGTCGCCATGCCGCCGCGGGCGATCCTCGAGCGCACCTCGTACCGGCCGTCGACGAGACGGCCGAGGAGAGGGTCGAGCTGGCTGGTGGTCACGCGACGAGTCTAGGCAAGACGCCCGGGGGAACCGGTGAGCGACGCCCGGGCGGCGCAGGACGGGCCCGACTCCTTCTCCGGGGCGCCCGCAGTTGGCGGCCCTCCGGGCTCGTGGCAGTCTTGACGCGTGACCGACTCGTCCGCTTCCCCCGCCACCTCGACCGATTCCGAGCTCGAGTGGCTGACCGTCCCCGACCTCGTGGAGCTGACCGGGCTCGGCGCCGGCCGGGTCCGCCGCCTCCTCGAGGAGCGCCACCTGCTCGGCACCCGCCGCGACGGCGTGCTGAAGGTCCCCGCCCTCTTCCTCCGCGACGGGGAGCCGATGAGCGAGATCCGCGGCACCGCGATCCTGCTCGCCGACTCCGGCTTCACCGACGACGAGGCGGTCGACTGGATGCTGACGGTCGAGGAGAGCCTGGGCACGAGCCCGATCGTCGCCCTCCGCGCCGGCCGCAAGGCCGAGGTCCGGCGGGTCGCCCAGGCCCTGGCCTGATCCCGCCGGTCCGCTCCTAGGAGGTGCGGACCGTGACCTGGGCGGCCAGCTCGCGCAGCTCCGCCACGCCCTCCGTGCGGAGCGGCGCGTCGGGGAGGACCGCGATCGCCGCGGCCACCTCCTGGTCGATGCGCTCCTCGAGCCGCTCGAGGGCGCCGCTGCCCGCGATGATCTCCTGCGCCCGCGCGATGGACGCCGCGTCGGCGTCGTTCCGGCCCACGACCGCGTCGAGCTCGGCCCGCTCGCCCGGCGAGCACGCGCCGCGGGCGAGGCCGAGCAGCACAGTGCGCTTGCCCTCCCGCAGATCGTCGCCGGCCGGCTTGCCCGTCACCGCCGGGTCGCCGAAGACTCCGAGGACGTCGTCGCGCAGCTGGAAGGCGATCCCGACCGGGAGCCCGAAGCGGCGCAGGGCGTCCAGCTGAGCGTCGTCGCCGCCGGCGAGGGAGCCGCCGATCACCAGCGGCGCCTCGATGCTGTACTTCGCGCTCTTGTAGACCACCACCCGCTCCGCCCGCTGCAGGTGCTCGTGCTCGGGGTGCTGCACCCACGCGCTCTCCTCGAGGATGTCGAGGTACTGGCCCAGCGTGACCTCGGTGCGCATCAGGTTGAACTCCGCGCGCGCGCGCTCGGCTGCGACTCGATCCCCGAGCGACCACTCCGCCGCGGCGAAGATCTCGTCCGACCAGACCAGGAGGAGGTCGCCGAGGAGGATCGCGGAGGAGCGGCCGAACTCGTCGCGGTCGCCGGTCCAGCCGCCGTCGGCGTGGAAGGAGGAGAAGCGCCGGTGGGCCGCGGGAGCGCCGCGGCGGGTGTCGGAGTTGTCGATCACGTCGTCGTGGACGAGGGCGGCGGCGTGGAACAGCTCCAGCCCGGCGCCCACCCTCGCGATCGGATCGGAGCCGCTCGGATGGGCCTCGCTCGAGGTGCTCGACACCGCGTTCCAGCCCGCCTCGCAGAAGCGCGCGCGGAACCGCTTGCCCCCGCTGAGAAAGTCCCGCGAAAGGTCGCCGAGGGCGGAGACGTCCTCTCCTATGGAGCGCAGAATTGGCGTGCGCCCGGTGAGGAATTCATCGATTCGGAGCTGGACGCGATCGACCAGTCGAGAGCTGTGGTTCACCCGACCAGCCTATGCACCGAAGGTGCCTGGTGCCTGCGTCGGGCTCGGTCTACACTGAAGCGCCGCCCGACCGGTCGAGCCCAGACGCCGCCTATTCCGGTGCCGATCCCCGAAAGGGTCGACGCCGCACCCTGAAGGGGTCACGATGCCGCTTTCGGAACACGAGCAACGGCTCCTCGATGAGATGGAGCGGAACCTCTACCAGAACGACGCCGATTTCGTGGCGGCGGTCGGCAAGGGACGCGGCGGCACCAACTACCGGGCCCTCGTGCTCGGCATCCTCCTCGGCATCCTCGGTCTCGCCGTGCTCGTCGCGGGAGTGGTCGTGCGCCAGCCCCTCGTCGGCATCCTCGGGTTCGCCTTCATGCTCGGCGGCGTGATCGTGGCCATGCGCCCGGCCGCCGGCGGCTCCTCCGAGCCCGGCCTGCCCGACGTCGGCCGTCCGTCGAAGCCCCGCTCGGGCAACCGCCAGGGGTCCGGCTTCATGGACCGTCTGAACGACAGGTGGGACAACCGCGGAGACGGGCGCGGCTAGCCTCCCCTCCGCTCCACCACAGGGTCGATCCTCACGGATCGGCCCTTTTTTCGTGCCCGCGGCCTCCCTCCCGCGGCCTTCCCCCTCCACTTCGCCCCACTGTCGCGATTCCGCGGAAACACGCGGATGACCGGGGCCTCTCCGGCGCGCCCCGCGCCGCGCCGGGGTTGTGAGTGGGGGGAAGTGGAGTACTGTGGAGGACACACCATCCTTGGCCGGAAGAAGTGGGGGGCAGTCCGTGTTCCTCGGCACCTATTCCCCCAAGCTCGACGAGAAGGGCCGCGTGATCCTCCCCGCCAAGTTCCGCGACGAGCTCTCCTCCGGAGTCGTCGTCACGCGCGGCCAGGAGCGGTGCCTGTACGTGTTCAGCCAGGCCGAGTTCGAGGTGATGCACGAGAAGATCCGGCAGGCGCCGGTGACCAGCAAGCAGGCGCGGGACTTCCTCCGGGTGTTCCTCTCGGGCGCGAGCGCCGAGACGCCGGACAAGCAGAACCGCGTGACCCTCCCGGCTCCGCTGCGTGCGTACGCGGGCCTCGACCGCGACCTCACCGTCATCGGAGCGGGCAACCGCGCCGAGATCTGGGCGCAGGGCGCCTGGGAGACCTACCTGCAGGAGCAGGAGTCCGTGTTCTCCGACACCCAGGAGGAGGTGATCCCCGGCCTGTTCTAGGTCCTGTCGCGCGACTCCCAGCCACTCGGCGCCCGGACGCACCTTCCCCGGTGTCCGGACGCGAGGTGGATGGGGATCGGACGACAGGAACGGGAACGGCGGGACCGCCATGGCAGAGAACACTCCGAAGGACGCTCCGCGCCCGACCGAGGAGCGGCACCTCCCGGTGCTGCTCGAGCGCTGCGTCGAGCTCCTCGCTCCGGCGCTGGAGCGCGACGGGGCGGTCGTCGTCGACGCGACGCTCGGCATGGGCGGGCACTCGCTCGCGCTGCTCGAGCGCTTCCCCGGCCTGCACCTCGTGGGCCTGGACCGCGACCCCGAGGCGCTGCAGCTCGCGGGGGAGCGGCTCTCCGCCCACGCCTCCCGGATCGACCTCGTGCACGCCGTCTACGACGAGCTGCCCGACGTGCTCGACGAGCTGGGCATCGACACGATCGACGGTGCGCTCTTCGACCTCGGCGTCTCCTCGCTCCAGCTCGACGAGACCGAGCGCGGGTTCTCCTACTCCAAGGACGCGCCGCTGGACATGCGGATGGACTCGACCGCCCCGCTCACGGCGGCGAGCATCCTCGCCGAGTACGACGAGACCGCCCTGCGCCGCATCTTCCACGAGTACGGCGAGGAGCGCCTCGCCGCGCGCTACGCCAAGAAGATCGTGGAGGCCCGCCGCGACGCCCCGCTGGAGCGCTCCGGCCGTCTCGTCGAGATCATCCAGGCGGCGACCCCGGTCGCGATCCAGCGGAACGGCCACCCCGCCAAGCGCGTTTTCCAGGCGCTGCGGATCGAGGTCAACCAGGAGCTGTCCGTCCTCGAGCGGGCGATCCCCGCCGCGCTGGGCCGGATCAACGAGGGCGGGCGGATCGTCGTCGAGGCGTACCAGTCGCTCGAGGACCGGATCGTCAAGCGCGCGCTCCAGGCCGCGTCCTCCTCCACCGCCCCGGCCGGCCTCCCGATGGAGCTGCCGGAGCATCGACCCGAGTTCCGACTCGTCATCCGCGGAGCCGAGCTCGCCTCCGACGACGAGAAGGCCCGCAACCCCCGAGCGACACCCGTGCGTCTGCGCGCGGCCGAGAGGATCAGGAGCACCGCATGAGCGCCACCGCCGTCATCGACCCCGCCGTCATCGACACCGCCCGCCGAGCACGCCCCGAGGAGGAGGCGCCCCGCCCCCGCATCGAGGCCGTCCCGGCCGGTCAGGCGCAGTCGCGCCCGAAGCTCGTCTACGGGATCGTCGCCGTCGCCGGCCTCTTCGCGATCATCGTCGTCCAGCTCCTGGTGAGCGTCGGCCTCTCGCAGGGGGCCTACCAGATCTCGGCGCTGCAGACCGAGCAGAAGTCGCTCACCCGCAGCAACGCGGAGAAGCAGGACGCCGTCGACACGCTGAGCTCGCCGCAGAACCTCGCCACCGCCGCACAGGGCCTGGGCATGGTCGCCAACACCGCGCCGGTCTACCTCCGCCTCTCGGACGGCGCCGTGCTGGGCGACCCCTCCTCCGCCGCGTCGAGCGAAGTCGCAGGCACCGCCTCCGCGCCGCTCGTGCCCAACGCCCTCGTCCCGGCTCTCCAGCCCGGCGCGAGCGCGTCCTCCCCGGCTGTCGACGGCGCGGCCGTACCGTTGCAGGGCGAGCTGCCCGCGCCCATCACGCACTGACTCACGGCGTCGCGGTCCGCCTCCACGCGGGCACCCGCCCCGCGGGGCGCACGACGACCATCCGGACCCGACGAACGGCGGCCCGCCCGCCCGGAGCAAGAAGGACACCGCCGCAGTGAGACACCACCGCTCGAGCAGACGCCGCACGGCCGTCACGTTCGTCATCATCGTCGCCGTCGTCGGACTCTTCATCGGCAAGCTGGTGGACATCCAGATCGTGCGGGCGAACGAGCTCACCGATGCGGCCGCCCAGAACCAGTCGAACAGCGTCGTCACCTACGGTCAGCGCGGCCCCATCGTGGACCGCTCCGGCACGGTGCTCGCGGACACCACCACGCGCTACCGGCTGACGACCTCGCCGAAGAACGTGGCCGAGTTCCCGCGCGAGCTGGGCGAGGACCAGAAGGTCATGGTCAGCGTGCAGCAGGCCGCCTCCGAGATCGGCGCGATCACCGGGCAGTCGGTCGAGCAGATCACCGGAGCGGTGGACGCCGCGCTCGCGAAGGACGCGAAGGCCAACTACCTGATCCTCTCGGAGGGGCTCGACCTCGAGGCCTACCAGAAGCTCGTCGCGCTCGACATCCCGTGGACCTACTTCGAGACCCAGCAGGGACGCAGCTACCCCAACGGCGCGGTGGCCGGCAACCTCGTCGGCTACGTCGGGGCGGACGGAGCGGCCCAGGAGGGCATGGAGTACGCGGAGAACACCTGCCTCGCGGGGCAGAACGGGTCCGAGAGCTACGAGCGCAGCGCCGACTACGTCCGGATCCCGGGCAGCACCGTCTCGGAGACTCCGGCCGTCGACGGCGGGACGCTGAAGCTCACCATCGACTCCGACCTCCAGTACTACTCCCAGCAGGTCCTCTCGCAGCGCGTCGCCGAGGTCGGCGGCAGCTACGGGATCGTCGTGGTGCAGGAGGTCAAGACCGGCAAGCTGCTCGCCGTGGCCGAGACGCCGACCGTCGACCCCAACAACGTCGAGGCGAGCGCCTCCGCCGACCGCAGCTCGCGCGCCTTCCGCGCGCCGTTCGAGCCGGGCTCGACCTTCAAGCCGATGACGGCCGCGATGCTGATCGACCAGGGCCAGGCGGGCCCGACGACCCAGGTCGTCGTCCCGGACTCCTTCGAGAAGGACGGCGCCTCGTTCAGCGACGACTTCGCGCACACCCCGACGAACTACACGCTGACCGGCATCCTCAAGGACTCGTCGAACGTCGGCATCTCGATGCTCGGCTCCCGCCTGTCGGCCCAGACCCGCTACGACTACCTGCAGAAGTTCGGTCTCGGCACGCCCACCACGAGCGGCTTCCCCGGCGAGGAGGGCGGCCTGCTCGCCGACTACCAGGACTGGGACAACCAGACGAACTACACGACGATGTTCGGCCAGGGCGTCTCGGCGACCGCGGTGCAGGTCGCGAGCATCTACCAGACGCTCGGCAACGGCGGAGTGCGGCTCCCGTCGCAGCTGATCGACGGCTGCACCACGGCCGACGGCTCCGTCGTGGACGTCCCCGATGCGACGGGCACCCAGGTGGTGTCGAGCTCGGCCGCGAAGCAGGTCGTCGACATGCTGCAGACCCACTACAACGAGGGCTGGCTGGCGAACGACATCCACGTCGACGGCTACAACATCGCCACCAAGACCGGTACCGCGCAGCAGCCCGACGGGAAGGGCGGCTACTCGAAGAGCTACACCGTCTCGCTCGCCGGGCTTGCGCCGGCGGAGGACCCGGAGTACGTCGTGACGGTCACCATCGCCGATCCGGTTAAGATGAACACGTCCCAGGCGACGGCTCCCGTCTTCCAGCAGGTCATGACCCAGGTGCTCAAGACCAACCGGGTGGAGCCGTCCACGGTGCCGCCCGTCGAGTACCCGACGACGTGGTGAGCCCCGCCGGGACCACGATCCACGCATCAGAACGAGAGAAAGAGCGGGCAGTGCACGACCCTCGCCCGCAGTCCTCCCTCCGCCCCGAGCACCCCGTGCCGCGGAGCCTCTCGCAGCTCGTGGCCGAGTTCTCCCTCGGCCCGGTCCGCGGCCTCGAGGGCGTCGAGGTGAGCGGAGTCACGCTGGACTCGAACCAGGTCGAGTCCGGGGACCTCTACGTCGGTGTCGCAGGACGCCGTGCCCATGGCGCGGCCTTCGCGTCGGCCGCCGCGGCGTCCGGAGCCGTCGCCGTGCTGACCGACCCGGCCGGAGCGGAGCTCGCCGCCGACAGCGGCCTGCCCGTGCTGGTGACCCCCGACCCGCGGGCCGCCCTCGGCGACGTCGCCGCGTGGATCCACCGCACCCGCGAGGACGTCCCGACGCTCTTCGGCGTGACGGGGACCAACGGCAAGACGAGCGTCGTCTACATCCTCGACGCGCTGCTGCGCCGGCTCGGAGTCGTCTCCGGCCTCAGCTCCACCGCCGAGCGCCGGATCGGCGACGTCGCCGTGGTCAGCTCGCTGACCACTCCCGAGGCGAGCGAGCTGCACGGCCTGCTCGCGCGGATGCGCGAGTCCGCCGTCCGCGCGGTCTCCATCGAGGTCTCGGCGCAGGCGCTCACGCGGCACCGGATCGACGGCCTCGTCTTCGACGTCGTCGGCTTCACGAACCTCAGCCACGACCACCTCGACGACTACTCCGATCTGCGCGAGTACTTCGAGGCCAAGGCCGACCTCTTCGAGCCGGAGCGCGCACGCCGCGGCGTCGTCACGGTCGACAGCGCCTGGGGGCGCGAGCTCGCCGAGCGCAGCCGCATCCCCGTCGCGACGCTCGCCGGCTCGCCGGTCGTCGGAGTCGCCCCGACGACGCCCGCCGACTGGTCGATGACGGTGCTGGACGCGACGCCCGACAGCACCACCTTCCGCCTGGAGGGGCCCGAGAACCGCTCCGTCGTCGTCACCGTCTCGCTGATCGGCTGGTACATGGCCTCCAACGCCGCGCTGGCGATCGTGATGCTGGTGGAGTCGGGTTTCGACCTGGACGCCGTCGCGCACGCGCTCGAGGACAGCCGTCTCGACGTCTACATCCCGGGCCGCGCCGAGCTCGTCTCGGGGGAGCGCGGACCGCGCGTCTACGTCGACTACGGCCACACCCCCGACGCGTTCCAGAACGCGCTCGAGGCGCTGCGGACCATCACGCCCGGCCGCCTGTTCATGGTGTTCGGGGCGGACGGGGACCGCGACACGACCAAGCGGAGCGACATGGGCGCCATCGCCGCCCGCCTCGCCGACGTCGTAGTCGTCACCGACTTCCACCCGCGCTGGGAGGATCCGGCCGCCATCCGCGCCGCGCTCCTCCAGGGCGCCCGGGCCGCCGTGCCCGACCGGGAGATCCACGAGATCGCCGACCCGCGCGCCGCCGTGCGCGCCGCCGTCGCCCTCGCGCGCGAAGGGGACTCGATCCTCTACGCCGGGCCCGGCCACGAGGACCACCAGGAGATCGCAGGAGTGCACATGCCGTATTCGGCCAGAGACGACGTCCGTCACGCGCTGCGCGAGGCGGGCTGGCTGTAGATGATCGCCCTCACCCTCACCGAGATCGCCGAGGCCGTCTCCGGACGCCTCCACCTGGCCGGCTCGTCCGCCACGGCCGCCACCGTGATCGACGGAGCGACCGAGACCGACTCCCGCGAGATCGCGCCCGGCGGGATCTTCGTCGCCAAGCGCGGCGAGCACACCGACGGCCACCTCTTCGCTCCCGCCGCTCTCGAGCGCGGTGCCGCGCTCCTCATCGTGGAGCGCCCGCTCGACCTCGACGTGCCGCAGGTCCTCGTCGACGACTCCGTCGAGGCGCTCGGAGCGCTGGCGACCGAGGTCGTCCGGCGCGTCCGCGCGAAGGGCGGGCTCACCGTCATCGGCGTCACCGGCTCGAACGGCAAGACGACGACCAAGAACCTCCTCCGCACCGTCCTCGAGCGGGTCGGCGAGACGGTCGCTCCGCGCGGATCCTTCAACAACGAGGTCGGCGCGCCGATCACGATGCTCCAGGTGTCCGAGTCGACGCGCTTCCTCGTCGCCGAGATGGGCGCGAGCGCGGTCGGCGAGATCCGCCGCCTCGTCCGGATGGCCAGGCCCGACGTCGGCGTCGTCCTCGCCGTGGGCCTCGCGCACGCCGGCGAGTTCGGCGGGATCGAGCGCACGCTCGAGGCCAAGACCGAGATGGTCGCCGACCTCACCGCCGACGACGTCGCCGTGCTGAACGCCGACGACGGCCGGGTCGCCTCGATGGCGGGCCGCACCGCCGCCCGGGTCCTCTGGTTCGGTCGCGGCGAGAGCGCGGACGTCCGCGCCGTCGACATCGACGCGACCGCCGACGGCACCCGCTTCGCCATCGAGGTCTCGGCGGGGGAGGGCCGCGAGGCCGCTCGCGCCGAGCTCCTGCTGCGCGTCCTCGGCGAGCACCACGTGATGAACGCCCTCGCGGCGACCGCCGCCGCGCTCTCGGTCGGAGTGGCGCTGCCCGCGATCGTCGAGGCTCTCGCGACCGTCACCCTCGCCGAGCGCGGCCGCATGGAGGTCCTGGGCGGCGAGGACGTCCGCGTCATCAACGACGCGTACAACGCGAGTCCCGACTCCACCGCGGCCGCCCTGCGCACCCTCGCCCAGATCGCGAAGCCCGGGGGGCGCACCGTCGCCGTCCTGGGAGAGATGAGCGAGCTCGGCGAGTGGGCCGACGAGGAGCACGAGCGCGTGGGCCTGCTGGCCGTCCGCCTCAACATCTCCCAGATCGTGGTGGTGGGCCGAGGCGCCCGCCGGATCCACGTCGCGGCCGAGCGCGAGGGATCGTGGAGCGGCGAGTCCGTCTTCGCGGAGACCTCCGACGAGGCGTTCGACCTCCTCGAGGACTACCTGCGACCCGGCGACACCGTGCTGGTCAAGTCGTCCAACTCCGCGGGGCTGCGCTTCCTCGCCGACCGTCTCGGGGAGCGTCACCGATGAGGGCACTCCTCCTGTCCGGCGCGTTCTCGGGAGCCTTCACGCTCCTGATGACGCCCCTGTTCATCCGCCTCTTCCACCGCCTGCAGTGGGGCCAGTTCATCCGCGAGGACGGACCGAAGTCGCACCACGTCAAGCACGGCACGGCGACGATGGGCGGCATCGTCATCATCATCGGTACCGTGGTCGGCTACTTCCTCGGGATGCTGTTCGGCAACCGGGCGATCGCGCCGTCGGCCCTGCTGGTGCTCTTCATGATGGTCGGGCTCGGACTCGTCGGCTTCGTCGACGACTTCCTGAAGACCCGCAACCAGCGCAGCCTCGGCCTCGGCGGCTGGGCGAAGATCGCCGGCCAGGTCATCGTCGCCGCGGCCTTCGCGGTGATCGCGATCATGGTCCGCGACTCCAACGGGCTCACCCCCGCGTCCACCTCGATCTCGTTCATCCGCGACCTGCCGTTCGACTTCGCCTCCCTCGGCTGGATCGGCATCGGCCTGTTCGTGCTGTGGATCTGCATCATCGTCACCAGCACGTCGAACGGCGTGAACGTCGCCGACGGGCTCGACGGACTCGCGACCGGGTCCTCGATCCTCGCGATCGGCTCCTACGTCATCATCGGGTTCTGGCAGTCGAACCAGTGGTGCTTCGACCAGCACCTCAACCCCGAGGTCGTCGACAAGTGCTACCAGGTGAGCGACCCGTTCGACCTGGCCATCATCGCGGCGGCCGTCTCCGGTGCCCTGGTGGGCTTCCTCTGGTGGAACACCTCGCCGGCGCAGATCTTCATGGGCGACACCGGCTCGCTCGGCCTCGGCGGCGCGCTCGCGGCCCTGGCGATCCTCACCCGCACCGAGCTGCTGGTCATCCTCATCGGCGGCCTGTTCGTCATCGTGACCGGCTCGGTCATCCTCCAGCGGATCTACTTCAAGCTGACCCGGGGCAAGCGCATCTTCCTGATGAGCCCGCTCCACCACCACTTCGAGCTCAAGGGCTGGGCCGAGATCACGGTCGTGGTCCGGTTCTGGATCATCGCCGGCATCTTCGTCGCCGCCGGAGTCGGGCTCTTCTACCTGGAATGGCTGTCGCTGGCATGACCGATCCCGCCCGTCCCGACTCCCTCCGCAGCTGGCACTCGGACTGGCGCGGCCTGCGCGTCGCCGTGCTGGGCCTGGGCGTCACCGGGTTCTCGGTGGCCGACACGCTAACCGAGCTCGGCTCCGAGGTGCTGGTCCTCGCCGACCGCGCCGACGAGGAGCGCGAGCGCCTGCTCGAGGTGATCGGCTCCCGCCTGCACCGGGCCGACCGCCTCGACTCCGCTCCGGAGGAGCTGCACGCGTTCGCACCGGAGCTGGTCGTGGTGTCGCCCGGCTTCCGGCCGACGCATCCGATCCTCGTGTGGGCGGCGGAGTCCGGGATCCCCGTGTGGGGCGACGTCGAGCTCGCCTGGCGTGTCCGCGACAAGGTCGTGCGCGCCGACGGCACTCCGGCCGACTGGGTGGCCGTCACCGGCACCAACGGGAAGACCACGACCGTCCAGCTCACGGCGACGATGCTCGTGGCCGGCGGCCTCCGCGCCGCCCCCTGCGGCAACATCGGCGTGCCCGTGCTCGACGCGGTCCGCGACCCGCAGGGCTTCGACGTCCTCGTCGTGGAGCTCTCGAGCTACCAGCTGCACTACCTGGGCGCGATCGAGCCGATCGCGAGCGCGTGCCTCAACATCGCCGACGACCACCTCGACTGGCACGGCTCGTTCGACGCCTACCGCGCGGCCAAGGGCAAGGTCTACGCCGGCACCCGCGTCGCCTGCGTGTACAACCGCGCCGACGCGGCGACCGAGCAGATGGTCCTCGACGCCGAGGTGGTGGAGGGCGCCCGGGCGATCGGATTCGGCCTCGGCGTGCCCGGCCCGAGCGACTTCGGGATCGTCGACGGCATCCTCTGCGACCGCGCCTTCCTCGAGGACCGCCGCACCAGTGCCCTCGAGATCACCACCGTGGACGAGCTCGCCGCTCGGAACCTCGCCGCCCCGCACATCGTCCAGAACGTGCTCGCCGCGGCAGCGCTCTCCCGAGCGTGCGGGATCGAGGTCACGGCCGTCCGTACCGCGCTGGCGTCCTTCGAGCTCGACGCCCACCGCATCCAGGTCGTCGCCGAGCACGACGGGGTGACCTGGGTGAACGACTCCAAGGCCACGAACCCGCACGCCGCCGACGCCTCGCTGCGCGCGTACCCGTCGGTCGTCTGGGTCGTCGGCGGCCTGCTCAAGGGCGTCGACGTGGACGCCCTCGTGGCCGCGCACGTCGGCCGCCTGCGGGGCGCCGTGGTGATCGGCGCCGACCGCTCGGCGCTGCTCGCGGCATTCCGACGACACGCGCCCGCCCTCCCCGTGAGCGAGGCGGTGCCGGACGACACTGGTGCGGTGATGCAGGCGGCCGTCGAGGCGGCCGCGACGCTCGCCCGCTCGGGGGACGTCGTCCTGCTCGCACCCGCCGCGGCCTCGATGGACCAGTTCCTCGACTACGCGGCTCGGGGCCGCTCCTTCGCGGCCGCCGTGGCGACACACCTGGGAGGAGGAGCCGATGACCGCTCCGACGACGAGCCGCCCCGCGGGCCGCTCGCGCACTGAACCGCGCGGGAAGGACCGGAGCGGGGCCCGCTCCGCGCGGATCGTCCTGTCGAAGGTCTTCGCCTCCCACTCGCCGAACTTCTACCTCCTTTTCGGCACCACGCTCTTCCTGGTGCTGTTCGGACTGACGATGGTGCTCTCCTCCTCGTCGGTCACCTCCTACGTGTCGAGCGACGACTCCTTCGGCGGCTTCCTGCGCCAGGGCGGATTCGCCCTCCTCGGGATCCCGATGATGCTGGTGGTCTCGCGGCTGCCCCTCGGCGTGTGGAAGCGCGTGACGCCGATCCTGCTCATCGCCGGCTGCGTCCTCCAGTGCCTCGTGCTCTTCACGCCGCTCGGCGACTCCGTCGGCGGGAACCGCAACTGGATCCGACTCGGCGCCTTCAGCATGCAGCCCTCCGAGATCATCAAGCTCGCGCTCGCCCTCTGGCTGGGGCTCCTGCTCGCCCGCCGCTACCGGTCGCCGAAGGACTGGAAGGACGCGCTCATCCCCGTCCTGATCGTCGGCGGCGCAGCGATCGGACTGGTCCTCATCGGAGGCGACCTGGGCACGGTCGTGATCATGGCGGGCATCGTCCTCGCCGCACTCTTCTACGCGAACGTCCAGATGAAGGTCCTCGTGCCGATCGTGGTGGTCGGCGCGATCGGAGCGGTGCTGTTCGCCGTCTCCAGCGACAACCGCCTCACCCGGATCATGTCCTTCCTCGGCGACTGCTCCAACGTCGAGGAGTACCAGAACTCGTGCTGGCAGCCGGTGCACGGCACCTGGGCGATGGCCTCCGGCGGGATCTTCGGCGTGGGCCTCGGCAACTCCAAGGCCAAGTGGTCCTGGCTGCCCGCCGCGGACAACGACTACATCTTCGCCATTATCGGCGAGGAGCTCGGGCTGATCGGAGCGATCGTCGTCCTGGCGCTGTTCGTGGTCCTCGCGGTCGCCTTCTTCCGCGTCATCCACGCGTCCTCCGATCCGTTCGTGCGGATCAGCACCGGCGCGATCATGGTCTGGCTGATCGGCCAGGCGTTCGTCAACATCGGCGTCGTCCTGGGGGTGCTCCCGGTGCTGGGGGTCCCGCTGCCGCTGATCTCCTCCGGAGGCACCGCCCTGCTCAGCTCGCTCCTCGCCATCGGCGTCGTCCTCTCCTTCGCCCGCACCCAGACCGCGCCCCTGCCCGGCGCTGGCGTGCTGCGCCGCAGGAAGGCGGCGGCGGAGTGACCCGCTACCTGCTCGCCGGCGGCGGCACCGCCGGCCACGTCAATCCGCTGCTCGCGACGGCCGACGAGATCCGCAGGCGGAACCCGCGCGACGAGGTGCTCGTGCTCGGCACCGCCGAGGGGCTCGAGGCGCGCCTCGTCCCCCTCCGCGGCTACGAGCTCTCGGTGATCCCGCGGCTGCCGTTCCCGCGCCGCCCGAACGCGGCGGCGCTGCGGTTCCCCGGAGCCTTCCGCGCGACCATCGCCGGCATCGTCCGGACGATCCGCGACCGGCGGATCGACGCGGTGGTCGGCTTCGGAGGGTACGCGGCAGCACCCGCCTACCTGGCGGCCCGCCGCGCCGGCGTCCCCTTCACCGTCCACGAGGCCAACGCGCGCCCCGGGCTCGCCAACCGCCTCGGCGCGCGCGCGACCCGCTCGGTCGGCGTGGCCTTCGAGGGCACGCCCCTGCCGCACGCGCGGGTCGTCGGCATGCCGCTGCGCCGCGAGATCGCCGAGCTCGACCGGGCCGCGCGCCGCGACGAGGCGATGGCGGCGCTGGGCCTCGACCCGTCCCGGCAGACCCTCCTGGTGACCGGCGGCTCCCTCGGCGCTCGACGGATCAACGCGACGGTGCACGCCGCCGCCCGGGATCTCGTCGCCACCGGCTTCCAGGTCCTCCACATCACGGGCGACCGCGCCGAGATCACGGACCCGGGGGTGGCCGGCTACCACCTCCTCGCCTACTGCGACCGGATGGACCTCGCGCTGTCCGCCGCGGACGTGGCCGTCTCCCGCGCGGGGGCAGCGACGGTCAGCGAGCTGACAGCCCTCGGCCTGCCCGCGGTCTACGTCCCGTACCCGGTCGGCAACGGCGAGCAGCGCTACAACGCGCGCGGCGTCGTCGACGCCGGGGGAGCGGTCCTCGTCGAGGACGCCGCCTTCCTCCCCGGCTGGGTCCAGCGGGAGCTCGTACCGCTCCTGGGCGACACCGCCCGTCGCGACGAGATGGCGCGCCGGGCCGCCCGCGTGGGAGTCCGCGACGGCTCCGGGCGGCTCGTCGACCTGATCGAGTCGACCCTCTCCGAGCCGCGCTGAGCCCGCTCCGCGCGGCTCGGGAGAGCACTCCCGCCCACCGTCTACACTGATCCGGCGCACCGCGGGAGGCCCCTCCCGCCCGCCGCGACCCACCCGAAAGCGAGAGCCCCGTGATCAAGCCCGACCTCGGCATCACCGTCCCCGACGAGCTCGGCTCGGTCCACTTCATCGGCATCGGCGGCTCCGGGATGAGCGGGATCGCCCGGCTGTTCCACCACGCCGGGCACCGGGTCACCGGGTCCGACGTCCGCGAGTCCCACCCCGTCGAGCAGCTGCGGGAGCTCGGCGTCCCGGTCGCCATCGGCCACGACGCGGCGAACCTCGGGGACGCCGAGGCGGTCGTCGTCACCTCCGCCCTGTGGCCCGACAATCCCGAGTACCTGCTCGCGAAGGAGCGCGGCCTGCCCGTGCTGCACCGCTCGCAGGCCCTCGCCTGGCTGGTGCGCGGCAAGCGCCTGGTCGCGGTGGCCGGAGCGCACGGCAAGACCACGTCGACCGGCATGATCGTCACCGGCCTGCTCGGCGTCGACGCCGACCCCAGCTTCGTCAACGGCGGCATCATCGAGAGCCTCGGCACCTCCTCCGCCGCCGGCTCCGGCGAGGTCTTCGTCGTCGAGGCCGACGAGTCGGACGGCAGCTTCCTCCTCTACGACACCGCGGTCGCCCTCATCACGAACGTCGACCCGGACCACCTCGACCACTACGGATCGCTGGAGGCGTTCGAGGAGGCCTTCGTCACCTTCGCCTCCTCCGCGAGCGAGCTCGTCGTCATCTCCTCCGACGACCCCGGCGCCGTCCGCGTCACCGAGCGGCTGGACGGCGGACGGGTGCTGACTTTCGGCGAGGCCGAGGGGGCGGACGTCCGCGTCGTCGACCTCGACCTCGTCGGCCCCGTCGGCTTCTCGGTCGAGTACGAGGGCAGGCGCTACTCGGCCCGCCTCCGCATCCCCGGCCGGCACAACGCGATCAACGCGGCCGGCGCGTTCGCAGTGCTGGTGGGCCTGGGCTTCGATCCGGCCGCCTCGCTCGAGGCCGTGTCGGCGTTCGGAGGCACGGAGCGCCGTTTCGAGCTGCACGGAGCGGTCCGCGGAGTCAGCGTCTACGACGACTACGCCCACCACCCCACCGAGGTGGCCGCCGCCCTCTCCGCCGCGCGCACCGTGGTCGGCGAGGGCCGCATCATCGCCGTGCACCAGCCGCACCTCTACAGCCGCACCCGCCTCTTCGCCCGCGAGTTCGCCGAGACGCTCGAGCGCTACGCCGACGAGACGATCGTCCTCGACGTCTACGGGGCGCGCGAGGATCCGGAGCCCGGAGTGACTGGAGCGCTGGTCAGCGAGAAGTTCGCCGACCCGTCGCACGTCTCGTTCGTCCCGGACTGGGCGGAGGCGGCCCGCCTCGCGGCCGGCATCGCGCGCGAGGGCGACTTCGTCATCACCCTCGGCTGCGGCGACGTCTACCGGATCATCCCGCAGGTGCTCGAGTCGCTCGGCGCGAGCGAGGCCGCGCCGGTCGCACGATGACCGCGGTCCTCGCGCCCGAAGCGGGGGAGCGGCCGTGAAGCGGCCCGACGGCGGACGCCCTCCGGCGCGCGGTCGGAGCGTCCCCGCGCGCGGCGGCGAGCCGGAGCCGGACACCGAGCCGATCCGGATCGTCACCGCGATCCGCGTGGACCCGGAGCCGGCCGAGCGCACTCGGTCGCGCGCGGGCGCGGTCCGCCGCACCCTCTCGGGCCTGCGTCTGCCCGGTGCCGAGAACCGGGCCGTCTCCCGGGCTGCCCGCGAGCGGAGGCGCTACGAGCGGGGGGAGGTCCGCCGCTTCACGAAGCGCGCGCGTCGGCGCCGCCTGATCGCCCTGGTCGTGGCCGGGTCGCTCGTCGCCCTCGCCCTGATCGTCGGAGTCGCGGCCTTCTCGCCGCTCATGGCCGTGCGCACGATCGAGATCTCGGGCACCCAGCGCGTCGACGCCGCCGCCCTGCAGAGCGAGCTCGACGACCAGCTCGGCGTCCCGCTCACCCTGGTGGACCGGGACGAGGTCGGCCGCGTGCTGGGCGCGTCCCCGCTCATCCAGAGCTACTCGGTGCAGACCCGGCCGCCGAGCACCCTCGTGGTGTCGATCGTCGAGCGCACGCCCCTCGGCGTGATCGCGGCGGGGGGCCGCTTCGAGCTCGTGGACGCGGCCGGAGTCGTCATCGAGACGGCGGACTCGGCGCAGCCCGGCTACCCGGTGCTCACCACCGCGTCCGGCGACGCCTCGGGAGCCGGCTTCCGCGCGACCGCGCGGGTGCTGCGCTCCCTGCCCGCATCGCTCGCTCCGCAGGTGACGGCCGCCACGGCCACGACCGGCGACGACGTCTCGCTCACCCTGCAGAACGGCACGGAAGTCGTCTGGGGCGGGTCGGACGAGTCGGCGCTCAAGGCCGTCGTGCTCGAGAAGCTGATGGCCGCGACCGACCCCGCCGTCGTCGGCACCTACGACGTGTCCTCGCCCCAGGCCGCCGTCGTGGCGCCCCGGCCTTGACCGGCGGCGGATCCGCGCGTTCTTTCGAGCGTTGCGGGCGTGTCTGCTGGGAGCGCGACCGGACTCCGCCTACCGTCGGAGCCGAACCCCAAATGCATACTCAGCATAACTTTAAGCCTCAACTACAGGTTTAAGGTTCAGCCCGGAGGCCGGAGACGTGACTTCAAACCAGAACTACCTCGCCGTGATCAAGGTCGTCGGCATCGGCGGTGGCGGCGTCAACGCCGTCAACCGCATGATCGAGCTCGGCCTGCGCGGTGTCGAATTCATCGCGATCAACACGGACGCCCAGGCGCTCCTGCTCAGCGACGCCGACGTCAAGCTCGACGTGGGCCGCGAGCTGACCCGCGGACTCGGCGCCGGCGCCGACCCCGAGGTCGGCCGCCGCGCCGCCGAGGACCACGCCGAGGAGATCGAGGAGGTCCTCGCGGGGGCCGACATGGTCTTCGTCACCGCGGGCGAGGGCGGCGGTACCGGCACAGGCGGCGCGCCCGTCGTCGCGCGGATCGCCAAGTCGATCGGCGCCCTCACCATCGGCGTCGTGACCAAGCCCTTCGGGTTCGAGGGACGCCGTCGGCAGACGCAGGCCGAGGCCGGCGTCGCGACGCTGAAGAACGAGGTCGACACGCTCATCGTCGTTCCGAACGACCGCCTGCTCGAGATCAGCGACCGCGGCATCTCGATGCTCGAGGCCTTCGCGACCGCCGACCAGGTGCTCCTCGCCGGCGTCCAGGGCATCACCGACCTGATCACCACGCCCGGCCTGATCAACCTCGACTTCGCCGACGTGAAGTCGGTCATGCAGGGCGCGGGCTCGGCGCTGATGGGCATCGGCTCGTCGCGCGGCGCCGATCGCGCGATCAAGGCGGCCGAGCTGGCCGTCGCCTCACCGCTGCTCGAGGCCAGCATCGACGGCGCGCACGGCGTTCTCCTCTCGATCCAGGGCGGCTCGAACCTCGGCATCTTCGAGATCAACGACGCGGCGCGCCTCGTCCAGGAGGCGGTGCACGCCGAGGCGAACATCATCTTCGGTGCCGTGATCGACGACACGCTCGGCGACGAGGTGCGCGTCACCGTCATCGCCGCGGGGTTCGACGGCGGAGAGCCGGGCGGAACCGCTCAGGCCGCGATCGCCCAGCCGCGCCAGCAGCAGAGCTCGGCGAGCGAGTCGGCCGCCGAGCCCGTCCCGGCTCCCGCAGCCGCCCCTGCGGCCGGCTCGATCTGGTCGAGCACCCCCGTCGCCGCCCCGGCTCCTGTCGCCGACCCGTCCTTCGACGACGACGACAGCGACCTGGACATCCCCGACTTCCTCAAGTAGTCGTGCCGGATCCGGAGCTGGCCGCGCGCTGGGCCGAGGTCTCCGAGCGGGTCGCCGACGCGACCCGCTCGGCCGGTCGCGAGGCGTCCTCGGTCACGACCATCGTGGTGACCAAGTTCCACCCCGTGTCGCTGCTCCGCGACCTCCTCGAGCTGGGCGTCGTCGACTTCGGCGAGAACCGGCACCAGGAGGCGCAGGAGAAGTCGGCCGAGCTGGCGGGGACCGCTGCGCGCTGGCACTTCATCGGGCAGCTCCAGAGCAAGAAGGCGCGCCAGGTGCGCCGCTACGCCGACGCGGTCCACTCCGTCGACCGGCTCGCGCTCGTCCCGCTGCTGGAGGCGGGGGAGGAGCCGCTCGAGGTGTTCCTGCAGGTCAACCTCACCGAGGATCCCGACCGCGGGGGAGCGTCGCCCGCCGACGTCGAGCCCCTCGCCGAGGCTCTCGCCGGGGCGCCCGGCCTCACGCTGCGCGGCGTGATGGCGGTCGCTCCGCTGGACGAGGAGCCCCGTCCGGCTTTCGCCCGGCTCCGGTCGATCTCCGACCGCGTGCGCGCCGTCGAGCCCTCCGCCACGGCGATCTCGGCGGGCATGTCGAACGACTTCGCCGAGGCGATCGAGGAGGGTGCGACACACCTGCGAATCGGATCGGCAATCACCGGAGAACGCCCCGCCCGCACCTAACCTCGTGGTGACCCACCTGTGGGAGCACACACGACACGGAGGACACCCCATGGCCAACCCGCTGAAGAAGACGATGGTCTACCTCGGACTCGCCGACGAAGAGGTCGAGTACGAGCGCGCAGAGCCCGTCGAGGCGGCCCCGGCGACGGCCCACCGCGCACCGGTCTCCCCGGTGCAGCCCGTCCCTCCCGTCGAGCCGGTGCAGCAGCCCCGCGCGACGGTCACCCCGCTCCGCAAGCCCACCCCCCAGACCCCGAAGGCGACGGCACCCGCCGAGATGAACGAGATCCTCACCGTCCACCCGAAGCAGTACCGCGACGCGCAGGTCATCGCGGAGAACTTCCGCGACGGCATCCCCGTGATCATCAACCTCTCGCAGATGAGCGATGCGGACGCCCGCCGCCTCATCGACTTCGCGAGCGGACTCTCGCAGGGCCTCTACGGCCGCATCGAGCGCGTGACGAGCAAGGTCTTCCTGCTCTCGCCGTCGCACATCACCGTCGCCGGCGACTCCGCCTCCGCCGAGAGCGACGCCGACGCGTCGTTCTTCGCGAAGTCCTGATCCCGGGGAGCCCTGGCCCCCGGTGACCTCCGTCGTCTCGCTCCTCGGGAGCGTCCTGTACTTCGTGCTGCTGCTCTACTTCTTCGCGATGTGGGCGCGGTTCGTGCTCGACCTCGTCCGCGTGATCCGACGCGACTGGCGCCCCCGCGGTGCCGGCCTCGTCGCCGCGGAGGGCGTCTACACCGTCACGGACCCGCCGATCGGCTTCTTCCGACGCCTGATCAAGCCGGTCTCGATCGGTCCGATCGCCCTCGATTTCGGCTGGAGCCTCACCATGCTCTGCGTCATCGTGGGCATGTACATCGCCACGTGGCTCCAGCGCGCCTGACCGTCCCTGTATCGTTGGCACGTCCGGACGTTCCCCGCGGTGTCAGCACTGCGCCGTGCGCCTGAAGTTGCTAGCTTTAGTCGCGCGTTGTTAAACGTGTACCTACTTGAAATCGAAGGTGGAAAGCCATGGCGCTCACTCCCGAAGACGTTGTCAACAAGCGGTTCCAGCCGACCAAGTTCCGTGAGGGATACGACCAGGACGAGGTTGACGACTTCCTCGACGAGGTCGTCGTGGAGCTCCGCCGCCTGAACCAGGAGAACGAGGAGCTTCGTCAGCGCCTCTCCTCCGGCGACAGCCGCCCCTCGGACGCCCGAGTCTCCGACGCCCCGCGCGAGAGCACTCCTGCTCCCGCCCCGGTGGTCGACGAGGCACCCGAGCCGGAGCCGCAGCCCGAGCCCGAGCCCACCCCGGCTCCCGCACCGGTCGTCGCTCCCGTCAGCTCCTCGCAGTCGGCTCCGGTCGACGAGGCCGAGAGCTCCAGCGGACTCCTGCAGCTCGCCCGCCGCCTCCACGAGGAGCACGTGCGCGAGGGTGCCGAGAAGCGCGACGCTCTCGTCGCCGAGGGCCGTGCCACGGCCGCCCGCATCGTCGCCGAGGCCGAGGCCAAGCAGCGCCAGCAGGTCGCGAAGCTCGAGGAGGAGCGCGCGACGGTCGAGCACCGCATCGACGAGCTCCGCACCTTCGAGCGCGAGTACCGCCAGAAGCTGAAGAGCTACATCGAGGGCCAGCTCCGCGACCTCGACACCCAGCCGGCGTCGACGGAGTCCTCGCTGTCGGGCTTTGGGGCGTAGTCCCGCCGCAGCGGACGTCAGGCCGAGGGTGCTCGTCACCCTCGGCCTCGTCGCGCTCGCGGTCTTCGCGATCGATCAGACCGCGAAGTTCCTGGTCACGACGAACCTGACCCTGGGCGAGGACGTCCATGTCCTCGGCGACGTCCTGATCCTGCACTACGTGAAGAACCCGGGTGCCGCCTTCTCCCTCGCGAGCGGGTCGACCTGGATCTTCTCGATCATCGCGGCGTGCGTCGTCGTCGCCGTGATCTGGTTCTCGCGCCGGATCCGCTCCACCGCGTGGGGCGTCTTCTTCGGCCTGCTGCTCGGCGGCACCCTCGGCAACCTCTTCGACCGGCTGTTCCGAGAGCCCTCCTTCGGGCTCGGACACGTCGTCGACTTCCTCTTCACGCCGTGGCTGCTCCCGGCGATCTACAACGTCGCCGACATCGCGATCTGCACGGCGATGGCGCTGTTCGTCCTCCTGAGCGTGCGGGGCGTCGGCCTCGACGGCACCCGTGAGCGCGCGGGCCGCGACGAGCAGGACCAGGTCGTGTCCGAGGACGGCGCTCCCGCCGCCCCCGGAGCGGGCGCCCCCGCAGCGGCCTCCTCCGTCGAGGAGGCGGCCCGCGACGCCGACCGCCCCGGCGGACGCTGATGGCGCAGTCCCGAGAGCTGCCGGTCCCGGACGGGCTCGACGGCCTCCGCGTGGACGCGGCCGTCGCGAAGCTGCTCGGCTTCTCGCGCACCTTCGCGGCCGAGGTCGCCGAGGCGGGCGGAGTGAGCGCCGACGGACGGGTCCTCGACAAGAGCGACCGCGTGCATGCCGGCACCTGGCTGAGCGTCGAGTGGAGCCCGCGCGAGGAGCCGCGGATCGTGCCGATGGCGGTCCCCGGCCTCGGCATCGTGCACGACGACGACGACATCGTGGTGATCGACAAGCCCGTCGGAGTGGCCGCGCACCCCGCCGTGGGCTGGGAGGGACCGACGGTGCTCGGCGCCCTCGCCGCCGCGGGCTTCACCGTGTCGACCTCCGGTGCGGCCGAGCGCGCGGGCATCGTGCACCGGCTCGACGCCGGCACGAGCGGCCTCATGGTCGTCGCGAAGTCCGAGCGCGCCTACACGCACCTCAAGCGCGCGTTCCACGACCGCACGGTCGAGAAGGTCTACCACGCGGTCGTACAGGGCCACCCCGACCCGCTCGCCGGGACGATCGACGCCCCGCTCGGCCGCCACCCGTCCTCGGACTGGAAGTTCGCGGTCCGCGCCGACGGCAAGCCCTCGGTGACCCACTACGAGACGATCGAGGCCTTCCCGTTCGCCTCCCTCCTCGAGATCCACCTCGAGACCGGCCGCACCCACCAGATCCGCGTGCACATGGCCGCCCAGCGCCACCCGTGCGTCGGCGACGCGATGTACGGCGCCGATCCGACCCTCTCGAAGCGGCTCGGCCTCACCCGCCAGTGGCTCGACGCGGTCCGGCTCGGCTTCACCCACCCGGGCTCGGGGGAGTGGGTGCAGTTCGAGGCGTCCTACCCCGACGACCTGGTGCACGCCCTCGAGGTACTGCGCGGGGAGTGATCCGCGCTCTCCCGGCCGGACCCGCGTCCAGCGCGGTTAGACTTCTTCCCGCCGTGTCCACGGGCCCTCCCTTGTCGCCGGCCATCCCTCCCCTGCCCGCAGTCCGCCGGAGGCGCATCCTTGCCGAGTAACGATTCCTTCGTCCACCTCCACGTGCACAGCGAGTACTCGATGCTCGACGGTGCAGCGCGGGTGAAGCCGCTGATCGACGCGGCGGTCGAGGAGGGCATGCCGGCCATCGCCGTGACCGACCACGGGAACGTGTTCGGCGCCTTCGACTTCTGGCGCACCGCGACGGCGGCGGGGATCAAGCCGATCATCGGCACCGAGGCCTACCTCACACCGGGGACGCACCGCTCCGACAAGACCCGCATCCGCTGGGGCGACGGCGGAGGGGACGACGTGTCCGGCTCCGGCGCGTACACCCACATGACGCTGCTCAGCTCGACCACGACGGGGATGCACAACCTCTTCCGCCTCTCCTCGCGCGCGTCGATCGAGGGCTACTACTTCAAGCCGCGCATGGACCGCGAGATCCTCTCGCAGTACTCCGAGGGCCTGATCGGCACCACGGGCTGCCCGAGCGGCGAGGTCCAGACGCGCCTGCGCCTCGGCCAGTACAAGGAGGCCCGCCAGGCGGCCGCCGACTACCGCGACATCTTCGGCAAGGAGAACTTCTTCGCCGAGATCATGGATCACGGCCTCGACATCGAGCGGCGGGTGATCGGCGACGTCATCAGGCTCGCGAAGGACCTCGACCTCCCGCTGGTCGCCACCAACGACCTGCACTACACGCACGCGCACGACGCGACCTCGCACGCGGCGCTGCTCTGCGTGCAGTCCGGGACCACCCTCGACGACCCCAAGCGCTTCAAGTTCGACGCGGACGAGTTCTACCTCAAGTCGCCGCGCGAGATGCGCCAGGTCTTCCGCGACCACCCCGAGGCCTGCGACAACACGCTCCTCATCGCGGAGCGCTGCGACGTCCAGTTCGACACCTCGGCGAACTACATGCCGCGCTTCCCGGTGCCGGAGGGCGAGACCGAGGACACCTGGTTCGTGAAGGAGGTCGAGGCCGGACTGCGCGAGCGCTACCCGGACGGCATCTCCCAGGAGGTGCGCGACCGGGCGGACTACGAGACCCGCGTCATCCTGCAGATGGGCTTCCCCGGCTACTTCCTCGTCGTCGCCGACTTCATCAACTGGTCCAAGCGCAACGGGATCCGCGTCGGTCCCGGCCGCGGCTCCGGTGCCGGCTCGATGGCGGCCTACGCGATGAAGATCACCGACCTCGATCCGCTGCGCCACGGCCTGATCTTCGAGCGCTTCCTCAACCCCGACCGCGTCTCCATGCCCGACTTCGACGTCGACTTCGACGACCGTCGCCGCGGCGAGGTCATCCGCTACGTCACCGAGAAGTACGGCGACGAGCGCGTCGCGCAGATCGTCACCTACGGCACCATCAAGGCGAAGCAGGCTCTCAAGGACGCCTCGCGCGTCCTCGGCTTCCCGTTCGGGATGGGCGAGAAGCTGACGAAGGCCATGCCGCCCGCGATCATGGGCAAGGACATCCCGCTCAGCGGCATCAACGACCCCGCCCACGCGCGCTACAAGGAAGCGCTCGACGTGCGCAACGTCATCGCCGAGGACCCGCAGGCCAAGCTGGTCTTCGACACCGCGCTCGGACTCGAGAACCTCAAGCGCCAGTGGGGCGTGCACGCGGCCGGCGTCATCATGTCCAGCGATCCGCTGCTGGACATCATCCCGATCATGAAGCGGGAGCAGGACGGCCAGATCGTCACGCAGTTCGACTACCCCGCGTGCGAGTCGCTCGGGCTGATCAAGATGGACTTCCTGGGGCTGCGGAACCTCACGATCATCGACGACGCCCTCGACAACATCCGCGCCAACCGCGGACAGGACCTCGTGCTCGAGGACCTCGAGCTCGACGACCAGGCCGCCTACGACCTCCTCGCGCGTGGCGACACGCTCGGCGTCTTCCAGCTCGACGGCGGCCCGATGCGCGGCCTTCTCCGGCTGATGAAGCCCGACAACTTCGAGGACATCTCCGCAGTCCTCGCGCTCTACCGGCCGGGCCCGATGGGCGCCGACTCCCACACCAACTACGCGCTGCGGAAGAACGGCGTGCAGGAGATCACCCCGATCCATCCGGAGCTCGAGGAGCCGCTCTCGGAGGTGCTCGGAGGGACCTACGGCCTGATCGTGTACCAGGAGCAGGTCATGTCGATCGCGCAGAAGCTCGCGGGCTTCACGCTCGCGCAGGCCGACCTGCTGCGGCGCGCGATGGGCAAGAAGAAGAAGTCCGAGCTGGACAAGCAGTTCGAGGGCTTCTCGGGCGGCATGATCGCGAACGGCTACTCGATGGAGGCCGTCAAGACCCTCTGGGACATCCTGCTGCCCTTCTCCGACTACGCCTTCAACAAGGCGCACTCGGCGGCGTACGGCGTCGTCTCCTACTGGACGGCGTACCTCAAGGCGCACTACCCCGCGGAGTACATGGCCGCGCTGCTCACCAGCGTCGGCGACTCCAAGGACAAGATGGCCGCCTACCTCAACGAGTGCCGGCGGATGGGGATCAAGGTGCTCCCGCCGGACGTCAACGAGTCGATCGGCTTCTTCACCGCCGTCGGCACCGACATCCGCTTCGGCCTCGGCGCCGTCCGCAACGTCGGCATGAACGTCGTCGAGGGCATCCGGGCCGCCCGCGAGGAGAAGGGGCGCTTCGAGACGTTCCACGACTTCCTCCGCAAGGTGCCGCTGCAGGTGACCAACAAGCGCACCATCGAGTCGCTCATCAAGGCCGGCGCCTTCGACTCGCTCGGCTCGACCCGCCGCGCCCTGGTCGAGGTGCACGAGGACGCCGTCGAGGCGGCGGTGGGGGAGAAGCGCAACGAGGCGAACGGCCAGGTCGGCTTCGACTTCGACAGCCTCTGGGACGAGCCGCAGGCCGCGATCCAGGTGCCCGAGCGGCCCGAATGGGCCAAGCGCGACAAGCTCGCCTTCGAGCGCGACATGCTCGGGCTCTACGTGTCGGACCATCCGCTCGCCGGACTCGAGACCGAGCTCGCCAAGCACTACAGCACCACGATCGCCGACCTGCTGATCTCTGAGACGATCGCCGACGGCGAGACCGTGGTCGTCGCGGGCCTCGTCACGAGCGTCCAGCACCGCATGGCCAAGGCCTCCGGCAACCAGTACGGGATGATCCAGGTCGAGGACTTCGGCGGCGAGATCACCTGCATGTTCATGGGGAAGGCGTACCAGGAGTTCGCCCCGGCGCTCACGAACGACTCCATCGTCGTCGTCAGAGGCCGCGTCAGCATGCGCGACGACGGGATGAACCTGCACGCGTTCAGCCTGTTCGCCCCCGAGATGAGCCAGGACGGCGACTCGGGACCGCTCACCGTCTCGATGCCCGAGTCGCGCGCGACCACCGACACGGTCTCGCAGCTCAGCGACGTGCTCATCCGCCACTCCGGCCAGACCGAGGTGCGGCTGAAGCTCATCAAGGGCGACACGGCCCGCGTGTTCGAGGTCCCGTTCCCCGTGCGCATCACCCCGGACCTCTTCGGTGAGCTGAAGAGCCTGCTGGGGCCGAACTGTCTGTATTGAATTCCGAGCCGGTCCCTGCCCGGCTCGGCGCGGTCGGCTGGGGAGGGTGGCCGGGTTCGTGAGAGCGTCATGCGTCCGGCTACGACGATCCGCTGGCACGCGGATCGCCGGTTCGCCTCGGAGGGTGCGGCGAGAGGGTGGCGGATCGGAGTGCGAGCCTGCGGCCGCCGGTGTCCTTCTGGTGGTCGAGTAATGGCGGCGCGGGTATAGGGACCGGGCGGGCCCGTAGATGGTGGTCGAGTAGCCGCGGAGCAGTGTGTTCAGACCGGGCGGGACGGGGTCCGGGCGGGGG
>NZ_PSVF01000001.1:260310-349565 GCF_002931975.1 Rathayibacter sp. AY1F3 | reverse complement strand
AACGCGGGCCTCGTCGAGGCCCTGTGGGAGCTGGTCTGGGCCGGGCTCGTCACGAACGACACCCTGGCGCCGCCGGTCGAGCCGACGAGGGTGCGCAGCGGCGCCAGGGTGTCGTTCGTGACGAGCCCGGCCCAGACCAGCTCCCACAGGGCCTCGACGAGGCCCGCGTCGTCGGTGGAGCCGACCGCGTCGGAGAGCTGGCGGAAGAAGTAGCCGCCGCCCGAGCCGAGCACGCCGACGATCTCCTGCTGGAGCTCGGTCAGGGTCACGGACTCGGCGGCGGGGACGGGGAGGGTCAGCCCTGCCGTGTCGGCGAGGTGGAGGCTCACCCAGCCGTCGTTGCCGGGCAGGGTGCCCGCGCCGGCCCAGAGGACCTCGCCGGTCGCGGTGAGCTCGTCGAGCATCGCGGGGGAGTAGTCGCGCACCCGGGCGGGCAGGATCAGCGACTCCCAGGCGGACGCGGGGATGGGCGCGCCGGCCAGCTGGTCGATCACGGAGGCCACGCCGTCGATGCCGCGGAGCGAGCCGCCGACGTGCTGCCAGGCGGGGAGGAAGCGGGCGTACGCGGCCGCGTCCACCGGCTCCACCTCCTTGCGGAGCGCGGCGAGAGAGCGGCTGCGCAGGCGGCGCAGCACCTCGGCATCGCACCACTCGGTCCCGGTGCCGGTGGGGCGGAACTCGCCCTCCGAGACGCGGCGCTCGCCCGCGAGGCGGCGCAGGGTGTCGGTGACGACCGCGACGCCGAGGCCCAGGCGGGTGGCGACGGCGGCGGCGGTGAAGGGGCCGTGGGTGCGCGCGTAGCGGGCGACGAGGTCGCCGAGCGGATCGCGGACGGGGTCGATGAAGGCGACGGGGACGCCGATCGGCAGGGGCACGCCGAGAGCGTCGCGGAGCCGGGAGGCGTCCTCCATCGCGGCGTACCGCTGCTCGCCGCCGAGCCCGACGGGCAGGACACGCTTCGCTTTCACGAGCGCGGCGACGTCGGCCTCGAGCACCGCACGCTCGATCGCGGGCGCCTTCGCGACGTCCGCCGAGGCGACCGACTCGTCGACCAGGCGCGCCCCGAGCTCATCGAGCGTCAGCGGGCCGAGCAGCCGGAGCAGGTCGGCGGCGCCCTCGAGCCCGCGGAGGCGGCGCTCGGGCTCGACGCGCTGCAGCTCGCGCTCGATCTGCGCGAGGACGGCCGGGTCGAGCAGCTCGCGCAGCTCCGCCCGGCCGAGCAGCTCGCCGAGGAGCGTCGCGTCGACCGAGAGCGCCGCCGCGCGGCGCTCGGCGAGCGGGCTGTCGCCCTCGTACATGAAGGCAGCGACGTAGCCGAAGAGCATGGACCGCGCGAACGGACTGGCGGTCGGCGTCTCGACCTCGAGGATCCGCAGCTCGCGCCCGTCCAGCCGTGCGGCGAGCCGGAGCAGCGCGGGCAGGTCGTAGACGTCCTGGAGGCACTCGCGGACGGTCTCGAGGATGATCGGGAAGGTCGGGTAGGTGCGGGCGACGTCGAGGAGCTGCGCCGCCCGCTGCCGCTGCTGCCAGAGCGGGGAGCGCTTGCCCGGGTTGTACCTCGGGAGCAGGAGCGCCCGCGCCGCGCACTCCCGGAACCGGGCGGCGAAGAGGGCGGAGCCGCCGACCTCGCTCGTGACCAGCTGCTCCAGCTCCTCGCGCTCGAACAGGAACAGCTCGGAGCCCGGCGGCTCAGACTCGGTGTCGGGGATCCGCACGACGATGCCGTCGTCCCCGGCCATCGCCGCTCCGTCGACGCCGTGCCGCTCGCGGACGCGAGCGCCGATGGCGAGCGCCCACGGCGAGTGCACCTGCATCCCGTACGGGGAGTGCAGCACCAGCCGCCAGTCGCCCAGCTCATCGCGGAAGCGCTCGAGCACGAGGGTGCGGTCGTCCGGGATCTGCCCGGTGGCCAGGCGCTGCTCGTCCAGGAAGGAGAGGAGGTTGCTGGTCGCGTACTCGTCGAGCCCGGCCGCCGTGCAGCGCTCGCGGGCCGTCTCGGGGGCGGCGGCGCCCACCTCGCGGGTGAACGCCCCGATCGCCTCGCCGAGCTCGGCGGGGCGCCCCTGCGAGTCGCCCTTCCAGAACGGGAGGCGCCCGGGCTCGCCGAACGCCGGCGTCACGATCACGCGGTCGTAGGTGATCTCCTGGATGCGCCAGCTGGTGGCTCCGAGCGCGAAGACGTCGCCGACGCGGGACTCGTAGACCATCTCCTCGTCGAGCTCTCCGACGCGGTTGCCGGTCGAGCCCGGCTCGCCGACCATGAACACGCCGAAGAGCCCGCGGTCGGGGATGGTGCCGCCGCTGGTGACGGCGAGGCGCTGGGCGCCGGGCCGGCCGGTGAGCGTGTTCGCGTCGCGGTCCCAGACGAGGCGCGGCCGCAGCTCCGCGAACTGGTCGGAGGGGTAGCGGCCCGAGAGGAGGTCGAGGGTCGCCTCGTAGGCGGAGCGGGGCAGGGACACGAAGGGGGCGCTGCGGCGGACGGTGTCGAACCAGTCATCCACGTCGAGGCTCTCGAGAGCGGTCGCGGCGACGGTCTGTTGCGCGAGGATGTCGAGCGGGTTCGCGGGTACGGCGATCGCCTCGATCAGGCCCGAGCGCATCCGCTCCGTCGTCACGGCGGAGTGGAGAAGGTCGGCCCGGTGCTTGGGGTAGAAGGACCCGCGCGAGACCTCGCCGACCTGGTGGCCGGCTCGACCCACGCGCTGCAGGGCGCTCGCGACCGAGGGCGGCGTCTCGACCTGGACGACGAGGTCGACCGCGCCCATGTCGATCCCCAGCTCGAGGCTCGAGGTCGCGACCACGCAGCGCAGGCGGCCGGACTTCAGGTCGTCCTCGATGATCGCGCGCTGCTCCTTGCTCACCGAGCCGTGGTGGGCGCGGGCGAGCAGCGGCTCCTCGTCGGGCGCGGACTGCCCGCTGCCGCTCGTGCCCCCGGCCGCTCCCATCGCCTCGGCCGGGGAGCGGCGGACGGAGGAGGAGGCCGCCTCGGCGAGCAGGGCCCCGACGGCGACGGGCTCGCCCGCCTCGCGCGCCCGCTCCGCGGCGAGCTCGCGGCGCTCGGCGTAGATCTCGTTGAGCCGGGCGGTCAGCCGCTCGGCGAGACGGCGGGAGTTCGCGAAGACGATGGAGGAGGTGTGCGCGAGGACCCGGTCGACGATCGACTCCTCGACGTGCGGCCAGATCGACCCGCTCTGCGGACCGGTGGCCCCCATCGTCGATCCGTCCTGCGGAGCCGCCGTCCCCAGCTCGGACATGTCCTCGACCGGGACGACGACGCTGAGGTCCCACTGCTTCTCGGACGCCGGAGCCACGATCGCGACCGGGGAGCGGCCGGCGAGGAACCGGGCCACCTCCTCGCGCGGGCGCACCGTCGCCGAGAGGCCGATGCGCTGCACCGGCTTCGGGAGCAGGGCGTCGAGCCGCTCGAGGGAGACGGCGAGGTGCGCCCCGCGCTTGGTCGACGCGACCGCGTGGACCTCGTCGACGATGACCGTCTCGACGCCGCGGAGCGACTCGCGCGCCGCCGAGGTGAGCATGAGGTAGAGCGACTCGGGGGTCGTGATCAGGATGTCCGGCGGCGTCTTCTGCAGCACGCGCCGCTCGGCGGCGGGCGTGTCTCCCGACCGCACCCCGACGGTGACCGTGGCCGGCGCGCTGCCGATGCCCTCGGCGCTCAGCCGCAGCGCCGTCTGGGTGACGCCGACGAGCGGCGAGCGGAGGTTGCGCTCGACGTCGACGCCGAGAGCCTTCAGCGGCGAGACGTAGAGCACGCGCGTGCGGTGCTGCGGATCCTCCGGCGGCGGGCCCTGCACGAGCCGGTCGATCGCCCAGAGGAAGGCCGAGAGCGTCTTGCCGGAGCCGGTGGGAGCGACCACGAGGGCATGCGCTCCACTCGAGATGGCCGACCAGGCGCCCTCCTGGGCGGCGGTCGGCGCCGGGAACGCGCCCTCGAACCACGCGCGCGTGGCGGGGGAGAAGCGCTCGAGGACGTCCGGCATGCACCCATCCTCCCTGCCACCTCCGACATTGCCGGGGCCGCGGCCCGGGGGCGAGCCCTTGACGCGGGGGAGTCCGCCCGTCAGGCGAAGCCGAGACGCACGAACGTGCCGATGTCGGCGAGCTCGGCCTGCCCGACTCCGTGGGCGACGCCCTCGTAGACCCGGGCGTCGAGCGCCGTGTGCTCCGGGAACCAGGCCGCTGCGTCCCGCACGAGCTCCTCCGGGATCACCGTGTCGAGCGTCCCGCGGCCCCAGAACACCGGCGGACGCTCGCGGGCGAGCCGCTCGTCCGCGTCGTCGCCCTCGGCGAGCGGGACCACGAACCCGGACAGGGCGACCGCGAAGGCGAAGCGGCCAGGCGCGCGCCGCAGCAGCTGCACCGCCAGCGCGGCGCCCTGGGAGAAGCCCAGCAGCCCCACCGGGCCCGGGTGCTCCAGACCGTCGAGCCACTCGATCACACCGGCCGCCGCCGCCTCGACGGCCTCGGGATCGGCCCGCGGCTCGTCCGGCACCAGCGGGACACGGAGGGGCCACCACGCGTTCGCCCCGCCGCCCAGGGCGAGAGGCGCCCGGAGGGACGCGAGGACCGGCTCCAGCGGCAGGTAGGCGCCGAGCGAGAACAGGTCCCCCTCGTGCGAGCCGTAGCCGTGCAGCAGCACCAGGAGGGGCCTGCCGACGCGGTCGCGCTCGGAGGAGGACCACAGGACCGCGTTCGCGTCGATTCCCATCGCACCATCATCCCCCTGAGTGCGGGATCGCCGCCGCCGGTCGGAACACCAGCCGCGAAGGGTGAGAATGGCTGCATGAGCGTGCGCACCCCTGACCCGAACTCCGGGTGGCTGTCCGACGACGAACTCGCCGAGATCCGCCGGCGGCTCCCGCTGCTGTACGTGGAGGCCGTGCCCGTCCGGGTCGACGGGCTCGGGCAGGTCACCGAGGTCGGCGTGCTCCTGCGTGCGACCTCCTCCGGCCAGATCACCCGCACGATCGTGTCGGGCCGCGTGATGTACGGCGAGACGCTGCGCGACGCGCTGTTCCGCCACCTCGAGAAGGATCTCGGCCCGATGGCCTTCCCCCTCCTCCCGGCGAGCCCGCTCCCCTTCCACGTCGCCGAGTACTTCCCGATGCCCGGCATGGGACCGTTCACCGACGACCGCCAGCACGCGGTCTCCCTCGCCTACGTCGTCCCCGTCACCGGCACCTGCGACCCCCGCCAGGACGCCCTCGAGCTCACCTGGATGACCCCCGACGAGGCCTGCTCCGACGCGATCTCCGCCGAGATGGAGGGCGGGCGGGGCGCGCTGATCCGCGCCGCGCTCGCTTCCGTCGGCCGCCTGTCCTAGCGGCGCGGATCGGCCGCGGTGCTTCCTGCGCCGATAGCGGCGCGCCGCGGTCGGCTCGCAGGGACAGCAGGCCGGCTGGAGCATCGTGCGTCCGCCTGGACCGATCCGCCGGCACGCGACTCGGCCGTTCGGCTCGTGGATCCGGCATCCACGGGACCTCTGTGACCGGGCGAGGAGAGGCGGCGCCCCTGCCCGAGGACGGCGCAGCAGGGGATCGCCTGATCAGGACGCGGTGAGGACTTCCGGAGCTCCCTGCGCGGGACTCCGCTCGAAGAGGTGAAGCGTGAACGACGAAGGGCCGGGGCCCGCGACCAGTAGTCGCGGGCCCCGGCCCTTCGTGATGTCGGCGTCCTGATCAGGACGAGCGCTGAGGTGCGATCACCGAACGCTCAGCCCCCGGACCAGCCGCTCCCCGCGAGGCGAACGGTCGATCCGCGTGTGAGCGGATCGGCCCAGCCGGTCGCGACACGCTCTGCGCGTCGCGACCGTGCTTGAAGCCGACCGCGGTGCGCCGCTCAGCGGCTGCCCACGAGGCGAACGGTCGATCCGCGTGTGAGCGGATCGGACCTAGCCGGTCGCGACACGCTCTGCGCGCCGCGACCGTCCTTGAAGTCGACCGCGGTGCGCCGCTACGCGGCGCACAAGACGGTTCAGCCCTGCGCGCGCCGGCCGCCGCGGCGGGCGCCGCCGCCGGCGGACTCGCGGGCGGGAGCGGCCGAGGCTGCTCCGCCGGTCGCGGTGCTGTAGAACGAGCGCGATCCGCCCGAGGTGGAGGGGGCGCCGGCGGCCGAGCGGCTGCGGCCGCCGCGGGCGCCGCCGCGGGCGGGTCCCTCGGCGGCGGTGCGGTCGCGGCGGGGGCGGTCGCCTCCGCCGGTCGCGGCACCCGTCGAGCGTCCACCGCGGGGTGCGGCGGTGCCCTCGGTGCGGGCCGCGCGCTTGCGCTGCGCGTTGGCGCCCTGCGAGCGTCCGCCCTGCGACTGGCCGCGGACGGGCTCGACGACGGCGCTGGGGGTGACGTACGGAGCGACGTCGCCGACGAGCTTCGCGACGGCGGCCGAGTCGGCCGTCACCTGCTGGGGCGCGACCTGGATCGCGGCCTTGCGGAGGAGGGTCTTCACGTCGCTGCGCTGCGTGGGCAGGACGACGGTGACGACGTCTCCCTCGCTGCCGGCGCGGGCGGTGCGGCCCGAGCGGTGCAGGTACGCCTTGTGCTCCATCGGCGGGTCGACGTGGATGACGAGCTCGACGTCGTCGACGTGCACACCGCGGGCGGCGACGTCGGTGGCGACGAGGACCTTGACGGTGCCGGCGCCGAACGCGGCGAGGTTCCGGTCGCGGGCGACCTGCGAGAGGTTGCCGTGCAGGTCGACCGCGGGGATGCCCTGGCCGGTGAGCTGCTTGGCGAGCTTCTTCGCGTGGTGCTTGGTGCGCGTGAAGAGGATGCGGCGGCCGGTGCCGGACGCGAGCGTCTTCACGAGCGCGTTCTTGGCGTCGAGGCCGTCGACCTCGAACACGTGGTGGGTCATCAGCGCGACGGGCGAGTTGGCCTCGTCGACCGAGTGGAGCACCTCGTTCTGGAGGTACTTCTTGACCAGCTTGTCCACGCCGTTGTCGAGCGTCGCGGAGAACAGCAGGCGCTGCCCGCCGCGGGGGGTCTTGTCGAGGATGCGCGTGACGACCGGCAGGAAGCCGAGGTCGGCCATGTGGTCGGCCTCGTCGAGCACGGTGATCTCGACGGCGTCGAGGTTCACGAAGCCCTGCTTCATCAGGTCCTCGAGGCGGCCCGGGCAGGCCACGACGATGTCGACGCCCTGCTTGAGCGCGGCGACCTGGCGCTGCTGCGAGACGCCTCCGAAGATCGTGGTGGTGACGATGCCGTAGGCGTCGGCAAGGGGCTGCATCGCGGCGGTGATCTGCGTGGCGAGCTCGCGGGTCGGCGCGAGGACGAGTCCGAGCGGGCGGCCGGGGCGGCGGCGTCCGCCGGCGAGCGAGCCGCCGAGGCGGGCGATCATCGGGATGGAGAAGGCGAGGGTCTTGCCGGAGCCGGTCTTGCCGCGGCCGAGGACGTCGCGTCCGCCGAGGGTGTCGGGCAGCGTGTCGACCTGGATCGGGAAGGGCTCGGTGATGCCGCTCGCGGTGAGCGCGGCCACGAGGGGGGCCGGCACGCCGAGGGCGCTGAAGGAGAGGGGGGTGTTCGACATGGAGTGGTGCCTTTCGGGGGCATCATGCCGATCGAGGACGCGCGGGCGGTGGCCGGGGCGCGGGTGATCGGCGTTCGGGCGAAGGTGACGGTGGTCACATCCGTTCGCCGTACGATTCGGTGCGCGCGGCCGGGGGCCTCATGCACGTGCGCCAGATGGTCGGGACGGATCCTCGACGGTCAGAGTCCTAGGGGACAAGGGGCGTTCTACGACGCGGGGGAGCGCAGTCGCTGCGCTCGCACCATCCCACTCTAGTGGATGCCGATCCATCCGCGCATCGCGGCCTGCACGCGGGAGCCGTCGCGGTCGCTCAGCTTGGTCCCGACGAAGTCGCCGGCCCAGTCCGAGGTCTGCACGCGGAAGGCCGGCTCCGGGTCGCGCAGGGTCTTCAGGATGACGGCGGCGACGTCGGACGGGTCCTGCGCGTGGGTCGAGGAGAAGGACGACGCGGCGCGGTCGAGGTAGGCGCCGAGCGCCGGCGCGTAGGGGCCGGCCTGCGCGAGCATCGCCGCCGCGTCGATGCCGACGTTCTCGACGAAGCTGCTGCGGACCGCTCCCGGCTCGATCAGCGACACGTGGACGCCGACGGAGGCGGCGACGGGGGCGAGCGCCTCGAAGAACCCCTCGACCGCGAACTTCGCCGCGCAGTAGTCCTCGTTGAACGGCTGCCCGATCGCGCCGCCGACGCTCGAGACGGTGACGATGCGGCCGCGGGACGAGCGCAGCATCGGCATCGCGGCGCGGGTGACCGCGACGGTGCCGAAGAAGTTGACCTCCATCACGCGGCGCAGCTCCTCCGGATCCTCCAGCTCGAGGGTGCCGAGGTGGCCGGCTCCGGCGTTGTTCACGAGGGCGTCGAGACCGCCGAGCTCCTCCTCCACGGCGCGGAGGCAGCCGGCGACGGAGTCCGCGTCGGTCACGTCGAGCGCCCGCAGGTCGAGCTCGACGCGGGCCTCGGCGGCGGCGGCGCGCAGGCCCTCCGCCCGCTCCGGATCCCGCACGGTGGCGACCACCCGCCAGCCCGCGCGCGCGGCCTCGATCGCGGTGGCGCGGCCGATGCCGGTGGAGGTTCCGGTGACGAGGAGGACGGGACGGGGCATGCGGCTTTCCTGCTTTCCGGCGCACGACGGCGCCGCCCGGAGGCTATCGGCCGCCCCTCCGAGAACGTCCAGGGTCGGCGTCAGCCCCGGTAGCGCTCGCCGACCGGCACCTCGACCGGCAGCCGGTTGCCCGCCTGGGCGAGCGGGCAGGCCCAGGCCGGGTCGTAGGCGCAGGAGGGGTTGTAGGCGAAGTTGAAGTCGAGGACCAGCGTCCCCGGGGCGGAGCCCGGACCGAGGTCGGCGCCCTTCACGGTGTCCAGGAGGTAGCGGCCGCCGCCGTAGGTGCCGCCGGGTGTCCCCGCGAGGGCGTCCTTGACCGGCAGGAACAGGCCTCCGCCGTAGGACGCGAGGCGCCAGACGTCGAGGCTGCCGGCGTCCGGCACCTCGACCGTGCCGATCAGCTCGAAGGGGACGGTGCCGTCGGTGCCGGTCTCCACGTCCATCCGCCGCGCCTCCTCGGCCGGGGCCACCTCGAGCTCGAAGCGCCAGGCCGCGTCGTAGGGCGCGATCGGCAGCGAGCGGAAGTGCGCGCGGTCGGCCGGGAGGAGGGGGGTGGAGGGGTGCTGCGCGAAGAGCGCGTTGCGCCCGCGGATCCAGGACGCGTGCGCGGCGAGCAGGTCCACGTTCGAGAGCCGGCGCACCTCCGCGTAGAGGGCCTGGACGTGGCGGCGCCAGTCCGACACCTCGACCGCGGTCGTGAGGCGGCGGCGGGGCGAGACGCCGTCGTCGTCCTGCTCCTCCTCGTCGGCGGAGGGCCACTGGAGGCGCAGGAGCTCCGAGCGCGACAGCTCGGTCTCCTCCTCGGCGACGCCGTCGGGGCTCATGCGGCGGACTCCCCGCGCGGGCGGGTGTCGGCACCGAGATCGTGGCGCCAGGACGGGGCGAGGGAGCGGATGCGGATGCCGCGCCACTGCCAGAACGCCCACATCGACGGCCAGAGCGCGGCCGAGGCGAGGCCCGCCGAGAACTCGAGGCGGTCGCGGAAGAGCGTGCGCCCGTCGGGGAGCGGGGCGACGGCCATGCGGTGGTCCCACGCGGTGATCAGGCGGAGGGAGCCGGTGAGGGGCCCGCCGCTGTCGCGCAGGATCCGCACGTCGGGCATCGAGGGGACGCGGCGGTAGGAGAGGTCGATCTCCTGCGCGCCCATCGGCACGATCCCGAGGGCGTCCATCGCGACCTCGTGGGAGCCGAGCCCCCAGGTCGGGCGGAAGCCGCCCTCGTCCAGCGACGCGGCGGTCAGGAGCGGGGACATCACCTCCCGGAACACGGCCGGACTCTGCAGGGCGCGCCAGGCGGAGTCGGCGTCGGTGTCGAGCACGTGCTTGAGCATCACCTTCACGAGGGACATCCTCCTCCGCCCGCCCCTGCGCGGGAACCGGGTGCGCGCGGAGCCCCGGACGTGTATGCGCCTCCGGTGCTCGCTACCGTGTCAGGGTGACCGCTCCCGCCGCCTCCGTCGACCAGTCGACCTACCAGATCCGCTTCGAGTGGGGCGCCCGCGCTCTCCGCGTGCTCGCTCCCGCCCACGTCACGGTGCTCGTCGACGCTCTGCCCGGAGGCGAGGGCCCCGACCTCGGGGGTGTGGAGGGCCGCGTCGTCCGCGCGGGCCTGGCCGACCGCTCGGCCGTCGCCCGCTGGATCCTGGAGCGCCAGCACGAGAACGGCGGGCGCACCAGCGTCAACGTGATCGCCCTCGGCGACATCGATGACAGCGGAGCGGCGCGGTTCGCGATGGAGGACCAGCTGGCGGCCGGCGCCGTCGTCGACGCGCTCATCGGACTGGGCATCGACCACGTCTCGCCCGAGGCCGCGGTGGCCTGCGCGTCCTACGAGGGCCTGCGCCGGGCGTGCGCGCACCTGCTCACCGCGTCCGAGTCCGGCCGCCTGCTCGCCGCCGAGGGGCGGGCGGACGAGGTCCGCGCCGCCGCCCGGGTCGACACCGTCGACGAGGTGGCGGTCCTTCGCTGACCCGCCGCTCCGGCGGGCGCGGCCTCCGAGCGGTGCAGGGCGTCCGCGGAGCGCACAAGCCCCTGCGGATCCGAGCCGCCGCCTCGACCACTCGCCCGCCCCCGGCGTAGCGTTCGGCGGAGGCGGTCCCTCCGCCCCCCGCCCCGACCGAAAGCTGGCCCGCATGAAAGCCGTCCTCAACGACGTCGTCCTCGCCGACGCCCCCGACTCCGACCTGATCTCGATCGAGGGCAACTGGTACTTCCCGCCGTCGAGCATCGCCGAGGGCGTGCTCGTCGAGAGCCCCACGCCCTACACCTGCCCGTGGAAGGGCGAGTGCCAGTACTTCTCGGTGCAGACCGGCGACGGCCTGCAGAAGGACAAGGCCTGGTCGTACCCGCACCCCTACCCGACGGCGTTCGACCGCGTCGGCAAGGACTTCTCGGGCTACGTCGCCTTCGACCGCTCGGTCCGCGTCTCCGACTGACCCGTCCCGCCGCGGCGCCGCTCCCGGTGCCGCGGCGGTGCGTCAGCCGCGCGGGGTTGCGGCGCGCGCCCGATAGGCCCGGACCTTCGACCGGTTCCCGCAGCGCTGCATCGAGCACCAGCGGCGCGAGCCGGCGCGGGACGTGTCGAGGTAGAGCATCCGGCACTCCGGATCCGCGCAGCGCCGCAGCCGTCCGGTCGCGGCCGGGCCCAGCAGCGCCACGGCCTCGCGGGCGATGGACGCGAGCGCCTGCCTGCCCGCCGCATGGAGCCGTCCTGCCTGCCGCGACCCGCCGCTCAGCACCGGTGGGATGTCGGGCATCGCCGCGACCAGGTTGACCACGTCGACGTCGCGCGGGTCGAGCGCGGTGCCGGCCTCGGCCGCGACGGCCAGCCGGGCGATCGCGCCCCGGAGCATCAGCGCGTCGTCGAGGCGCGCGTCCCGGCTCTCGGGGCCGACCGCCTCGAAGCGCTCGGCGAGCCAGCCGGCCAGGGCGGCATCGGAGTCGAGGTGCTCGGCCGCTCCCGGAGGCAGTGCTCCCGTCGTGGCGAAGTCGAGTGCGAGGCTTCCGGAGTCGAACCACCAGCGCCGGCCGTCGGCCTCGGGGAGCCACTGCCCGGTGACCGGCGTGCGCCCGCCGTGCGGGGCCTCGTCCGCGGTCACGGCGCCGGGACCGGTCGGCGCCGCCACTGGATCGCGTTCGCGGGCTCGAACCGGCGCGCGCAGCGGCCGCAGGCCAGGGGCCGGGTGGGCCGGCGATGGCGGTAGAAGAGGTGTCCGCCCGGGCAGGTGCCGACCCACGGCGCGAGCTCGTCCGCGGTCGGGTTGCTGTGGGTGCGCGATCCCGTGTAGCCGAGCCGCGCCGCGATCCGCCGCCACTGCGGTCCGTGCCCGGCGTCGGGCCCCGCGAGCGCGTGAGCGACCTCGTGCAGGAGGGTCTGCCGGACCTCCTCGTCGCCCCAGCGGGCTGCGAGGTGGCGCGAGACCGTGATCCGGCGGCGCGTCCAGTGGCAGGCGCCGCCGCGGGTGCGCGCGTGGTCGAGCGCGAAGGACCAGGAGGGGTCGAGGTGCTCCTCGATCAGCGCGTCGGCCCAGCGGGCCACGTCCTCGAGGTCGGCCACCGGTGGCGCTGCCTAGGACTCGTCGCCGTCGGCGCGGCGGCGGCCGCGGGCGGTGCCGTCGGTGCGGGCTTCGCGGTCGGTCCCGTCCTGGAACTCGGAGGCGGCGGCGTAGCCCAGGCGCGCGACCTCGAGCTCCTCCTCGGGGACCCCGACGCGCTCGCCGAGGGCGGTCGCGGCGTCGAAGTCGCGCATCGCCCGGCCGTACTCGCCCAGCTCGAAGAAGGTGAGGCCGCGGTGCTTGAGCGCGAAGGAGTGCTCGAGGTGCCACTCGTGCGTGCGCGCCTCCTCGACGCAGAGCGCGAGCTCCGAGAGGGCCTCGTCGGTGCGGCCCCGCAGCTGCATGAGGCGGGCGCGGCGGACACGGGCGGTGAGCAGCTCGGCGCGGTCGCCGGAGAAGCGGGTGCGGCGGACGGCCTCGTTCGCGAGGTCCCACGCCTCGTCGACGCGCCCGAGCAGGCGCAGCAGCTCCGCCTTCTCGGTGAGCGCGGCGAGGCTGCGCAGCGCGCCGATCTCCTCCAGGCGCTCCTGGGCGGCGTCGACGTCGATCTCCTCGTGGAGGGTCGCGGGGTCGTGGCGGATGATGATGCTCAGGGCGATGCTTCCTCGTGGAGTGCGGATCCGGATCGTCGCGCGCGGCGGACGAGAGGACGGTCGGGGTCGCTGACCCCGGCGTCGAGTGTACCGGCGGGTCCCCGGACGGCGCCCCGACGCGCGGCCCGGGTCAGCCCCGTCGCACCTGGAAGACGCTCCGCGCCGGCAGCGGCGACGGGGTGGCGGTCTCGTCCGTGACGACGAGGGCGCCGGCGATGAAGTTCTCGAGCTCCCGCCCCTGCACCAGCTTGGAGGGCGCGGGGTCGGAGGCGAGGCGCCGCGGCAGGCCGTCGAGCGGCAGCGGATCGGCCGAGGCGAGCATCACCACGTTCCCGAAGCGCTTGGCCTTGAGCATCTGGGTGTCGGTCATGATCGCGGTGTGCGCGAAGACGGAGGCGAGCGTCGCGGCCTGGGCGCGGGCGAAGGCGAGCGCGCCGCCGTCGGCCACGTTCACCGCGACCAGGCCGCCGGGGGCGAGCAGCGGCGCGATCGCCCCGTAGAACTCGGCGCTGGTCACGTGCGCGGGAGTGCGCGCGCCCGAGAAGATGTCGACGACGACCACGTCGACCGTGCCGCGCAGCCCGGGCGGCAGCTTGCCGAGCACCTCGCGGGCGTCGCCCTGGCGGATGCGGATCTGCGCCCCGCGGGGGAGCGGGAGCGCCTCGCGCACCAGCTCGACCAGAGCGCCCTCGATCTCGACGACCTGCTGGCGCGAGCCCGGCCGGGTCGCGGCGACGTAGCGGGGGAGGGTCAGCGCTCCGGCGCCCAGGTGGAGCGCCGTGACGCTCTCGCCCTCGGGGGCGACGAGGTCGATCGCGTGGCCGATCCGGCGGACGTACTCGAACGAGAGGTGCGTCGGATCCGCGAGGTCGACGTGCGACTGCGGAGTGCCGTCGACGACCAGGGTCGCCGCCTCGGGCGAGTGGCGGTCGGGCTCGATCCGCGCGGTGTACCCGCTGGCGAGCACGGCGCGGGGGTGCTCGGAGTCGTCTCCGCGTCGGCGGCCGGTGCGTTCCTGCATCCGACCAGTCTGCCGCGGCGGCGGGACGGCGGGGCTCCGCGCCCGGCCCGGTCGGATCGATCCGGCAGGCCGTGGCCTCGTATACCGGACCCCGCGGGGCGGCGCAAGCATCCGCACTTGCGCGGCGTGGCGCGATGCGGCTATATTCGTACTTTGCGCTCCCGAGTACCCATGCCCTCATATCGCGGTCGGCAGGTCACCGGAACCCGGCATCAGATGGTGGATGCCGTTGCCACACTCTAGCCCCGCCCCCAAGACCGAGTCGCCTCGGTCCGCACGGCGTGCAGGCAGGGGTGGCGGCCCGTCCGGCGGGAGCCCACTCCACACATCCCACAGATTGAGACCCGCGAGGGTCTACGGAGGTTCCTTCCTTGGCTGCTGCGTCCACCGCGACCACCACCTCACCCAAGAACGGACGCGGAGCTTCGCGTCTCTCGTTCGCCAAGATCAGCGACACCCTGACCGTTCCGGATCTGCTCGCGCTGCAGACCGAGAGCTTCGACTGGCTCGTCGGCTCGGAGGCGTGGAAGACCCGCGTCGCCGAGGCGAAGGCCGCCGGCCGGGAGGACCTCCCCGCCAACTCCGGCCTCGACGAGATCTTCGAGGAGATCTCCCCGATCGAGGACCTCAGCGAGACGATGCAGCTGAGCTTCACGAACCCGTACCTCGAGCCCGAGAAGTACACGATCGAGGAGTGCAAGGAGCGCGGCAAGACCTACGCCGCTCCGCTGTACGTCGAGGCCGAGTTCATGAACCACCTCACGGGTGAGATCAAGACCCAGACGGTCTTCATGGGCGACTTCCCGCTGATGACCGAGAAGGGCACGTTCATCATCAACGGCACCGAGCGTGTCGTCGTGTCCCAGCTCGTGCGCAGCCCCGGCGTCTACTTCGAGCGCCAGCAGGAGAAGACGTCCGACAAGGACATCTACTCCGCCCGCGTCATCCCGAGCCGCGGCGCCTGGCTCGAGTTCGAGATCGACAAGCGCGACCAGGTCGGCGTGCGCATCGACCGCAAGCGCAAGCAGTCGGTCACCGTGTTCCTCAAGGCCCTCGGCCTGACGAGCGAGGAGATCCTCGAGCAGTTCGCCGGCTACGAGTCGATCGAGCTGACCCTCGAGAAGGACAACATCCTCACCAAGGAGGACGCCCTCCGCGACATCTACCGCAAGCTCCGTCCGGGCGAGCAGGTCGCCGCCGAGGCCGCCCGCGCGCTGCTGGACAACTTCTACTTCAACTCCAAGCGCTACGACCTCGCGAAGGTCGGCCGCTACAAGATCAACCGCAAGCTCGGCATCGACAAGGCGCTGTCCGACTCGGTGCTCACGGTCGAGGACATCATCGCGACCATCAAGTACCTGGTCGCCCTGCACGACGGCCGCACCGCCCTCCCCGGCGTGCGCGACGGCGAGCCGGTCGAGCTGCGTCTCGACGTCGACGACATCGACCACTTCGGCAACCGCCGCATCCGCGCGGTCGGCGAGCTGATCCAGAACCAGGTCCGCACCGGACTGTCCCGCATGGAGCGCGTCGTCCGCGAGCGCATGACCACGCAGGACATCGAGGCGATCACCCCGCAGACCCTGATCAACGTGCGCCCCGTCGTCGCCGCGATCAAGGAGTTCTTCGGGACCAGCCAGCTGTCGCAGTTCATGGACCAGAACAACCCGCTCGCGGGTCTGACCCACAAGCGCCGCCTGTCGGCGCTCGGCCCCGGCGGACTCTCCCGTGAGCGCGCCGGCGTCGAGGTCCGCGACGTCCACCCCTCGCACTACGGCCGCATGTGCCCGATCGAGACCCCGGAAGGCCCGAACATCGGCCTGATCGGATCGCTCGCGTCCTTCGCGCGCATCAACTCCTTCGGATTCATCGAGACCCCGTACCGCAAGGTCGTCGACGGCACCGTCACCTCGCAGATCGACTACCTCACCGCGTCCGAGGAGGACGAGTACCTGGTCGCCCAGGCGAACGCCCCCCTCACGAAGGACTTCCGCTTCGCGGAGGGCAAGGTCCTCGTCCGCCCCAAGGGCGGAGAGGTCGAGCTCGTCGACGCCGAGCGCGTCCACTACATGGACGTCTCGCCGCGCCAGATGGTCTCGGTCGCGACCTCGCTGATCCCGTTCCTCGAGCACGACGACGCGAACCGCGCGCTCATGGGCGCGAACATGCAGCGTCAGGCCGTCCCGCTGCTGCGCAGCGAGTCGCCCGTCGTCGGAACCGGCATGGAGGGCTTCGCGGCCATCGACGCCGGCGACGTCATCACCGCCGACAAGGCCGGTGTCGTCCAGGAGGTCTCCGCCGACTCCGTCACCGTCCAGCTGGACGAGGGCGGCATGCAGACCTACTTCCTCCGCAAGTTCGACCGCTCCAACCAGGGCACCTCGTACAACAACCGCGTGGTCGTCTCGGCCGGCGAGCGCATCGAGGTCGGCGAGGTCGTCGCCGACGGCCCCGCCACCGAGAACGGCGAGCTCGCGCTGGGCAAGAACCTGCTCGTCGCGTTCATGCCGTGGGAGGGCCACAACTTCGAGGACGCGATCATCCTCAGCCAGAACCTGGTGAAGGACGACGTCCTCTCCTCGATCCACATCGAGGAGTACGAGGTCGACGCCCGCGACACCAAGCTCGGCAAGGAGGAGATCACCCGCGACCTCCCCAACGTCAGCCCGGAGCTCCTGGCCGACCTGGACGAGCGCGGCATCATCCGCATCGGCGCCGAGGTCCGCCCCGGCGACATCCTCGTCGGCAAGGTCACGCCCAAGGGCGAGACCGAGCTCTCGGCCGAGGAGCGCCTGCTCCGCGCGATCTTCAACGAGAAGAGCCGCGAGGTCCGCGACACGTCGCTGAAGGTGCCCCACGGCGAGCAGGGCACGATCATCGGCGTCAAGGTGTTCGACGCGCAGGACGGCGACGACGAGCTCGGCTCGGGCGTCAACCAGCGCGTGGTCGTCTACATCGCCCAGAAGCGCAAGATCACCGAGGGCGACAAGCTCGCCGGCCGCCACGGCAACAAGGGCGTCATCTCGAAGATCCTGCCGGTCGAGGACATGCCGTTCCTCGCCGACGGCACCCCGGTCGACATCGTCCTCAACCCGCTCGGCGTCCCCGGCCGCATGAACTTCGGCCAGGTCCTCGAGATCCACCTCGGGTGGATCGCGAAGCAGGGCTGGAAGGTCGAGGGCCAGCCGGAGTGGGCCGCGCGCCTGCCCGAGCACGCCCGCGAGGCGGCGCCCGGCACCAAGGTCGCGACCCCCGTCTTCGACGGTGCGGCGGAGGAGGAGCTCGCAGGGCTCCTCGACTCCACCACCCCGACGCGCGACGGAGAGCGCCTGATCGGCTCGTCCGGCAAGACGCAGCTGTTCGACGGCCGCTCCGGGGAGCCCTTCCCGGACCCGGTCTCGGTCGGCTACATGTACATCCTGAAGCTGCACCACCTCGTCGACGACAAGATCCACGCGCGCTCGACGGGCCCGTACTCGATGATCACCCAGCAGCCGCTCGGTGGTAAGGCGCAGTTCGGCGGACAGCGCTTCGGCGAGATGGAGGTGTGGGCCCTCGAGGCCTACGGCGCCGCCTACGCCCTCCAGGAGCTCCTCACCATCAAGTCGGACGACATCCTCGGCCGCGTGAAGGTGTACGAGGCCATCGTCAAGGGCGAGAACATCCAGGAGCCCGGCATCCCGGAGTCCTTCAAGGTCCTCATCAAGGAGATGCAGTCCCTGTGCCTGAACGTCGAGGTCCTCTCGGCCGACGGCACCGCGGTCAGCCTGCGCGACACGGATGACGAGGTCTACCGCGCCGCGGAAGAGCTCGGCATCAACATCTCCTCCCGGTTCGAGTCGTCCTCCGTCGACGACATCTGATCCGCGCCAGCATCTGACGACCTCCCGTCTCTGACGAGACACCCTGTTTTCCGACAAGGAGAAAACATTGCTCGACGTAACCACTTTCGATGAGCTGCGCATCGGCCTCGCAACGGCCGATGACATCCGTCGCTGGTCGCACGGTGAAGTGAAGAAGCCCGAGACCATCAACTACCGCACCCTGAAGCCCGAGAAGGACGGCCTGTTCGGCGAGCAGATCTTCGGACCCTCTCGCGACTGGGAGTGCTCCTGCGGCAAGTACAAGCGAGTCCGCTTCAAGGGCATCGTCTGCGAGCGCTGCGGCGTCGAGGTCACCAAGTCCTCGGTCCGCCGCGAGCGGATGGGCCACATCGAGCTCGCCGCCCCCGTCACCCACATCTGGTACTTCAAGGGCGTCCCCTCGCGCCTCGGATACCTGCTGGACATGGCGCCGAAGGACCTCGAGAAGGTCATCTACTTCGCGGCGTACATGATCATCGACGTGGACGACGACGGCCGTCACGCCGACATGCCCGGCCTCGAGAACGAGCTCCGGCTCGAGATCAAGACCCTCTCGGACCAGCGCGACTCCCGCATCGCGGACCGTCTGGCGCGCCTGGAGACCGACCTCGCCGCCCTGGAGGCGGAGGGCGCCAAGAGCGACCAGAAGCGCCGCACCAAGGACGGCGCCGAGAAGGAGATGGGCCAGATCCGCAAGTCCTTCGACGAGGACATCGCGCGGCTCGAGAGCGTGTGGGAGCAGTTCCGCACCCTCAAGGTCGGCGACCTCAAGCCCGAGGACGCGGTCTTCAACGAGCTCGTCGACCGGTACGGCGTCTACTTCGAGGCCTACATGGGCGCCGAGGCGATCAAGAAGCGCCTCGAGCAGTTCGACCTCCAGGCCGAGGCCGAGACGCTGCACCTGCAGATCGCCGAGGGCAAGGGTCAGAAGAAGATCCGCGCCATCAAGCGCCTGCGCGTCGTCAACTCGTTCCTCGCCACCGGCAACTCGCCGGCCGCGATGGTCCTCGACGTCGTCCCGGTCATCCCGCCGGAGCTGCGCCCGATGGTGCAGCTCGACGGAGGCCGGTTCGCGACCAGCGACCTGAACGACCTCTACCGTCGCGTGATCAACCGCAACAACCGACTCCGCCGCCTGCTCGACCTCGGTGCCCCCGAGATCATCGTGAACAACGAGAAGCGCATGCTCCAGGAGGCGGTCGACGCCCTCTTCGACAACGGCCGCCGCGGCCGCCCCGTCACCGGAACCGGCAACCGCGCCCTCAAGTCCCTGAGCGACATGCTCAAGGGAAAGCAGGGTCGCTTCCGCCAGAACCTGCTGGGCAAGCGCGTCGACTACTCGGGACGCTCGGTCATCATCGTCGGCCCGCAGCTCAAGCTGCACCAGTGCGGTCTGCCCAAGCAGATGGCGCTGGAGCTGTTCAAGCCGTTCGTGATCAAGCGCCTGATCGACCTGTCGCACGCGCAGAACATCAAGGCCGCCAAGCGCATGGTGGAGCGCTCGCGCCCGCAGGTGTGGGACGTGCTCGAGGAGATCATCCGCGAGCGCCCCGTCCTGCTGAACCGTGCGCCCACGCTGCACCGTCTCGGCATCCAGGCCTTCGAGCCCCAGCTGGTCGAGGGCAAGGCGATCCAGCTGCACCCGCTCGTCTGCGCCGCGTTCAACGCGGACTTCGACGGCGACCAGATGGCCGTCCACCTGCCGCTGTCCGTCGAGGCCCAGGCCGAGGCGCGCATCCTGATGCTCGCGTCGAACAACATCCTCAAGCCCTCGGACGGCCGTCCGGTCACCCTGCCCACGCAGGACATGATCATCGGCCTCCACCACCTGACGACGATCCGCGAGGGCGCCGCCGGCGAGGGCCGCGCGTTCTCCTCCGTCTCGGAGGCGATCCTCGCGAAGGACCAGGGCTCGCTGCACTTGAACTCGAAGGTCAGGATCCGCATGTCGGACGTGTACTTCGCGCAGGGTCAGGCACCCGAGGGCGTCGAGATCGACGAGAACGGCAAGGTCACCGCGCCGGTCCTTCTCGAGACCACGCTCGGCCGCGCCCTCTTCAACGAGGCGCTGCCGGTCGACTACCCCTACTTCGAGCAGGTCGCCGACAAGACGACCATCTCCGGGATCGTCAACGACCTCGCGGAGCGCTACCCGAAGGTGGAGGTCGCCGCCTCCCTCGACCGGATCAAGGACGCCGGCTTCTACTGGGCCACCCGCTCGGGTGTCACCGTGGCGCTGTCCGACATCCTCACGCCTCCGTCGAAGCCCGAGATCATCGCGGGCTACGAGAAGAAGGCCGCGAAGGTCGAGTCCGAGTACGACAAGGGTCTGACCACTCAGGCCGAGCGCCGCCAGGAGCTCGTGAAGATCTGGACCGAGGCGACCGACGAGGTCGCCAAGGCCATGCGCGCGAACTTCCCGACGGACAACACCATCAACCGCATGGTCACCTCCGGTGCCCGAGGCAACTGGCTGCAGGTGCGCAACATCGCCGGCATGCGAGGCCTGGTGAACAACCCGAAGGGCGAGATCATCGCCCGACCGATCATCTCCTCGTACCGCGAGGGCCTGTCGGTCGCCGAGTACTTCATCGCCACGCACGGTGCCCGCAAGGGCCTGGCCGACACCGCGCTCCGCACCGCGGACTCGGGCTACCTGACGCGTCGACTCGTCGACGTCTCGCAGGACGTCATCATCCGCGAGGAGGACTGCGGCACCTCGAAGGGCCTCGACCTGCCGATCATGCTCCAGGACGCCACCGGCGCCTGGATCAAGGACTCCAACGTCGAGAACTCCGTCTACGCCCGTTCGCTCGCCACCCCGGCGTCGAACGAGGCCGGCGAGCTCGTCGCCGAGGCCGGCGAGGACGTGGGCGACGTGCTCATCGAGAAGCTGGTCGGAGCGGGCGTGCGCCACATCAAGGTGCGCTCCGTCCTGACCTGCGAGTCCGCCGTCGGCGTCTGCGCGGCCTGCTACGGCCGCTCGCTCGCCACCGGCAAGCTCGTCGACATCGGAGAGGCCGTCGGCATCATCGCGGCCCAGTCGATCGGCGAGCCCGGCACGCAGCTCACGATGCGCACCTTCCACACCGGTGGATCGGCCTCGGCCGACGACATCACGCAGGGTCTTCCCCGCGTGCAGGAGCTCTTCGAGGCCCGCACCCCCAAGGGCGCGTCGCCGATCGCGGAGGCCGCCGGCCGGATCACCATCGAGGACACCGACCGTGCCCGCCGCGTCATCCTCCAGCCGGACAACGGCGACGAGGCGGTCATCTACCCGGTGCTCAAGCGCTCGCAGCTCCTCATCGAGGACGGCCAGCACGTCGAGCTCGGGCAGCAGCTGCACGTCGGAACGGTCGACCCCAAGGAGGTCCTGCGCGTGCTGGGCGTCCGCGAGGTCCAGAAGCACCTGGTGGGCGGCGTCCAGGGCGTCTACCGCTCGCAGGGTGTGCCGATCCACGACAAGCACATCGAGGTCATCGTGCGTCAGATGCTCCGCAAGGTCACCGTGGTCGACCACGGCGACACGGAGCTGCTGCCGGGCGAGCTCGTCGACCGCTCGCGCTACAGCGAGGTCAACCGTGCGGCTCTGACCGAGGGCAAGCGGACCGCGTCCGCCCGCCAGGAGGTCATGGGCATCACCAAGGCCTCGCTCGCGACCGAGTCGTGGCTGTCGGCCGCGTCCTTCCAGGAGACCACCCGCGTCCTCACGCAGGCGGCCATGGAGGGCAAGCGCGACCCGCTGATGGGCCTGAAGGAGAACGTGATCATCGGAAAGCTGATCCCGGCGGGAACCGGTCTGCCCAAGTACCGGAACGTGTCGGTCGAGGCGACCGAGGAGGCGAAGGCCGAGCGGTACCCCAACCGCATCTTCGCCGACGACGCCGCGTTCAGCGACGCCGACCTCTCGTTCGTCGACTTCGACTCGTTCTCGAGCGACGGCTACGAGCCGGGCAACTACAGCTGATCCAGGTGAGCTGAACGATCGAAGGCCCCGTCGGGACACCGGCGGGGCCTTCGTCGTCCCCGGCCCGCGGTCACCCGCACGGGGGGCCGCCCGTTCGCGACGAGCGGCCCTCCCCGCAGGAGCGGGGTGATTGACTCGATGAGTGCTCGTCGGGTCGAGCCTGTACCCGTTCCCCGTCCTGGTCGCGGCACGTGAGGAAACGCGCGGATGAGACTCGTGATCGTCGTGCTGGCCGCACTGCTCGTGGTGGTCGGCGTCGTCATGGTGCCCGCGGGGCGGGCGGAGGCGGCCGAGGCGGTCGCTCCCTCGTCCTGCGGCGTCGCGGAGCTGGCTCCCGTGCTCGCGGGCGACGACGTCCGGCCGCGCTCCGCCGCCGCGCTGGTCCCCATCGTGATGCTGCACGGCTGGCTGGGCACGGCGACGCACGACGCCGACCGCACAGGGGCCTTCTCCCATCTCGTGGACATGGTGTCGTCGGAGTCGGCGACCGCTCCGCTCGACGCTCCCGCGCCGTCCCTCCTCGGCCGGCTGCAGCAGATCGACGGCGCCGCGGTCTACACCTTCGACTACCGCCGGCTCGCTGCGCGCTGGGTCACCGACCCGGGCATCAGCGACGCGCTCGCCTCCTCGATCGCCTGCCTCGTCTCCGCGACCGGGCACCGCGCCGTCGTCGTCGCGCACTCGATGGGAGGGCTCGCCGCCCGCCAGGCGCTGAGCGGCTCGGTCGACGGGACCGCCGTCGCCTCGATGGTCTCGTCCGTCCTCACCTTCGGCACCCCGAACACGGGATCCGACGTCGCGGAGCGCCTCGGACGGATGGTCGACGACTCCGGTCAGGTCAGCCCCGCGGTGATCGCAGGACTGGACCCGCAGAGCCGGCTGAGCGTCTCGGCGATGCTCGCCTCCTGCGGGGACGCCGTCTCGGAGGACGCCGAGCACGCGGGGGAGTGCACGGGAGTGCCGATGATCGACGCCCTCGCCTCGGCGGCGGGCAAGGGACTGCGGACGGGGTCGACCGAGCTCGGCTCCCTGCCGCACTGGCCCGCCGGTGTCCACGTGACGGCGCTGGTGGGTGACATCCAGGTGACCGCCGCGGTGGCGCTCGGCCTGGCCAGCGCCCCGGTCGACCTCGGCGACATCATGGTCGCGACCGGATCGGCGACGGCCGGAGTCGACGACTACGTGGTCTCGACCTGCCGCTACACCTACCTCGCCGCAGCGGACGTGCCGTCCCTCGTCGCCGAGCTCTCGCCGTTCGCGCGGCTCGGCGACGCTCTGCGCTTCGCGAAGCTCGTGGTCGACGTCGACGCGAGCCCGTGCCACCACGCGCGGCTGACCCGGAACGTCGACCTCGTCGAGCACGCCACCGGCGTCGTGTCGGACGTCGTCGCGGGCGAGCTGTCCGCTCCGCACGCCTCTCGAGCGCAGACCGCGGCGAGGCCGCTCCCGGCGGCGGAGGAGTCGCGGAGGCGGTCCTCGTGACCGGTCGGCGGACACCGCCGAGGAGACATCATGTCGCGTCAGTTGACGGACGTCTGTCGGGAAGCATACGGTCGGACCGGCCCATGGGGAGGCCGCCTGGGGGACAGGCAGCGCGGCCCGCGCGGCACCCGAGCCGCATGCGCGGGCCGCGCCCGTCTCCGATCTCCTCTCACGTTCCGCGCTCCCTCCGGGTACGCTCGGCTGGACAGCAGATGTCGGAGACGTCCTCCGTGCATCCCGGCGCCGGAGGCCTGATGAGCGACGACCCCCTCGATGCGGAGGAGTCGGCGCGTCCTCCCCGCCTGACCCGCGAGCAGGTCCGCACCCGCCTGCTGGACGCCGCTCTCGCGGTCGTCCGCGCCGAGGGCCTGCGCGTCGGAGTCGCCCACCTGCCCCTCGAGGACGTCATTCGCTCGGCGGGTGTTCCGCGCAGCACCGTGTACCGGATCTGGCCCACCCGCCAGTCGTTCTACGACGAGCTGATCGCCGCGATCCCGGAGCGGGTCCTCGCCACCCGCCTCGACCAGCCGTCCCTGCGGGCCGGGAACTCCCACCTCCACCGCAGCCTCGACCCCGAGCCGACCCCGGCGCAGCGCCGCGAGGCCCTGATCGCCTCCGTCCGGGTCGCCGTCGACGCGAACGTCGACAACGTCTTCTCGTCGCAGCACTGGCGCAACTTCATCGCTCTCGCCGGCGCGGTCGGCTCGCACGAGGAGCCGGCGCGGACCGCCATCGGATCCGCTCTGCGCGCCCGCCAGCTGCACTTCATCGACAACATGGCGAAGTACTACGAGCACACCCTCGCCGAGGCGGGGCTCCGGTTGCGCCCGGACCGCGGCTCCGCCGCTCTCGCCTCCGCCGTCTCGGCCCTGATCGAGGGGCTGTGCATCGCGCGGATCGCGGCACCGGAGCTGGTGACCGGCCCGCTCGACCCGGCCGATCCCGAGGGGCCGTCACTGGCGGTGGTGTCGGTGCTGCTGCTGATCGACGGGTTCACCGAACCGGACGAGTGATCCGGGTCGCGAGGTCCGCTCAGTCCTCCGCGACCGGCTCCAGCATCCCGTCGACGATCGAGCGGATCGTCCAGGCCGCCAGGGTCCACTCGACCGGCTCGCCGTCGAGGCCGGGGGCGGTCACCGGAGCGTCGAGGTCGTCGTCGAGGAGCCGGCCGCGGTGGGCGAGCCCGTCGATCACGATCGCGGTGAGGTGGGCGAGCTGGAGCGTCGTGAATCCCGGGCGCATCGTCCCGCCGAAGACCTGCAGCGTCTCCTCGTAGAAGTCGCGCATCCGGCGCGTGAGCATGCCCTCGATCCGCTTCGCCGTGGCGCGCACGGCGTCGCGTGCAGGCCCCTCCTCCATCGAGAAGGTGCAGGCGAGCAGCGCGTTGTACGACGACCAGTCGGCGGAGCGGCGGAGCGACTCGGCATTGGCCCGCGCGCCGATGCGGATGGTCTCCCAGGCGACCCGGCGGCGGCCGGCGGCCGTGGAGAGCAGATCGGTGGAGCGCTCGTAGACCTCGCGCATCTCCTGCTGGGCCTCGGGATCGGCGCCCTCCGCGTACCGGTCCCGCACGAAGACCTCGCCGACCAGGTCGGCCACGAACTCCTCACGCGTGCTCCAGATCCGGTAGACGGAGCTGCGCGGCACGCCGGCCAGGCGGATGTACTCCTCCATGGGCAGGTGCGCGAAGCTCACCGTGAGGCCGTGGTTCGAGACGACGTCGCGCGCCGTGGCGATCATGCGGCTGCGGACCTGCTCCGCGGGGATCCTCCGGGCCCGCCGGGAGCCCTCTGCGCTGTCGTCCATGGAGAGGGACACTAGCCGGAGACGGTGCCGCGGGTGGTCCTCCACGCGCTCCGTGAGCCGATCCGGAGCGCTCTGGGGGCGTCCTCCCACTGAGACGGAATGTCCCATCACGTGCACGACGACGTCGCGGACCGCTACGGTGCAGCCGGGGCGGACCCGAACCTGCCCCTGCTAGGGGACCCCCGTGACCGGATTCGATCGGTTCACGCTGGCCGTCGTCGACGGACCAGCGATCGAGCGCGCCGCGCTGCAGGCGCTGCTCGCGCAGCTGCTGCCGCAGTTCTCGCACGACGAGGAGGGCGTCGACCGCATCGCGGTCCTCGACCTGGACGGCGTGCCCGGCGAGGAGGTGGCCGACACCCTCGAGCGTGCGGCGGCCCGGACCGTCGGCCTCGTCGTGCTCTCCTCCTCCGACTCCCTGGAGCCGGTGCGGGCCGTGCTGCGACGGGAGAGGGCGGCCTACGTCTGGAAGGGCGACGACCCCAGCGAGCTCGCGGCGGCGGTCGTCTCGGTCGCCTCCGGCCGGACCTGGATCTCGGACACCGCCCGCCACCGGCTCGTGCACGGGCGCGAGGAGCGCCGCCCGGTGCTGAGCCCGCAGGAGAGCCGTGTGATGCGCGCCTACGGAGCGGGTGCCGCGGTCCGCACCGTCGCGGTCGACCTCAGCGTCGCCGAGCACACCGTCCGCACCTACATCAAGCGGATCCGCGCCAAGTACCTCGAGACCGGCGTCACCCTCGACTCACGGGTCGACTTCTACCGCCACCTCGGCGACCACGACGTCGCCATCCGCCGCGGCGGAGACCGGGTGCGGGCCGGCGCGCAGCAGGCGGCCGGCGACGTGGTCGGCGAGCGCCGAGCCTGAGGCGAGCAGGATCGCGTTCCCGCCGGTGCGCCCCTCGACGAAGGCCGTCGATCCGACCGCTGCGGTGACCGGGAGCAGCTCCCGGACGACCCCGCGCAGGCGGTCCAGCCTCCGGTGGTCGGCGTCGTCGGCGACGTTGACCGCGAGGAGCCCGTCGGCGCCGACGCGGGCGGCGAGCGGAGCGAGGACGGACGCGCGGTAGAACGCCTCCGGGATCTCGGCCCCGTCGTAGACGTCGAGCACGACGAGGTCGGCGCTCCAGGGCGGCAGGGGCCCTGCGGCGTCGGCCGTGAGGAACCGGACGCGCGCGCCGCGGGGGAGCGGCGCGTGCTCGAGCACGAACTCCACGAGTCCCGCCGCGCTCTCCACCGCGAGCTGCTCGGAGCCCGGCCGGGTCGCGGCGACATACCGGGCCAGGGCCAGGGCTCCGGCTCCGAGGTGCAGCACGCGCAGCGGCTCACCGGGAGGGGCGGCGGCGTCGACCACCGCGCCGAGGCGCGCGAGGTACTCGAGGTGCAGAGCCCGGGGATCACCCGGATCGATCAGCGACTGCTCCGCGCCGTCGACCGTGAGCAGCAGCGCCTCCGGCCGCACGGGATCCGGCCCCAGCGCGGCTGTGCGGCCTCCCGGCAGCAGGAGGGACGGAGGCATCCCGTCACGCTAGCGCTCCTCGCGCGATCCGCCCCGCCGCCGCTACGGTGACAGGCATGGCCGCCCTGATCCTGCTCGACGTCGACGGCGTCCTGAACCCCTCCGTCCGCAGCGATCGCGCCTCGGGCTCGCACCGCCTGGAGCTCGAGCCGGAGCGGGCGGCGCTCGTCGCCCGCCTGGCCGCGGTCGGCACGATCGTGTGGGCCACGACCTGGCCGCCGCGCTTGACGCGGGTCCTCGCCCAGGACCTCGGGCTGCCGGCGGGCACGGAGGCGATCGTCTTCGACGGCGGCCTCCCGCGCGACCCGCGGTTCCCGGGCCGGACGGGCAAGCTCCAGCCCGTCGCGGTGTGGCTGGAGGCGGCCGCCGAGCGCGGCGCGATCGACGCCGTGGTGTGGATCGACGACAACCTCCACGAGGACGCCTACGACTGGGCCCGCGAGCAGAGCACCCCCTTCCACCTGGTGCGTCCGGAGTCGGCGGCGGGCCTCACGAGCGACGAGGTCGCCGGTGCCGAGCACTTCCTGGCCGGACTCCCGGCGTCACACGGCGACATCCGGGAATAGGGCCGCCCCCTCCACTGGTTATCGTCACTCCGGGCGGTTCCGCCGAGCAGCGGTCCGCCCCGGGACGACCCGTCCCCTCGTCGATCCCCGCGCCGCATCCGGCGCAGCGGGACCGCCACGACTCCGTGATGCACCGAAGGACAACACCGTGACCCTCTCCGCCCGCACCTCCCTGCGCGTCCTGCTCGGCACGACCGCCGCCGCCGCCGCCCTGGTCCTCGCCGGCTGCGCGCCCGCCTCGACCGACGACGTGGTCTCCGGCTCGAGCGGCGAGGGCACCGCCTCCGCGAGCTCGGGCCTGACCCTGGCCGAGGTCGAGGAGTCGGGGAAGCTCACCATCGGCACCGAGGGCACCTACCCGCCCTTCTCCTTCCACGCCGACGGCGGGACCGGAGCTCTCACCGGCTACGACGTCGACGTGATCACCGCCGTGGCCGAGAAGCTGGGCGTCGAGCCCGACTTCCAGGAGACGCAGTGGGACGCCATGTTCGCGGGCCTGGACGGAGCGCGCTTCGACGTGATCGCGAACCAGGTCTCGATCAACGACGAGCGCGAGGCGAAGTACGACTTCTCGGAGCCGTACTCGGTCAGCCCCGGCGTCGTGATCGTCCCCTCGAGCGACACCTCGATCACCGACCTCGCCGGCCTCTCCGGCAAGACCACCGCGCAGTCGCTCTCGAGCAACTGGTACACCGTCGCGCAGGAGAACGGCGCCGAGGTCGAGGGCGTCGAGGGCTGGGCGCAGGCCATCGCCCTCGTCGAGCAGGGCCGCGTCGACGCGACCGTGAACGACCGCCTCACCTGGCTCGACTGGTCCACGACCTACCCCGACCAGGCCGCGGGCCTCAAGGTCGCCGTCACCACCGACGACACCTCCGAGAGCGCCTTCACCTTCCCGAAGGGCTCGGACGACCTCGTCGAGGCCGTCGACTCCGCCCTCGACGAGCTGCGCGAGGACGGCACCCTCGCCTCCATCTCCGAGCGCTACTTCGGAGCCGACGTCTCCCAGTAGCCCCACCCCGAGACGGCTCCTCCCCTTCCGGGAGGGGCCGTCTCGTGCGTGAGCGGTCCCGTCGCGGGGGAGCGGCGGAGCGGCTCAGGCCGCGGGTCCGCCTGCAAGGGCGCCCGCCCCGGCGCGAAGCGTGCCAGCATTCCCCAGGAGGCGGACACGATCCGCCCCCGACGCCACCACCCGATCGAGCCGACCGCGGATCCTCCCGCGAAGGCGGGAGAACACAATGGACCTCGTCCTCCGGTCGTTCTGGCCGATCCTCTCCGGGGGCATCGTCGGGACGATCCCGCTCGCGCTGGCGAGCTTCGCCATCGGGCTCGTGCTCGCGCTGGCGGTCGCCCTGATGCGGCTCTCGCGGGTGCGGATCCTCTCCTGGATCGCGCGCGCCTACATCTCCGTCATCCGGGGCACGCCGCTCCTGGTGCAGCTGTTCGTGATCTTCTACGGGCTGCCGAGCCTCGGACTGAAGATCGACCCCTGGCCCAGCGCCACCATCGCGTTCGCCCTCAACGTGGGCGGCTACGCGGCGGAGGTGATCCGCGCGGCGATCCTCAGCGTCCCGAAGGGGCAGTGGGAGGCGGCGCACACGATCGGCATGAGCCGCTCGCTCTCGCTGCGGCGCATCATCCTCCCGCAGGCCGCGCGCGTCTCCGTCCCGCCGCTGTCGAACACCTTCATCTCGCTGGTGAAGGACACCTCGCTGGCCTCCCTCATCCTGGTGACCGAGCTCTTCCGGCAGGCGCAGAAGATCGCCACCGCGTCGAGCGAGTTCATGCTCCTCTACCTCGAGGCCGCTCTGATCTACTGGCTCATCTGCCTGGTGCTCTCCAGCGGCCAGGGCCTGCTCGAGAAGCGATTGGACCGCTATGTCGCCCGCTGACACTCCGACCGACGCGCGGCCCGTGCTCACGGCCCGCGGCCTCCGCAAGTCGTTCGGCGGGGTGGAGGTGCTGCGCGGCATCGACCTGGAGATCCGCCGCGGCGAGGTCGTCGCCCTGATCGGGCCCTCGGGCTCGGGCAAGACCACCGTCCTGCGCTCGCTGAACAGCCTCGAGGTGCCGGACGGCGGGGTGGTCGAGCTCGCCGACGGCAGCGTCCTCGACTTCGACCGCGGCGTCGGACGGAAGGCGCTGACCGGGCTGCGCGACCACTCCGCGATGGTCTTCCAGCACTTCAACCTCTTCCCGCACCTGACCGTCCTCCAGAACGTGACGGAGGGGCCGCTGCGAGTGCAGCGCCGTCCCGCGTCCGAGGTGGTCCCGGAGGCGGAGCGCCTGCTCGAGCGCGTCGGCCTCGGCGGCCGGGGGAGCGCCTACCCCTTCGAGCTCTCCGGCGGTCAGCAGCAGCGCGTGGGCATCGTCCGGGCGCTCGCGCTGCGGCCCGATCTGCTCCTCTTCGACGAGCCCACCTCGGCGCTGGACCCGGAGCTGGTCGGCGACGTGCTCTCGCTGATGCGGGAGCTGGCGGGGGAGGGCTGGACCATGCTCGTCGTGACGCACGAGCTCGAGTTCGCCCGGCAGGTGGCCTCGGAGGTCGTCTTCATGGCCGACGGCGTGGTCGTCGAGCGGGGCGCCCCTGCGCAGATCCTCCGGGAGCCGCGGGAGCCGCGCACCCGGCAGTTCCTGCACCGCCTCCTCCACCCGCTCGAGTAGACGGTCGGCGCTGTCCCCCGTCGACGGGGAGCCGCGCGGCGCACCGGGCGCGGCGGAAGGCGTGCCTATGCTGTCCGGGTGACCTGGAGCAGCGACGCCGAGACCACGCGGATCCCCTCCGCGACCGAGACGTCCGGCGGAACCGGACCCCAGCCGACCCGGGAGTACGTCTGGCCCGAACCCGTGACGGGCCGGCAGCCGACCGTCGAGCCCGCCGCCCCGGCCGTCGCGGCGTCCGCCCCCAGCGCCCTCGGGCCGGTCGAGGCCGAGCCCGAGCCGGTCCGGCGCTCCGGCAACCGTCTCGCGGGCCTCGCGCTCGCCCTCCTGACGACCGCGGTCTTCGCCGTCCTGTACCTCGTCGCCCTGACGGCGATCCGCCTCCTCGTCGACCGCGTCGGCGGCGACCCGGTCGCCCTCGCGCTGGACGCGGCACCGACCGCGCTCTTCCTCGCCCCGGTGGCCGCGTTCCTGGTCGGCCTGGCGCTGATCGTGCTGGTCGTGAACCGCGCGGGCTGGTGGGCCTACGTCCTCGGCGGCTTCCTCGTCGCCCTCCTCACGGCCGCGGCCACGCTGGTCGGCGGCTGGAGCGCCGTCGGACCGCTCGCCCTGCCGATCGACCGCTCCCTCGCGCTCGACTACGTCCGCGATCCCGCCGTCCTCGCCGCGGTCCTCGCCGCCGGCGTCCTCGGCCGGGAGGTGAGCGTCTGGGGCGGCGCCGCGATCGCGGGCCGCGCCCGGGGCGTCAAGCGCCGCAACGCCGAGCGCGAAGCGGCCGCGCAGTCGTGACTCCGGAGGGGCAGGGGCAGGGCCGCGGAGCCGGCCTGGGCTACGGCCTCGCGCTGGCCGGCTTCGCCGCGTTCCTCTACCTCGCCCTGGTCGTCTGCGCGTTCGGGGTCCTCAGCCTCCTGCTGGACCAGGACGTCGTGCCCGAGCGCGACGCCGGCCCGCTGCTGGGGCCGGTGTCGATGGCGGTCTGCGTCGTCGCCGTGCTGGTCGCGATGGTGACCCTCGCCGCCCGTCCCGCCGTCCACCGCGTCCTCGGCCCGTCGCTGCTGACCGGGGTCGTCGTCTACCTGCTCTTCCTCGTCACGGGCGGAGCGCTCTACGGGCTCGGCCGCCAGGAGCCGGGGGAGATCCTCGGCTGGATCCTCGACCACGCCCCCACTGTCTTCGCGATCGCGACCGGCGTGCTCGCGGCCGCCGTCCAGCTCGTGTTCCTCCTGCTCCTGGCCCGTCGCGACGCCGGCGGCCGCAGCCCCCACTGGGGCTGGGAGGGCGACGAGCGGGAGTGACGCCGGAGTCCCGGCGCGGCTCGTCGCGGCGCTGCGGCATCTCCCAGGGCGAACGCCGCTCGGTTGACCGGCCCCGTCACTCCCCGTAACATTCTTCGGGTGTGCGCTTTGCCGTGCGCTTGTGTCGTGCCTCCGGGTCGATGCGGTCGCCGCACTTCGCTCTACCGGGTCCGCGAGGATCCGCGGGTTCGTCCGATCGGGCGGCCCCCACGGCATACCCCTCACCCTCCCGGTCCCGCTCGCGGGGCCGCGGGGTGCGTCGGGTCCAGATGAACTCGACCGTTCCCGGAGACGGGAGGGCCGAATGTCGACCATCGATCCGCTGTCACCGTGCAGCATTCAAGGAGCAAAACCAGTGCCAACGATTCAGCAGTTGGTCCGCAAGGGACGCACGCCGAAGGTCACCAAGACCAAGGCGCCCGCCCTGAAGGCCAACCCCCAGCAGCGCGGCGTGTGCACGCGCGTCTACACGACCACGCCCAAGAAGCCGAACTCGGCCCTCCGCAAGGTGGCCCGCGTGAAGCTCTCCAACGGCACCGAGGTCACCGCCTACATCCCCGGCGAGGGCCACAACCTGCAGGAGCACTCGATGGTGCTCGTGCGCGGCGGTCGCGTCAAGGACCTCCCCGGTGTCCGCTACAAGATCGTTCGCGGCGCCCTGGACACCCAGGCCGTCAAGAACCGCAAGCAGGCTCGCAGCCGGTACGGCGCGAAGATGGAGAAGAAGTAATGCCTCGTAAGGGCCCCGCTCCCAAGCGCCCCGTCGTCGCAGACCCCGTCTACGGCGCCCCCATCGTCAGCCAGCTCGTCAACAAGATCCTCCTGGACGGCAAGAAGGGCCTCGCCGAGCGCATCGTCTACGGTGCCCTCGAGGGCGTCGCCGGCAAGAACGGCCAGGACGCGGTCGTCACCCTCAAGAAGGCGCTCGACAACGTCCGCCCGACCCTCGAGGTCCGCAGCCGCCGCGTCGGCGGTTCGACCTACCAGGTCCCGGTCGAGGTCAAGCCCCACCGCGCCAACACCCTCGCGCTCCGCTGGCTCACCAGCTACGCGAAGGCCCGTCGCGAGAAGACGATGACCGAGCGTCTCATGAACGAGATCCTCGACGCGTCGAACGGTCTGGGCGCCGCTGTCAAGCGTCGCGAGGACACCCACAAGATGGCCGAGTCGAACAAGGCCTTCGCGCACTACCGCTGGTAGCGCACCCCGCGGCCGCCCCCGGGCGACCGCGACCACCGGGCCCGCGGCGTCACCGCTGCGGGCCCGGTCCCGGCGGCGGATCGCCCGATCCCCGCGACCGGGCGACCGCCACCACCAGAATCCCAGCCATTCGGCCATGAACCCGGTGCGCTGGCTCCATCACCTATCGGAGGAACTCCGTGGCACAAGATGTGCTCACCGACCTGAACAAGGTCCGCAACATCGGCATCATGGCCCACATCGATGCCGGCAAGACCACCACCACCGAGCGCATCCTGTTCTACACGGGTATCACGCACAAGATCGGCGAGGTCCACGACGGCGCCGCGACGATGGACTGGATGGCGCAGGAGCAGGAGCGCGGCATCACGATCACGTCCGCCGCGACGACCTGCTTCTGGAACAAGAACCAGATCAACATCATCGACACCCCCGGTCACGTCGACTTCACGGTCGAGGTCGAGCGCTCGCTCCGCGTCCTCGACGGCGCCGTCGCCGTCTTCGACGGCAAGGAGGGCGTCGAGCCCCAGTCCGAGACCGTCTGGCGTCAGGCCGACAAGTACGACGTCCCGCGCATCTGCTTCGTCAACAAGATGGACAAGCTCGGCGCCGACTTCTACTACACGGTCGACACGATCATCAAGCGCCTCGGCGCGAAGCCGCTGGTCATCCAGCTGCCCATCGGCGCGGAGTCCTCCTTCGAGGGCGTCGTCGACCTGGTCGAGATGCGCGCGCTCACGTGGCGCGGCGACTCGAAGGGCGACGTCGCGCTCGGCGCGAAGTACGAGATCGAGGAGATCCCGGCCGACCTCGCCGACAAGGCGGCGGAGTACCGCGAGAAGCTCCTCGAGACCGTCGCGGAGACCTCCGACGAGCTGCTCGAGAAGTACTTCGGCGGCGAGGAGCTCACCGTCGCGGAGATCAAGGGCGCCATCCGCAAGATGACCGTCAACTCCGAGATCTACCCGGTGCTCTGCGGCTCGGCGTTCAAGAACCGCGGCGTCCAGCCGATGCTCGACGCTGTCGTGGACTACCTCCCCTCCCCGCTCGACGTCCCCGCCATCGAGGCGCACGACGTCCGCGACGAGGAGAAGGTCATCATGCGCCACGCGGACTCGACCGAGCCCTTCTCGGCGCTCGCGTTCAAGGTCGCCGTGCACCCGTTCTTCGGTCGCCTGACCTACGTCCGCGTCTACTCGGGCAAGCTCGACTCCGGTGCCCAGGTCATCAACTCGACCAAGGGCAAGAAGGAGCGCATCGGCAAGATCTTCCAGATGCACTCCAACAAGGAGAACCCGGTCGACTCGGTCACCGCCGGCCACATCTACGCCGTCATCGGCCTCAAGGACACCACCACCGGTGACACCCTGAGCGACCCGGCCGCGCAGGTCGTGCTCGAGTCGATGACCTTCCCGGAGCCCGTCATCGAGGTCGCCATCGAGCCCAAGACGAAGGCGGACCAGGAGAAGCTCGGCACCGCGATCCAGAAGCTCGCGGAGGAGGACCCCACCTTCCGCACCGAGCAGAACCAGGAGACCGGTCAGACGGTCATCAAGGGAATGGGCGAGCTGCACCTCGACATCCTGGTCGACCGCATGAAGCGCGAGTTCAACGTCGAGGCCAACGTGGGCAAGCCCCAGGTCGCGTACCGCGAGACGATCCGCCGCACGGTCGAGAAGTACGACTACACCCACAAGAAGCAGACGGGTGGCTCCGGCCAGTTCGCGAAGGTCCAGATCACCATCGAGCCGATGGAGGTCGAGGCCGACAAGACCTACGAGTTCGTCAACGGCGTCACCGGTGGCCGCGTCCCGCGCGAGTACATCCCCTCCGTCGACGCGGGCATCCGCGACGCCATGCAGGTCGGCGTGCTCGCCGGCTACCCCATGGTCGGCGTGAAGGCGACCCTGGTCGACGGAGCGGCGCACGACGTCGACTCCTCCGAGATGGCGTTCAAGATCGCCGGCTCGATCGCGTTCAAGGAGGCCTCGCGCAAGGCGCAGCCGGTCCTCCTCGAGCCTCTCATGGCCGTCGAGGTCCGCACTCCCGAGGAGTACATGGGCGACGTCATCGGCGACATCAACTCGCGTCGCGGGATGATCCAGTCGATGGAGGACGCCACCGGCATCAAGGTCATCCGGGCCAACGTCCCGCTGTCCGAGATGTTCGGCTACATCGGAGACCTGCGCTCGAAGACCTCGGGCCGCGCCGTCTACTCGATGACGTTCGAGACCTACGCCGAGGTCCCCAAGGCCGTGGCCGAGGAGATCGTCCAGAAGAACAAGGGCGAGTAGCTCCGCCCCTGGGCCGTCGCCGTTCCCCGGAACGGCGGCGGCCTGGTAGTGTCGTGCGGGTTTGCTGCCGAGTGCAGCGCGCCCCCTGTCGCAGCGGGACGGCCGCACGACCACTGCCGGTAACATACGTACACAAAACCCCCGCAAGTCCTCCTGTCCTCGTGCCGCCCCGTGCGGCCGCCCGGATGCGGATGCTTGCACCTAAGTCCTGAGGAGGACCCACAGTGGCTAAGGCCAAGTTCGAGCGGACCAAGCCGCACGTCAACATCGGAACCATCGGTCACGTCGACCACGGAAAGACCACGCTCACCGCGGCGATCTCGAAGGTTCTGGCGGACAAGTTCCCGTCCGCGACCAACGTCCAGCGTGACTTCGCGTCGATCGACTCCGCTCCCGAGGAGCGCCAGCGCGGCATCACGATCAACATCTCGCACGTCGAGTACGAGACGCCGAAGCGCCACTACGCGCACGTCGACGCCCCGGGTCACGCCGACTACATCAAGAACATGATCACCGGCGCGGCCCAGATGGACGGCGCGATCCTCGTGGTCGCCGCCACCGACGGCCCGATGGCTCAGACCCGTGAGCACGTCCTCCTCGCCAAGCAGGTCGGCGTCCCCTACCTCCTCGTCGCGCTGAACAAGGCCGACATGGTGGACGACGAGGAGATCCTGGAGCTCGTCGAGCTCGAGGTCCGCGAGCTCCTCTCGTCGCAGGGCTTCCCCGGCGACGACGCCCCCGTCGTGCGCGTCTCCGGCCTCAAGGCCCTCGAGGGCGACGACACCTGGACCCAGTCGATCCTCGACCTGATGGACGCGGTCGACGAGTCCATCCCGGACCCGGTGCGCGACAAGGACAAGCCGTTCCTCATGCCGATCGAGGACGTCTTCACGATCACCGGTCGTGGAACCGTCGTCACCGGCCGTGCGGAGCGTGGAACCCTCGCTCTGAACTCCGAGGTCGAGATCGTCGGCATCCGCCCGACGCAGAAGACCACGGTCACCGGAATCGAGATGTTCCACAAGCAGCTCGACGAGGCCTGGGCCGGCGAGAACTGCGGTCTGCTCCTCCGCGGCACCAAGCGCGAGGACGTCGAGCGCGGCCAGGTCGTCGTCAAGCCGGGTTCGGTCACGCCGCACACGGACTTCGAGGGCACCGCGTACATCCTGTCCAAGGATGAGGGTGGGCGTCACAACCCGTTCTACGCGAACTACCGTCCGCAGTTCTACTTCCGCACCACCGACGTCACCGGCGTCATCACGCTGCCCGAGGGCACCGAGATGGTCATGCCCGGCGACACCACCGACATGACGGTCGCGCTGATCCAGCCGATCGCCATGGAGGAGGGCCTCGGCTTCGCCATCCGTGAGGGTGGACGCACCGTGGGTGCCGGTACGGTCACCAAGATCATCAAGTAGGTCCGTCCTACCGATCTCTCGAGAGGGGTCGTCCGCTTCGGCGGGCGGCCCCTCTCGTCGTTCCCGGGGACGCCCGGCTAGTGTGCGGCATGCCCTTCGTGAAGAGCGACCCCCGTGCCCTCCCGCAGTTCTTCGAGTGGGAGGCGGCCGGCCTGGACTGGCTGCGCGAGGCGGACGGCGGTGCGCGCTGTGTCGGGGTGGAGAGGGTGTCGCCCGGGCGCATCGAGCTGGAGGAGATCCGCTCCGTGCGTCCCTCGGCCGAGTCGGCTCGCGCTCTCGGCGCCGCGCTCGCCCGGACGCACGACGCCGGAGCCGCGGCGTTCGGAGCGCCGCCCCCGGGATGGACCGGCCCCGCCTACATCGGCCGCCGCGGGATGCCGTGCCGCCCGGACGACTCGTGGGGGCGCTTCTACGCGGAGCAGCGGGTGCGGCCGTTCCTCGGCCCCGCCGTGGAGGCGGGCAACCTCACGGCAGCCGAGTCGCGGCTCGTCGAGCAGGCTCTGGGCCGGGTGGCGGCCGGAGCCTTCGACGACGGTGCGGGGCCCGCCCGGATCCACGGGGACCTCTGGACCGGCAACGTGCTCTGGACGGCGGACGGCGCCGTCCTGATCGACCCCGCCGCTCACGGGGGACACCGCGAGACCGATCTGGCGATGCTGGCCCTCTTCGGTGCTCCGCACCTCGACGCCGTCCTCGAGGGCTACCGCGAGCAGCATCCGCTGGGGGCCGGCTACGAGGAGCGGGTGCCACTCCACCAGCTGCACCCGCTCGCCGTTCACGCCGCCGGTCACGGTCCCTCCTACGGCCGCGCCCTGGCAGACGCAGCGGAGCAGGTGATCGCACTGGCCGGCTGACCGGCGCGCCCGCACCGTTCCCCCAGCCGGGAGCGCCACACTGAGGCACGCGCCGCCCTGTGCGCGTTTACAAGGAGGCATCATCGTGGATCTCGGGAAGCTCGGACGCCAGGCCGGCGAACTGCTCAACAGCCGGAAGGCCCAGGACGCGCTGCGGAGCGAGAAGGCCGAGCAGGTCTCCGACCAGACCCTCGAGAAGGCGGGCGAGATCGCCAGCCGCCTCACCAACGGCAAGTACGACGACCGCATCGAGGACCTGAAGCGCCAGGCCGACAAGCGGATCGGCAACGAGTAGCGGCTGCCGTCCGACTGCTCCTCCCCGCCGTCAAGCGGGTGCGGGCCTCCGATCCGCCGTCCTATCGTCGGAGCGATGGCTGACACTCGCGCGCAACGACTCCGCAGGACCGATTCGAGCGGGCGCGGCTACACCCGGGTGCGCGCGGGCTCCGGCTTCAGCTACCGCGACCCGAAGGGCGCGACCGTCGCCGACAAGGAGCTGCGCGCGCGGTTCGACCATCTCGGCATCCCGCCGGCCTGGACGGACGTCTGGATCGCCCCGTATCCCAACGGGCACATCCAGGCCACCGGCGTCGACTCCGCCGGCCGCCGCCAGTACATCTACCATCCGACCTGGCGCGAGCAGAAGGACCGGATCAAGTTCGACCGGGCGCTGCGGCTCGCGGAGGCCCTGCCCGGGGCGCGCCGGGCCGTGACCATCGCCCTCCGCTCGGACGGACCCAGCCGCGAGCGCGCGCTGGCCACCGCCTTCCGGATGCTCGACACCGGATCGCTCCGCGTCGGCAGCGAGAGGTACGCGAAGGAGCACGGCAGCATCGGCCTCTCGACGCTCCTGTGCGCGCACGCCACGACCCACGGGGACCGGGTCGCCCTCGCCTTCCCCGGGAAGAGCCATCAGGCGTGGACGAGCGAGATCCTCGACCACGACCTCTCGCGCGTCGTCCGTGCTCTCAAGCGTCGCGGGCCGAACGCCCGCCTGCTCGCCTGGAAGGACGGGCGGGAGTGGCGGCCGATCTCGGCGCCCGAGATCAACGACTACGTGCGCGAGCGCGCCGGCGACGACTTCACGGCGAAGGACTTCCGCACTCTGCACGGCACGGTCGCGGCCGCGCTGAGCCTGGCGAAGTCGGGCCCGCAGGCCACGCAGCGCGCTCGGAACTCCGCGATCGCCCAGGCGATGCGCGACGCCTCGGACGTGCTCGGGAACACGCCGACGGTCGCCCGCGCCAGCTACGTCGACCCGCGGCTGCTGGACCACTTCCGCGCCGGCGAGACCATCGACGCGTCGCGCCCCGCGTCGGCCGAGACCGCCGTCCGGGCGCTGCTCTTCGAGTAGCGGGGGAGGCGCTCCGACCCGCGCTGCTGCTCGGAACGACCGGCTCCCCAGGGCCGTCACGACGTGCTCGCGGAGGAGCCCTCCGGCGCGACACGCCCGGGTTGCAGGGGTGGGGCATCTGTGGGAGACTCTTCTAGTTCAAAATTTCCTCTCGGGCGGCGTGCTGCTCGGAGGGGGACACTGCCAGGCAGTGCCGAGACGGCATCGCGGAGGCTCGACCCGAGAGGGCGGCCACGCGGATGCGACGTCGAGGCGGCGGGTAGCAGAACGACAACAACCGACATCTCAACGGGTTCTCCGTGCGTCGTGCGTTCTGCACGCCGATCGGAGCGCCCCAGGGGTGCGGTGCTTTTGACAGAAGAACACTGGTTGCACTTTTCCGGGTCACCGGAGTTCCTTCGCGAGCGCGTCCAATGCGAGACGAGTCCGGCTCCGGCCGGGGGAGTCGCGTACGACGCAATAACAAGAGAGTGAGAGATCACACATGGCGGGACAGAAGATCCGCATCCGACTGAAGTCGTACGACCACGAGGTCATCGACACGTCGGCGCGCAAGATCGTCGACACGGTCACCCGTGCCGGTGCAACGGTGGTCGGCCCCGTGCCGCTGCCGACCGAGAAGAACGTGGTCTGCGTGATCCGTTCTCCCCACAAGTACAAGGACAGCCGCGAGCACTTCGAGATGCGCACCCACAAGCGCCTCATCGACATCATCGACCCGACGCCCAAGGCCGTCGACTCGCTCATGCGCCTCGACCTGCCGGCCGACGTCAACATCGAGATCAAGCTCTAAGGAGGAGTGCCACCATGTCTGTCACTGTTTCCCCCACGCTGAAGACCAGCAAGGGCCTCCTCGGCACCAAGCTCGGAATGACCCAGGTCTGGGATGAGAACAACAAGCTCGTGCCGGTCACCGTCATCGAGATCAGCCCCAACGTCGTGACCCAGGTCCGCACGGAGGAGAAGGACGGCTACACCGCCGTCCAGCTCGCCGCCGGTGCGATCGACCCGCGCAAGGTGAACAAGCCCGCCGCCGGTCACTTCGACGCCGCGGGCGTCACCCCCCGCCGCCACCTCACCGAGGTCCGCACCTCCGACGCCGCCGACTACTCGGCAGGCCAGGAGCTGACCGTGGACGCCGTCTTCGAGGCCGGCACCAAGGTCGACGTCGTCGGCACCAGCAAGGGCAAGGGCTTCGCCGGTGTCATGAAGCGTCACAACTTCAAGGGCGTCTCGGCTTCGCACGGTTCGCACCGCAACCACCGCAAGCCCGGCTCCATCGGCGCCTCCTCGACCCCCAGCCGTGTCTTCAAGGGCATGCGCATGGCCGGTCGCATGGGTGGCGAGCGCGTCACCGTGCTCAACCTCAAGGTGCACTCCGTCGACGCCGAGAAGGGCCTGCTGCTCGTCAAGGGCGCCGTCCCCGGTGCCCGCGGTCGCCTCGTGTTCGTTCGCAACGCCGTGAAGGGAGCGTAGTTCCATGGCTACCTCTGTCGACATCATCGACGTCAAGGGCCAGAAGGCGGGCTCGGTCGAGCTCCCCGCCGCGCTCTTCGACGTCCAGACCAACATCCCCCTCATCCACCAGGTCGTCGTGGCCCAGCTCGCCGCGGCGCGCCAGGGAACCCACAAGACGAAGAACCGCGGTGAGGTCTCCGGAGCCGGTCGCAAGCCGTTCAAGCAGAAGGGAACCGGTCGCGCTCGTCAGGGCTCGATCCGCGCCCCGCACATGACCGGTGGTGGCGTGGTCCACGGACCGACCCCCCGCAGCTACGCGCAGCGCACCCCCAAGAAGATGATCGCCGCGGCTCTGCTCGGTGCTCTCTCGGACCGCGCCCGCGGTGCCCGCATCCACGTGGTCGAGTCCCTCGCCCTCGGCGACACCCCCCGGACCAAGGACGTCCTCGTCCTGCTCGACGCCCTCTCGGTGTCGCGCAACGTCCTCGTGGTGCTCGAGCGCGACGACTACATCGCCGAGCTCTCGCTCCGCAACGTGCCGTTCGTGCACATCCTGCCGGCCGACCAGCTCAACGCGTACGACGTGCTCGTCTCCGACGACATCGTGTTCTCGAAGGGCGCGCTCGACGCGTTCATCGCGGCCAAGTCGGGCGTCGAGTCCAACAAGGAAGAGGTGAACGCATGAGCCAGTCCGCCGCGTTCAACAAGGACCCCCGCGACGTCATCATCTCCCCGGTGGTCTCGGAGAAGTCCTACGGCCTGATCGACGAGGGCAAGTACACCTTCGTGGTCGACCCGCGTTCGAACAAGACCGAGATCAAGCTCGCCATCGAGAAGATCTTCGGCGTCGAGGTCGCGTCGATCAACACGCTGAACCGCCAGGGCAAGACCCGCCGCACGAAGTTCGGCACCGGCAAGCGCAAGGACACCAAGCGCGCGATCGTCACGCTGAAGTCCGGCTCCATCGACATCTTCACGAGCGTCGGCTGAGCCGAAGAAGCGTAGAGGAAACAGACAATGGCTATTCGTAAGTACAAGCCCACGACCCCCGGTCGCCGCGGCTCCAGCGTTGCCGACTTCGCCGAGATCACCCGCTCGACGCCTGAGAAGTCGCTCCTGCGCCCGCTGTCCAAGACCGGTGGCCGCAACAACTCCGGCCGCATCACGACGCGTCACATCGGTGGTGGCCACAAGCGCCAGTACCGTCTGATCGACTTCCGTCGCAACGACAAGGACGGCGTCAACGCCAAGGTCGCTCACATCGAGTACGACCCCAACCGCACGGCGCGCATCGCGCTGCTCCACTTCGTGGACGGCACCAAGCGCTACATCCTGGCCCCGAACAAGCTCTCGCAGGGCGACGTCGTGGAGTCGGGCGCCGGCGCCGACATCAAGCCCGGCAACAACCTGCCGCTGCGCAACATCCCGACCGGTACGGTCATCCACGCCATCGAGATCAAGCCGGGAGGCGGCGCCAAGCTCGCCCGCTCGGCCGGCACCTCGGTCCGCCTCGTCGCCAAGGACGGCCCCTACGCGCAGCTCCGCCTGCCGTCGGGCGAGATCCGCAACGTCGATGCGCGCTGCCGCGCCACGATCGGCGAGGTCGGCAACGCCGAGCAGTCGAACATCAACTGGGGCAAGGCCGGCCGCATGCGCTGGAAGGGCGTCCGCCCGACCGTCCGCGGTGTCGCGATGAACCCGGTCGACCACCCGCACGGTGGTGGAGAGGGCAAGACCTCCGGTGGACGCCACCCGGTCAGCCCGTGGGGTCAGTCCGAGGGACGCACCCGTCGCCCCAACAAGGAGAGCGACAAGCTCATCGTTCGCCGCCGCACCGCCGGTAAGAAGCGCAAGTAGGAGTTGTAGAAGATGCCTCGCAGTCTCAAGAAGGGCCCCTTCGTTGACGACCACCTGCTCCGCAAGGTGTTCACGGCCAACGAAGCCGGCAACAAGAACGTCATCAAGACCTGGTCGCGCCGTTCGATGATCATCCCGGCGATGCTGGGTCACACCATCGCGGTCCACGACGGTCGCAAGCACATCCCCGTGTTCGTGACCGAGACCATGGTCGGCCACAAGCTCGGCGAGTTCGCCCCCACTCGGACCTTCCGCGGTCACGAGAAGGACGACAAGAAGGGCCGTCGCCGCTGACGCGGCGACGAGAAGGAGGAGAGAAATGGTGGAGTCGATCGCACGCGTGCGACACATCCGCGTCACCCCCCAGAAGGCTCGCCGTGTCGTGAACCTGATCCGCGGGAAGCAGGCTCAGGAGGCACTGGCCATCCTGAAGTTCGCGCCGCAGGGTGCGTCCGAGCCCGTCTACAAGCTCGTCGCCTCGGCGATGGCCAACGCTCGCGTCAAGGCCGATGCCTCGAACGAGTACCTCGACGACCAGGACCTGATCGTGTCCCGCGCCTTCGTCGATGAGGGAACCACCCTCAAGCGATTCCAGCCCCGTGCTCAGGGTCGTGCCTTCCGCATCAACAAGCGCACCAGCCACATCACCGTCGTGCTGGCCACTCCTGAGGAGGGGACCAAGTAATGGGTCAGAAAGTAAACCCCTACGGTTTCCGTCTGGGAATCACCACCGACCACGTGTCGCGCTGGTTCTCCGACAGCACCAAGAAGGGCCAGCGGTACAGCGACTACCTCGCTGAGGACGTCAAGATCCGCCGACTCCTCGCCACGCAGCTCGACCGTGCGGGCGTCGCCCGCATCGAGATCGAGCGCACCCGTGACCGCGTCCGCGTCGACATCCACACCGCCCGCCCGGGCATCGTGATCGGCCGCCGCGGCGCCGAGGCCGAGCGCATCCGCGCCGACCTCGAGAAGCTCACGGGAAAGCAGATCCAGCTGAACATCCTCGAGGTCAAGAACCCCGAGGCCGAGGCGCAGCTGGTCGCCCAGGGCATCGCCGAGCAGCTCTCCGCCCGCGTGGCCTTCCGCCGCGCGATGCGCAAGGGCCTGCAGGGTGCTCAGCGCGCCGGCGCCAAGGGCGTCCGCATCCAGGTCTCCGGCCGCCTCGGCGGCGCCGAGATGAGCCGCTCGGAGTTCTACCGCGAGGGACGCGTGCCGCTGCACACCCTCCGCGCGAACATCGACTACGGCTTCTACGAGGCGAAGACCACCTTCGGCCGCATCGGCGTGAAGGTCTGGATCTACAAGGGCGACATCACCAACAAGGAGCTCGCCCGCGAGCAGGCGAACAGCAAGTCGTCGCGCCCCGAGCGTAGCGACCGTCCGCGCCGTGCACCCCGCCAGCAGAGCGAGGCGCCCGTCGCAGCAGGAGTTGAGGCATAACCATGTTGATTCCGCGTCGAGTCAAGCACCGCAAGCAGCACCACCCGGGCCGGTCCGGCCAGGCCACCGGTGGCACCAAGGTGTCGTTCGGTGAGTTCGGCATCCAGGCCCTCACCCCCGCCTACGTGACCAACCGTCAGATCGAGTCCGCTCGTATCGCGATGACGCGTCACATCAAGCGTGGCGGAAAGGTGTGGATCAACATCTACCCCGACCGTCCGCTCACCAAGAAGCCCGCCGAGACCCGCATGGGTTCCGGTAAGGGCTCGCCGGAGTGGTGGGTCGCGAACGTCAAGCCGGGTCGCGTCCTCTTCGAGGTCGCCGGCGTCGACGAGCAGCTCGCTCGTGAGGCCATGACCCGTGCCATCCACAAGCTGCCCCTCAAGGCACGCATCATCAAGCGCGAGGAGGGAGACGCGTAATGGCGATCGGATCCAAGGAGCTCGCCCCCGCCGAGCTCGACACCTACGAGGACGAGCGTCTCGTCACCGAGCTGAAGAAGGCCAAGGAGGAGCTGTTCAACCTCCGCTTCCAGTCGGCCACCGGTCAGCTGGACACCAACGGCCGCCTGCGTGCCGTCAAGCGCGACATCGCCCGCATCTACACGGTCATCCGTGAGCGCGAGCTGGGCATCCGCGCCACCCCCGCACCCGTCGAGGCCCCGGCCAAGGCGGAGAAGAAGCCCAAGACCAAGAAGGCCGCCAAGGCCGAGGTCGAGGCGACCGAGTCGAACGAGGAGGCCAAGTAATGGCAACCGTCAATGACAGCGCCGGCCACGAGTCGGCCGCCCACGACGTGAAGGAGGCGGGCGCTCGCGGATACCGCAAGACCCGTCGCGGCTACGTCACCAGCGACAAGATGGACAAGACCATCGTCGTCGAGGTCGAGGACCGGGTGAAGCACCCGCTGTACGGCAAGGTCATCCGCCGTACGTCCAAGGTCAAGGTCCACGACGAGCTGAACTCCGCCGGCATCGGCGACTCCGTCGTCATCAGCGAGACCCGTCCCCTCAGCGCCACCAAGCGCTGGCGCCTGGTCGAGATCCTCGAGAAGGCCAAGTAGGCCGCGGCCTACTTGAGTTAGCAGGAGAGACACATGCTTCAGCAAGAATCCCGAGTCAAGGTCGCCGACAACACCGGCGCCAAGATGCTCCTCACCATCCGCGTCCTCGGAGGCTCCGGCCGCCGCTACGCGGGCCTCGGTGACATCATCGTCGCCACCGTCAAGGACGCGATCCCCGGTGGCAACGTGAAGAAGGGCGACGTGGTCAAGGCCGTCATCGTCCGCACCATCAAGCAGACCCGTCGCGCCGACGGCTCGTACATCAAGTTCGACGAGAACGCCGCCGTCATCCTCAAGAACGACGGGGACCCCCGTGGCACCCGCATCTTCGGACCGGTCGGTCGCGAGCTCCGCGACAAGAAGTTCATGAAGATCGTCTCGCTGGCACCGGAGGTTATCTAGTCATGGCCAAGATCAAGAAGGGTGACCTCGTCCAGGTCATCTCGGGCGCTACCCAGGCCCGCGGTGGAGACCGCGGCAAGCAGGGCAAGGTCCTCGAGGTGCTGGTCGAGCGCAACCGCGTCGTCGTCGAGGGCGTGAACTTCGTCAAGAAGCACGTCCGCGTCGGCCAGACGCAGCGCGGCTCGAAGGAGGGCGGCATCGAGACCGTCGAGGCCTCGATCCACATCTCCAACGTCGCGCTCGTCGACCCGAAGACCAAGAAGCCGACCCGGGTCGGCCACCGCAACGTGGCCGTCACCAAGGACGGCGTGACCAAGACCGTTCGCGTGCGCTACGCGAAGGCGTCGGGTGAGGAACTGTAATGACTGACACCACCGCAGTGGCTGCGAAGGTTCAGCCGCGGCTCAAGGCCAAGTACCAGGCCGACATCATCCCCGCTCTCAAGGAGCAGTTCGGCTTCGGCAACGTCCACCAGGTCCCCGGCCTGGTCAAGGTCGTCGTCAACACCGGTGTCGGTGAGGCCGCCCGCGACGGCAAGATCATCGACGGCGCGGTCAAGGACCTCACCGCCATCACCGGTCAGAAGCCGCAGGTCACCAAGGCCCGGAAGTCCATCGCGCAGTTCAAGCTGCGCGAGGGCCAGGCCATCGGCGCTCACGTCACCCTCCGGGGCGACCGCGCCTGGGAGTTCCTGGACCGCCTGCTCTCGGTGGCGCTGCCCCGCATCCGCGACTTCCGCGGTCTGTCGGACCGCCAGTTCGACGGCAACGGCAACTACACCTTCGGCATCACGGAGCAGTCGATCTTCCACGAGATCGACCAGGACCGCATCGACCGCGTCCGCGGCTTCGACGTGACCGTCGTGACCACCGCCAAGACCGACGACGAGGGTCGCGCGCTGCTCAAGCAGCTCGGCTTCCCGTTCAAGTCGTCGGACAACTCTTAAGCAGTAAGCCTCGAGGCCGGGGGACGGTGAGAACCGCCCTCCGGCCTCGTCGTGTGTCCGCCGCCGGACCGGTCCGTCCGGAGCCGGCGGCGGGCGCCACGCGGCACCCCCGGGTCGCGTGCACGATCGGCCCTCGACCGCAGGACCTCGGCCATGTAGCATGGCTCGTTGGCCTGCGTTCGCGCGGCCGCATGGGCGTCGACGTCGTCGGCGCCGTCCCACACCACAGGTCGTCACTCTTGTAAAGGGTGCCGAAACCAGGCGAGAAAGGCACCATCAGCCATGACCATGACTGATCCGGTCGCAGATCTGCTGACCAGAATCCGTAACGCGAACTCCGCGCACCACGACTCCATCACCCTCCCGGGCTCGAAGCTCAAGGCGAACATCGCCGAGATCCTCAAGACCGAGGGCTACATCGCCGACTGGAAGGTCGAGGAGGCGCGCGTCGGCACGACGCTCTCCATCTCCCTCAAGTACGGCCCGAACCGCGAGCGCTCGATCGCCGGCATCAAGCGGGTCTCGAAGCCCGGACTCCGCGTGTACGCGAAGTCGGCCGAGATCCCCACCGTGCTCGGCGGCCTCGGCGTCGCCATCCTGTCCACCTCGAGCGGTCTCCTGACCGACCGCCAGGCCGAGAAGAAGGGCGTGGGTGGGGAAGTCCTCGCCTACGTGTGGTAATCCCTCATGTCGCGTATTGGAAGACTCCCCATCGAGATCCCGGCGGGCGTCGACGTCTCCGTCGCCGGATCCGCTGTGACCGTCAAGGGCCCCAAGGGCGAGCTGACCGTCTCGGTCGCCAGCCCCATCCAGGTGTCCGTCGAGAACGGCCAGGTGCTGGTCTCGCGTCCCGATGACGAGCGCGAGTCGCGCTCGCTCCACGGCCTCACCCGCACGCTCATCGCGAACGACATCATCGGTGTCACGCAGGGCTACTCCAAGGGCCTCGAGGTCGTCGGAACCGGTTACCGCGTGCTGGCGAAGGGCTCGGACATCGAGTTCGCGCTCGGCTTCTCGCACCCGGTCGTCGTCACCCCGCCCGCGGGCATCTCGTTCACGGTCGAGGGCAACAACAAGCTCACCGTGCACGGCATCTCGAAGCAGGCCGTCGGTGAGGTGGCCGCCAACATTCGTAAGATCCGCAAGCCCGAGCCCTACAAGGGCAAGGGCGTGCGCTACGCCGGCGAGGTCGTTCGCCGCAAGGCCGGAAAGAGCGGTAAGTGATCATGGGACTCGGAACCAGAGGAAAGAGCAAGTCCGCTGCGCGCGGTCGTCGTCACGACCGTCTGCGCAAGAAGGTCGTCGGATCCGCCGAGCGCCCCCGCCTCGTCGTCAACCGCTCGGCCCGCCACGTCTTCGTGCAGGTCGTCGACGACGCTCAGGGCCGCACCCTCGCGTCGGCGTCGACCCTCGAGGCCGACCTGCGCGTGTTCGACGGCGACAAGACCGCCAAGGCCCGCAAGGTCGGCGAGCTCGTCGCCGAGCGCGCCAAGAACGCCGGTGTCGAGGCGGTCGTCTTCGACCGCGGAGGCAACAAGTACGCCGGTCGCGTCGCCGCGATCGCCGATGGAGCACGAGAGGCAGGGCTCAACCTGTGAGCGCCGCAGAGAACAAGGAACCCGAGGTCGCCGCTGTGTCGGAGGCCCCCGTCGAGACCGCTGCGTCCACGCAGCCGCAGCAGGAGGCTCGTGAGCCCCGCCGCGGCGGCCGCGACCGCAACCAGGGTGGCCGCGACCGCGGTGGCCGTGACGCCGAGAAGAGCCAGTTCCTCGAGCGCGTCGTGACCATCAACCGCGTGTCGAAGGTAGTCAAGGGCGGTCGTCGCTTCAGCTTCACCGCGCTCGTGGTCGTCGGAGACGGCAACGGACTGGTGGGCGTCGGCTACGGCAAGGCCCGCGAGGTCCCGACCGCCATCTCCAAGGGCGTCGAGGAGGCGAAGAAGAACTTCTTCCGCGTCCCCCGCGTCGCCTCGACCATCCCGCACCCCGTCCAGGGTGAGGCCGCCGCCGGTGTGGTGCTCCTGCGCCCCGCCGCCGCGGGTACCGGTGTCATCGCCGGCGGTCCCGTCCGCGCCGTCCTCGAGTGCGCCGGCATCCACGACGTCCTGAGCAAGTCGCTCGGCTCGTCGAACACCATCAACATCGTCCACGCGACCGTCGAGGCTCTGAAGCAGCTCGAGGAGCCGCGCGCCGTCGCCGCTCGTCGTGGTCTCGACTTCGACCAGGTCGCGCCGGCACGTCTCGTCCGTGCCGAGGCCGACGCCCTCGCCGCCGCGTCCAACGCGAAGGCAGGTGCCTGATGGCCCAGCTCAAGGTGACCCAGATCAAGTCGAAGGTCAGCGAGAAGCAGTACCAGCGCGACACGCTGCGCTCGCTCGGCCTCAGGAAGATCGGTCAGAGCGTCGTCCGCGAGGACAACGCCCAGAACCGCGGATACGTGAAGACCGTCGCCCACCTGGTGAAGGTCGAGGAGATTGACTAATGGCTGAGACGAAGAAGGCCGCCGCCGCGGAGTCCACGACTCCCGCGCAGGCGACCACCACGAAGGGCGCGGCGGCGCCGGCGACCAAGGAGCACGTGCTCAAGGTCCACCACCTCCGCCCCGCTGCCGGAGCCAAGAAGGCCAAGACCCGCGTGGGTCGCGGTGAGGGCTCCAAGGGAAAGACCGCCGGTCGCGGCACCAAGGGCACCAAGGCCCGCTACCAGGTGCGCGTCGGCTTCGAGGGCGGGCAGATGCCGCTGCACATGCGCACCCCGAAGCTCCGCGGTTTCAAGAACCCGTTCCGGGTCGAGTACCAGGTCGTGAACCTGTCCGCTCTCGCGGAGCTCTACCCCCAGGGCGGCGACGTCACCATCGGCGACCTGGTCGCCAAGGGTGCTGTCCGCAAGAACGAGAAGGTCAAAGTCCTCGGGGACGGCGACATTGCGGTTAAGCTGAACGTCGCGGTCGACAAGGTCTCCAGCTCTGCCGAGCAGAAGATCGTCGCTGCGGGCGGATCCATCAAGTAGCACCAGCAGCTTGTCGGTCGAGCTTGCCACGCCGACTCCCTCCGGGAGCGCGTGGCAAGCTCGACCTGTATCCCGCACCACAGAATTGAGCAGGAGACCTTAGGTAGTGTTTGGCGCCGTTGCGCGGATCTTCCGCACCCCCGACCTCCGCCGCAAGATCGGCTTCACCCTCGCGATCGTGGCGATCTTCCGGCTGGGATCCTTCATCCCTGCTCCGTTCGTCGACTTCAGCGCCGTGCAGGCCTGTCTCGCCGGCAACCAGGGCACCTCGGGTCTCTACGAGCTCGTGAACCTCTTCAGCGGTGGAGCACTGCTCCAGCTGTCGATCTTCGCGCTCGGGATCATGCCGTACATCACGGCGTCGATCATCGTGCAGCTGCTGCGCGTGGTCATCCCTCACTTCGAGACGCTGTACAAGGAGGGGCAGTCCGGTCAGGGCAAGCTCACCCAGTACACGCGGTACCTCACCATCGCGCTCGGCGTCCTCCAGTCGACGACGCTGATCACCGTCGCCCGCTCGGGCGCCCTCTTCGGCAACTCCGGCGTCCCGGAGTGCTCGGCGCTCATCATCACCGACGAGTGGTACTCCATCCTCCTCATGGTCATCACCATGACCGCGGGCACCGGGATCATCATGTGGATGGGCGAGCTCATCACCGAGCGCGGCATCGGCAACGGCATGTCGCTGCTGATCTTCACCTCGATCGCCGCCCAGTTCCCCACCTCCCTGTGGTCGATCGCGCAGTCGCGCGGCTTCGAGACCTTCCTCCTCGTCCTCGGCGTGGGCCTCGTGCTCGTGGTCGCCGTGGTCTTCGTGGAGCAGTCGCAGCGGCGGATCCCCGTGCAGTACGCCAAGCGGATGGTCGGCCGCCGCACCTACGGCGGCAACAACACCTACATCCCGATCAAGGTCAACATGGCCGGCGTCGTGCCCGTCATCTTCGCCTCGTCGCTGCTGTACCTGCCCGCGCTCATCGCGCAGTTCAACCAGCCCGCCGCTGGCCAGGAGGCCCCGGTCTGGGTCACCTGGATCACGAACTACCTCACCAAGGGCGATCACCCGCTCTACATGGCGCTGTACTTCCTCCTGATCGTGGGCTTCACCTACTTCTACGTCGCGATCACCTTCAACCCGGACGAGGTCGCCGACAACATGAAGCGCTACGGCGGCTTCATCCCCGGCATCCGCGCCGGCCGCCCGACCGCCGAGTACCTCAACTACGTGCTCACCCGGGTGACGCTGCCCGGATCGGTCTACCTCGGCCTCATCGCGCTCGTGCCCCTCGTGGCCCTCGCGCTGGTCGGTGCGAACCAGAACTTCCCCTTCGGCGGCACGTCCATCCTGATCATCGTCGGAGTCGGCCTGGAGACGGTGAAGCAGATCGACTCCCAGCTGCAGCAGCGCCACTACGAAGGACTCCTCCGATGACGTCGCATCCGATCGGCTTCCGTCTCCTGCTGATCGGCCCTCCCGGCGCAGGCAAGGGGACCCAGGCCGCTCGGCTGAGCGACATCCTCCGGGTGCCCGCCATCTCGACCGGGGACATCTTCCGCGCGAACGTCGCTAACGAGACCGAGCTCGGTCTTCAGGCGAAGGCCTACCTCGACAACGGGCGCTACGTGCCGGACGAGCTGACCAACGCGATCGTGCACGACCGCCTCCAGGAGGCGGACGCGTCGACCGGGTTCCTGCTCGACGGCTACCCGCGCACCACGGAGCAGGTCGACGAGCTCGACCGCATCCTCGCCGCGGACGACAACCGGCTCGACGCGGTCGTCCAGCTGACGGCCGATCCCGACGAGGTCGTCGGCCGCCTGCTCAAGCGCTCGCTCGAGCAGGGGCGCAGCGACGACACCGAGGACGTCATCCGGCGCCGACTCGCGCTCTACGAGGAGCAGACGGCTCCGCTCATCGACGTCTACGCGGCCCGCGGGCTCGTGGTCGTGGTCGACGGCCTCGGGCCGGTCGACGAGGTGACCGAGCGGATCGTCGTCGCCCTCGAGGGCCACCGCGTGGGCCGCCTCGACACCCCGGCCGCCTGAGCCGTGGCGTTCCGCTCCTCGCTCTACAAGACGCCCGCGCAGCTGCGGGCGATGCTCGCTCCGGGCCTCGCCACGGCCGCCTCGCTCGACGCGGTCCGCACCGCGATCCGGCCGGGCGTCACCACGCTCGAGCTCGACGCGATCGCCGAGGCGGCGATCGTCGCGCTCGGCGGCCACTCGAACTTCCAGCTCGTCCCGGGCTACCGGCACACGATCTGCGCCTCGGTCAACGACGAGGTGGTCCACGGCATCCCCGGCGGGCGGGTGCTCGAGCCGGGCGACCTGGTCTCCATCGACAGCGGCGCCGAGATCGACGGCTGGAACGGCGACTCCGCGATGACGGTGGTCCTGCCCGATCCCTCCCGCCCGGAGGAGGTCGCGGCACGCGCCGAGCTCTCGCGGGTGACGGAGGGATCCCTCTGGCGGGGGATCGCCGCCCTCGCCTCCGCCCGCCACCTCAACGAGGTCGGCGCGGCGATCGAGGAGTACATCGAGGACGAGGCCGAGCGCTCGGGCCGCGTCTACGGCATCCTCACCGACTACATCGGCCACGGCATCGGGCGCACCATGCACGAGGCCCCGCCGGTCTTCAACTACCGGGTGCGCCAGCGCGGCCCCGAGGTGAAGCCGGGACTCGTCGTCGCGATCGAGCCGATGGTCACCGCGGGCAGCGCCGAGACCTTCGTCCGCGAGGACGAGTGGACGGTCGCGACCGAGGACAGCAGCATGGCCGCCCACTGGGAGCACTCCGTCGCCGTGCACCACGACGGCATCTGGGTCACCACGCTCGCCGACGGCGGCGCGGCCGGCCTCGCCCCCTACGGGATCGTGCCGACGCCCTTCGCCTAGAGGCCCCAACGCGGAGCTCCTCCGATCCGATGCGGAGGAGGCTCCTCGTGGCCTCTCGCGCCCGGCGGGGGTCTGTCGGGCGCCCACGAAGCGCGGGAGCGGGAGGACGACAGCGCCCTCCGGCTCCACCCGGAGTGCGGGAGGCGGCTAGCTGTCGATCACCCGCACCAGCTCCTCGATGAAGCCGCCGAAGTCCGTGGAGCGCCGGATGAGGCGCTGCACCTCCGCCCGGTCGGCGAACACCTCGACGAACTGGTCGAACACCGACTGGAAGGTGCTGCGGCCGGCCGAGGCGAACGCGATCATCGCGATCACGTTCACCCGCTGCTCGCCCCACTCCATCGCCGTGTCGTTCACGACGATCGCGATCGAGGTGCGGCGCGCGCTCATCGCCATCGCGTGCGGGACCGCGAGGTTGTCGGTGAACGCCGTGGAGCTCATCCGCTCGCGCTCGATGGCGCCGTCGACGTAGTCCTCGTCGATGATGCCGCCGGCGATCATCCGCTCGCCCAGCATCCGGATCATCGCCGCCTCGTCGCGCGCGTGCACGTTGCGGAAGAACAGCTCCTCGTCGAAGAACTGCAGCAGCTCGTCCTTGATCTGCGCGCGGCGGCGGTGCCGGCGGACGCGGGCGATCGCCCGGCGCACCGTCTCGACGTCGTGGTCGGTGAGGAACGGCTGCACGACCACGACGTCGTCGGACGCGGGGCGCTCGTCGATCGTGGTGATGACGAGGTCGGCGGTGAGCCGGTCCCAGTCGACGTCGCTCCGCGTGATCAGCGAGCGCACCTCCACCTCGGTGCCGAGGGAGCGCTCGACGCGCAGGCGCAGCATGTGAGCGAGGTCGTAGTAGTTGGGGCAGACGATCACGCAGGACAGACGCTCCTCCCGCCGGGACACCCGCTCGAGGAAGGAGCCGACGTGGAGGGCGATGTAGGCGATCTCGTCCTCGTTGACCACGACGCCCCGCCGGCGCTGCAGCCCGCTCGCCAGGAACACCGCGATCTCGTACGTCATCGGGTAGCTGGTCTTGATCGAGCGGGTGAGCGGGTTGCGGGAGTAGCCGCCCTCGGCGGCCCGGGCGATCAGGTTGCGCACGTGCAGGGCGAGGCGGACGATGAAGCCCTCGTCGTCGAGGTCGACCAGGTACTCGCGGTTGACGTCGGCGACGAGCTCGCGGACGACGGCGAGGTCCTCCGGGTCGAGGTAGTTCTCGACCACGGCGGCGACCGGCTCGTTCTGCCCGGGCGTCGCCACCCGCGTCGTCATCAGGATCGCGAGCTGGGCGAGCTCGGCGTCGGTCAGGCGCGTCGCGAAGTGCCGCTCCACCAGTTCCGCCAGCAGGGCCGCGAGCTCGCCGTGGATCGCGGGGGAGGGGCGGGAGCCGGAGGGGTCCCCGACGCCGCGGGCGACGCGGTCGACGGCGATCGCGATGTGGAGGAGGACGCTGTTCACGCCGTAGTCGTTGATGTAGTAGCCGCGGGTCTCGAGCTCAGCCAGCAGCTCGGTCTTGAAGGCGCCGAGGCCGGGGGAGGCGAACTCGCGCTGGACGTCGTCGAGGGTGAAGACGCCCTGCGCGCTCTCGTCGCGGAACATCCGGGAGATCAGGCGGCGGCGGGCCTCCTCGCTGCCCTCGAGGCGCACCGACGGGCCGCGCCGGACCAGCCCGAGGCCGGCCTCGTCGGCGAGGGCCTTCACCCGGCGCAGGTCGGCGTCGACGGTCGACTCGCTCACCGACAGCGCGTCGGCCAGGGCGAAGACGTCCAGGCCCTCGTCGGAGTCGACCAGGCGGCGGACGATGCTGTACAGCCGGTCGCGCGGGGTGTCGGGCTCGACGTCGCGGCTGCGCTGCGCCTCCAGATAGGCCGCGTACGCCTCGCGCGCGAGCCGGTAGCCGTTCGCGGAGGACTCGACCGGCTCCAGCGGGGCGGCCTGCGCCTTCACCGCGGTGACGTAGCTCCGGACGCTGCGGGTGGTGACTCCGAGCCTGTCGGCGAGCTCGTGCGCCGTCACCCAGCCCTCGGCGCGGGAGAGGTACTCCAGCAGTCGTTCGCGGTTGTCAGGCATCAGGCTCCAGGCGTGCGGTCGGGGCGGGCGCCGGGAGCGCCACGACCCTGCCGCGGGCCCGCAGGACGCGGGCGGCGAGTCGTACGTTCCGTCAGTCAATCACCCCGGCGACGCGCCCGGGAGCCCCCGCGCCGCGGGCGGAAGGGGCCGTCTTCCGCCCCCGCGGAAGATTGTCTGCTGGAGGGTGCCGCCCCTCCGAGGGGATGCTTGGATGAATCACGACCCGGACGCGAGGAGGCGAACGAGGTGCGGAAGATCCTGATCGTCTGCGGTGCAGGCGCGTCGAGCACGTTCCTGGCCCACCGGCTGCGAGCGGGCGCGAAGGAGCGCGGCATGGATGCCGTGTTCCACTCCGAGACCCTCACCGGTCTCGACCACTCCCTCCCCGAGGCAGACGTCCTCCTCGTGGGGCCGCACCTCGAGTCGCAGTTCGACGGACTCCGCCACCGTGCGGAGCTCGTGGGAGCCGCGGCCGCCCTCCTCCCGCCCGATGTCTTCGGAGCGCACGGTGCCGATGCCGTGCTCGAGACCCTGCCCGTCCTCTTCGCCGCTCGCGCGGTCGTCGCAGGCGCGGACGGGGACTCCTCCACCCGCCCGGTCCGTCCGGGCGAGCCCGACTCCGGGCACCACTGATGCAGTCGCGACTGCAGGATCAAGGAGAAACGTTCATGGTCGAGCGCACCGTGCAGGTTGCATCGTCGAAGGGCCTCCACGCCCGCCCCGCCTCGCTCTTCAGCCAGGCCGCGGCGAAGTCGGGTCAGAAGGTCCTCGTCGCCAAGGGCGACGCGACCCCGGTCAACGCCGCGTCGATCCTCGGGATCATCTCGCTCGGCATCGAGCACGGCGACGAGCTCACCGTCAGCGTCGAGGGCGACAACGAGCAGGCCGTGCTCGAGGAGCTCGCGACCTTCCTCACCACCGACCACGACGCGTGACGCGGAGCGTCACGCAAGGCGGCCGGCCCCGGCGCCCACGGCGCCGGTAGCCGCGGCAGCCCCTGGAGCGTGACGGCGACCCTCACCGGGTCGCATCAGGCGCCTGCGAGACCCGGCCCCGCCCTCTGCCGGCCCCACGCCGCCGCCCCCGCATCCACTTCTCCCGCCCGCACTCCGCACGACAGGAACGAGCACCCATGACGCTGTCCACTCCTCAGACCGCCTACGCCTCCGCCAAGCTCCAGGGCACCGGAGTGGGACGCGGGCTGGCCCTCGGGCCGGTCCTGCGCATGCCGGAGCCGCTGCCCGAGCCCGAGGACACCGCCAGCACCCGCAGCGTCGCCCAGGAGGAGGAGCGCGCCGTCTCGTCGCTGTCCGCCACCGCCGCGACGATCCGCCACCGAGGCGAGCGGGCCGGCGGCTCGGCGAAGGACGTCCTCGACGCCCAGGCCCTGATGGCCGAGGACCCGTCCCTCGCGGACGACGTCAAGGCGCGGATCGCCGGGGGCAAGACCGCGGAGCGCGCCGTGCACGAGGCCTTCGCCGGCTTCCGCGACCTGCTCGTGGCGATGGGCGGCTACATGGCCGAGCGCGCGACCGACCTCGACGACGTCTCGCAGCGCGTCGTGGCGCACCTGCGCGGCGTCGCCGCTCCCGGCGTCCCCGAGTCGGACGAGCCGTTCGTGCTCGTCGCCCGCGACCTCGCTCCGGCCGACACGGCGCTGCTCGACCTCGAGAAGGTCCTCGGCCTGATCACCAGCGACGGAGGACCGACCTCGCACACGGCGATCCTCGCCCGGGAGAAGTCGATCACCGCCATCGTCGGCACCACCGGCGCCCTCGACCTGCGGGACGGCCAGCTCGTCATCCTCGACGCCACCTCCGGCGTCGTGACGGTGAACCCCTCGGACGCCGAGATCGGCGCCGCGAAGTCCTCGATCGCCGAGCGCGCCGAGATGCTCGCCGCACCGGTCGTCCCCGGCGCGCTGGCCGACGGCCACGCCGTGCCGCTGCTCGCGAACCTCGGCTCGGCCGACGGCGCTGCGAACGCGGTCGAGCTCGGCGCCGAGGGAGTGGGGCTGTTCCGCACCGAGTTCCTCTTCCTCGACGCGAAGGAGGCGCCCTCGGTCGCCGAGCAGGCGGAGCAGTACACGCGCCTGCTCGCTGCGTTCCCCGGCCGCAAGGTCGTCGTCCGCGCGCTCGACGCCGGCGCCGACAAGCCGCTGAGCTTCCTCAACGACGACCACGAGGAGAACCCGGCCCTCGGTCTCCGCGGACTGCGCGCCCTCCGCGCCAGCGAGCAGATCCTCCGCGACCAGCTCACCGCCCTCGCCCAGGCCGACGCCGCCACCGACGCCGACCTCTGGGTCATGGCGCCGATGGTCGCGACCGTGGACGAGACCCGCTACTTCACCTCGATGGCGCGGGAGCTCGGCATCCGCACCGCCGGAGTGATGGTGGAGGTCCCCTCCTCCGCCCTGCTCGCCGACCGCATCCTCGGAGTCGCGGACTTCGCCTCGATCGGCACCAACGACCTGACCCAGTACACGCTCGCCGCCGACCGCATGCTCGGCACGGTCTCGGCGTTCCAGGACCCGTGGCACCCGGCCGTGCTCCGCCTCGTCGGCGAGGTCGGCCGCGCGGGAGCGGCGCTGGGCAAGCCCGTCGGGATCTGCGGAGAAGCCGCCGCCGACCCGCTGCTCGCCGTGGTCCTCGTCGGCCTCGGCGCCACCACCCTCTCGATGTCGCCGTCGGCTCTCGCCGACGTCCGCGCCGAGCTGGCCGAGCACACCCTCGACGATGCCAAGCGGTACGCGGAGCTCGCTCTCGCCGCCGACAGCGCCGCCGATGCCCGCTCCGCGGTCACCGAGGCGATCGCCGCCTCCTGATCCCGGATCACCAGCCCCACCCCCCTGCACCACCCCGCCACTCGGGAGCCGGGACGCCTCAGGAGCGTCCCGCCCGCCCGCCCCTAGAAATCGGAGAACACACCACATGACAACGACGTCAGCGACGTCGACGCGCGGTGGAGCGCGCGTCCACGTCCAGCGCTTCGGCACCTTCCTCTCGGGAATGGTCATGCCGAACATCGCGGCCTTCATCGCCTGGGGCTTCATCACGGCCCTCTTCATCCAGACCGGATGGCTCCCGCTCCTCGGCATCGACGCCACCTGGGTCCAGCAGTTCGGCGGCTGGAGCACGGATCCCGACGTGGTCAACACCGGCCTCGTCGCCCCGATGATCACCTACCTCCTCCCGCTCCTCATCGCGAACACCGGCGGCCGCATGGTCTACGGCGCCCGCGGAGGCGTGGTCGGCACCATCGCGACCATGGGCGTCATCGTCGGCGCCGGCATCCCGATGTTCATCGGCGCCATGATCATGGGCCCGCTGTCGGCGTGGCTCATGAAGAAGGTCGACTCGATCTGGGACGGCAAGATCAAGCCCGGCTTCGAGATGCTGGTCAACAACTTCTCCGCCGGAATCCTCGGCCTCCTCCTCGCGCTCCTCGCCTTCGCGGGCGTCGCGCCGCTCGTGGTCGGTCTCTCGACCGCCCTCGGTGCGGGCGTGGAGTTCCTGGTCAACGCGGGCCTGCTCCCGCTGACCTCGCTCTTCATCGAGCCGGCGAAGATCCTCTTCCTCAACAACGCCATCAACCACGGCATCCTCACGCCGCTGGGCGTGCAGCAGGCGGAGGAGGCAGGCAAGTCCTACCTCTTCCTCCTCGAGGCCAACCCCGGCCCCGGCATGGGCGTGCTCCTGGCCTTCGCGTTCTTCGGCGTCGGCGCGGCCCGCGCCTCGGCTCCCGGCGCGGCGATCATCCACTTCATCGGCGGCATCCACGAGATCTACTTCCCGTACGTGCTGATGAAGCCGGCGCTCCTCGCGGCCGTCATCCTCGGCGGTGCGACCGGTGTCGCGACGAACGTCGCGTTCAACTCCGGCCTCCGCGCCCCCGCCTCGCCCGGCTCGATCATCGCGGTGCTCCTGCAGACCGCGAACGACAGCTTCCTCGGCGTCATCCTCTCGGTGATCCTCGCGACCGCCGTGTCGTTCCTGGTGGCCTCGGTCATCATCCGGTCCGGCCGCAAGCGCGACCTGGCCGCGGAGCAGGAGGGCGACGACAAGCTCGCCGCCGCCGTCGCCGCCAACGAGGCGAACAAGGGCAAGGAGAGCGCCGTCGGCTCGCTCATCAACGCCCGCGGCGCCAACGCTCCGCAGGACTCGGCCGGCGCCTCGACCGCGGGGGCCACGGCAACCGCGACCCAGGTCCGGAACATCGTCTTCGCCTGCGACGCCGGCATGGGCTCGTCCGCGATGGGCGCCTCGGTGCTGCGGAACAAGATGAAGAAGGCGGGCTTCGAGGACGTCACGGTCACCAACAAGGCGATCGCCGCTCTCGAGGACGACGTGGACCTGGTCATCACCCAGGCCGAGCTCACGGAGCGCGCCCGCCAGCGCACCCCGGGCGCCATCCACGTCTCCGTGGACAACTTCATGAACAGCCCGAAGTACGACGAGGTCGTCTCGCTGGTCGCGGAGCAGCACGGCAAGTAGTACGCCAACCATTCGGAGGGAACCCGTAGGGTGCGACAGAGCGGACACGCTCCGCTCGCCCCTGCGGGTTCCCTCGCTGTCAGCACCTCCACGGAAGGACGCACCCCATGAGCGACGTGCTCACCATCGGACAGATCGACGCCTCCGGCACCGCCACCACGAAGGAGGCCGCCATCAAGGAGGCCGCCGACATGCTGGTCGGCGTCGGCGCGGTCACCCCCGCCTACTACGAGGCCATGCTCGCCCGCGAGGCGACCGTCTCGACCTACATGGGCAACCTGCTCGCCATCCCGCACGGCACCAACGACGCGAAGGACGAGATCCGCTCCTCCGCCCTCTCGTTCGTGCGCTATGCGCAGCCGATCGACTGGGACGGCAACGAGGTGCGCTTCGTCGTCGGCATCGCCGGCGTCGACAACGAGCACCTCGAGATCCTCTCCAAGATCGCGATCATCTTCTCGGAGGAGGACGAGGTGCAGAAGCTCCTCGACGCCCCGGACGCGCAGTCGCTCTACAGCCTGCTGGGCGAGGTCAACTCCTGATGCCCACCGCCGTCCACTTCGGCGCCGGCAACATCGGCCGCGGCTTCGTCGGCCTGATCCTGCACGGCGCAGGCTACGAGCTCGTCTTCGCCGACGTCAACTCCGAGCTGATCGGCCGCCTCGCCGCCGCCGACAGCTACGAGGTGCACGAGGTGGGGGAGGAGGCGGCCACGCACGTCGTCGACCGCTTCCGCGCGATCGACTCGGCCGCCGACGAGGAGGCGCTCGTCCGCGAGATCGCCGCCGCCGACATCGTCACCACGGCCGTCGGCCCGAACATCCTGCGCTTCGTCGCCCCCGTGATCGCGAAGGGCCTCGCCGCCCGCGACGAGTCGGCGCCGCGTCTGGCGGTCATGGCCTGCGAGAACGCGATCAACGCCACGCGCCTCCTGCAGACCGAGGTCGCCGCGAACCTCGGCGCGGACGAGTGGGAGCGCCTGCGCACCCGTGCCGTCTTCGCCGACACCGCGGTGGACCGCATCGTCCCGAACCAGGACCCGGGCCAGGGCCTGGACGTGACGGTGGAGAGCTTCTTCGAGTGGGTCGTCGACCGCACTCCGTTCGAGGGCACCGAGCCGGAGATCCCGGGCGCGACCTGGGTCGACGACCTCGAGCCGTTCATCGAGCGGAAGCTCTTCACCGTGAACACCGGCCACGCGACGGCCGCCTACACCGGCTTCGCGACCGGAGCGCACAAGCTCTCCGACGCGCTGGCGATGCCCGAGGTGCACGACGCGGTCAAGGCCGCGCTCGAGGACACCAAGGCGCTCATCGTGGCCAAGCACGGCTTCAGCGACGAGGAGCAGCAGGCCTACCTCGAGAAGACGCTGAAGCGCTTCGCCAACCCGTACCTGACCGACACGGTCGACCGGGTCGGACGCCAGCCGTTGCGGAAGCTGTCGCGGCACGAGCGCTTCATCGGACCGGCGGCCGAGCTCGCCGAGCGCGGGCGCACGCCGGAGGGCCTGCTCGCCGCGATCGGCGCCGCGCTGCGCTTCGACGTGCCCGAGGATCCCCAGAGCGTGGAGCTCCACGAGAAGCTGGCCGCGCTCACCCCGGAGGAGTTCGTGGCGGAGGTCACCGGCCTCACGGCCGAGCACCCGCTCTTCGACCGGGTCGTGGCGGTCGTCCGCGGCTAGTCCCGTGGCCGCACGGCGGTGAACGACGACGAGGTCCCCTGCTTCCCGCGGGGGACCTCGTCGTCGTCTGCGGCGGCTCGGGCGGAGCGCTAGAACAGCCGCCAGCGCGTGAGCGGCCAGGCCACGGCGAAGACGCGTCCGGTGACCCTGTCGATCGGCACGGTCTTCACGCACGTGTCGATCGGCCCGCCGGCGCCGCGGCACTCGCCGAGCGAGTCGTTGGAGTTCGACCGGTGGTCGCCCAGGACGAAGAGGGAGCCCTCGGGGACGGTGTACTCGTCGAAGCAGCGGAGGGACGCGGGGCTCGTCGTGCAGTCGAGGGTCCCGGGGGTGAAGGGGAAGTCCTCGAACACGTAGGACTCGTCCAGCGGCTTCCCGTCGACCAGCACGTGCCCCTCGGCGTCGCAGCAGGAGACGGTGTGGCCCCCCTCGGCGATCAGCCTCTTGACGAGGAACTCCTCGTGGGAGGGGCCGATGCTGGTGACGTCGCCGAACGTCTTCACGATCTCGGAGAGGGAGCTGCCGGCCTCGTCGCTCGCGCCCCAGTCGGCGTCGCGCGAGAAGACGACGATCTGGCCCTCCTCCGGCCCGCCCTGGAGGGCGAGGGTGCGGTCGACCAGGATGCGGTCGCCGAAGAATCCGCCGCCCTGAAGGGTGTTCTCCATCGAGCCGGTCGGCACCGTGTACACCTTCACGAAGAAGGTCTGCACCAGGGCGATGACCGCGATCGCCGCCAGGATCGTCACCACCGGGTGCGAGTACCAGCTCCGCCTCGCGGTCGCGGACCTCGTCGTGCGCGCCATGTGCTCTCCCTCCGGCTCGACGGAGCCAGCCTAGGCGGCGGCGGACGCGGGGCCCGGCAGGGGGCGCGCGTCGGGCGCGGAGGCGGAGGAGGGGCGACACGCCCGAGGTGGCGGAACGGCCGCGATTCGCGTAGCATCGACCCTTGGTGTTTTGCGCGTGCTCCGGCATGCCCGCGAACCCCGATCCGGGCTCTCGCCCGGTGGTGGCTCGTCGCGGAAACATTCGCACGACCAGTACACACACTACTTCCGAACGACAGTGAGGCTATGGCCAAAAAAGACGGTGTCATCGAAATCGAAGGTGCGGTTGTCGAGGCGCTCCCCAACGCGATGTTCCGCGTGGAGCTGACCAACGGACACAAAGTTCTCGCCCATATCTCGGGCAAGATGCGTCAGCACTACATCCGGATCCTCCCCGAGGACCGGGTGATCGTGGAGCTGAGCCCCTACGACCTGACCCGCGGCCGGATCGTCTACCGCTACAAGTAGACGTTCGCTCCGCTGACGTTCGCGACGTGCGTGTCCTGTAAGGAACGGCCCCGGCATCCGCCGGGAGCACGACGCCAGCGAAAACAAGGACAAGAACAATGAAGGTCAACCCCAGCGTCAAGCGCATCTGCGACCACTGCAAGATCATCCGCCGCCACGGCAACGTGATGGTCATCTGCAGCAGCAACCCCCGCCACAAGCAGCGCCAGGGCTAGTCCCGCTGCTTCCGCGAGGGAGCGCAGGGGCGGCGTGCCGCCCCACTGCACAACTGAACACACCCGCAGCACCAGAAATCGCGCAGCACCCCGGCGACCCCGGGGTGGACGGCGAGGACACCTTCGGTCGGAGGCCGAGGCACCGGTGCTGCTTCACACCTCCACTCACTCACAGGAGAAGCCACAATGGCACGTCTGGCAGGAGTAGACATCCCGCGCGAGAAGCGCGTGGAGGTCGCACTGACCTACATCTACGGTGTCGGCCGCACTCGCGCGCTCAAGACCCTGAGCGACACCGGGATCGACGGCAACATCCGCGTCAAGGACCTCAGCGACGACCAGCTCGTCTCGCTCCGCGACTACATCGAGGGCAACTACAAGGTGGAGGGCGACCTCCGCCGCGAGGTCGCCGCCGACATCCGCCGCAAGGTCGAGATCGGCTCGTACGAGGGCCTCCGCCACCGTCGCGGCCTCCCGGTCCGTGGACAGCGCACCAAGACGAACGCGCGCACCCGCAAGGGACCCAAGCGCACCGTCGCCGGCAAGAAGAAGGCCGGCCGCAAGTAACGCGGGCGACACGGACCTAGAGGAGATACAGAATTGGCTACCCCCAAGTCGGCCGCGCGCAAGCCGCGCCGCAAGGAGAAGAAGAACATCGCTGTGGGCCAGGCCCACATCAAGTCGACGTTCAACAACACCATCGTCTCGATCACCGACCCCTCCGGGGCCGTCATCAGCTGGGCCTCGTCCGGTGGAGTCGGCTTCAAGGGCTCGCGCAAGTCGACGCCGTTCGCCGCCCAGCTCGCCGCCGAGTCGGCCGCGCGCCAGGCTCAGGAGCACGGCATGAAGAAGGTGGACGTCTTCGTGAAGGGCCCCGGCTCGGGTCGTGAGACCGCGATCCGCTCGCTCCAGGCCGCAGGCCTCGAGGTCGGCTCGATCAACGACGTCACCCCGCAGGCGCACAACGGCTGCCGCCCGCCCAAGCGTCGTCGCGTCTAAGCAGCACTCGCAGCCGTCGGCCGGCCGCACGAACCGCCTCCGGGCGGGGAGTGCGGCCGGCCGGCGGATCGCGCATTTCTTTCACAACTCCACACCTCGCAAACGCACGTGTCATATAGCGGACACGTGATCGAAAGGAATCATCAGTGCTTATCGCACAGCGTCCGACGCTCACCGAGGAGAACATCTCGGAGTTCCGTTCCCGCTTCGTCATCGAGCCCCTCGAGCCCGGCTTCGGCTACACGCTCGGCAACTCGCTGCGTCGCACCCTGCTGTCCTCCATCCCCGGCGCCGCTGTCACCAGCATCCGGATCGACGGAGTCCTGCACGAGTTCACGACCGTCCCGGGCGTCCGCGAGGACGTCACCGAGATCATCCTGAACATCAAGGGACTCGTCGTCTCCTCCGAGCACGACGAGCCGATCACCGCCTACCTGCGCAAGCAGGGAGCCGGCCAGGTCACCGCCGCGGACATCTCGGCTCCGGCCGGTGTCGAGATCCACAACCCGGAGCTCGTCATCGCCACGCTGAACGACAAGGCGAAGTTCGAGCTCGAGCTCACGATCGAGCGCGGCCGCGGCTACGTCTCGGCGACCCAGAACCGCAGCGAGTTCTCCGAGGCCGGCCAGATCCCGGTCGACTCGATCTACTCGCCCGTGCTGAAGGTCACCTACCGCGTCGAGGCCACCCGTGCCGGCGAGCGCACCGACTTCGACCGCCTGGTCGTGGACGTGGAGACGAAGGCCGCGATCTCGCCGCGCGACGCCATCGCCTCCGCCGGACGCACGCTGACCGAGCTGTTCGGTCTCGCCCGCGAGCTGAACAACGCGGCCGAGGGCATCGAGATCGGCCCCGCGCCGGTCGACGCGGTCCTCTCGACCGAGCTGTCCATGCCCATCGAGGACCTCGACCTCTCGGTGCGCAGCTACAACTGCCTCAAGCGCGAGGGCATCAACAACGTCAATGAGCTCGTCGCCCTCTCGGAGACGCAGCTCATGAACATCCGCAACTTCGGTCAGAAGTCGGTGGATGAGGTCAAGGAGAAGCTGACGGAGCTCGGCCTGTCGCTCAAGGACTCGGTCCCCGGGTTCGACGGCGCCCACTTCTACAGCTACGACGACGAGAGCATCTAGGTCCTCCGCTCCGGAGCCCCGGCTCCTCGCGTCCGACCTGCTGACACCCCTTTAGTACTGGAGTAAACCCATGCCCAAGCCCACCAAGGGCCCCCGCCTCGGAGGCGGACCCGCACACGAGCGCCTGCTGCTGGCGAACCTGGCCGCGGCCCTGTTCACGCACAAGAGCATCAAGACGACCGAGACCAAGGCCAAGCGCCTTCGTCCGCTCGCCGAGCGCCTGGTGACCTTCGCCAAGCGCGGCGACCTGCACGCCCGCCGTCGCGTCCTCGCGACGATCGGCGACAAGTCGGTCGTCCACGAGCTCTTCACCGAGATCGCTCCGCTCGTCGCCGAGCGCGAGGGCGGCTACACCCGCATCACCAAGATCGGCCCCCGCAAGGGAGACAACGCGCCCATGGCCGTGATCGAGCTCGTCCTCGAGCCCGTCACGCCCAAGGCGAAGAAGTCGCGCACCGCCACGGCGCCCGTGTCCGCTCCGGTGGACGAGGCCCCCGCCGAGGAGCCCACTGCCGAGGAGACCCCCGTCGAGGAGGCGCCCGTGCAGGACGCTCCCGTCGAGGACGCCGCGCAGGACGCTCCTGTCGAGGAGACCGGCGCGACCAAGTAGTCACGCCCCCTCTGCCGAGAGCCCTCCGTCCCCTCCGGGGCGGGGGGCTCTCGGCGTTCCACGGGGCCGAGTGGCGCGAATCGTCGCTTACGATGGCACGGCTGCGCTCGTCGGGTGCGGCCGCGTCACGACCGGCGCTCCCGGGGTCCGCCCCGACGATCCTCGGAGGACTCCTGTGCGACTGCGCTCCTCGGCCGCTGCGGCGCTCCTCGCCCTGGCACTCGCGGCCGGAGTGAGCGGCTGCGTCTCCGGCGAGGTGATCGACGTGCCGGAGTCGGCGGGTCTCGCGAGCACGCCCCCGGTGCCGTCGCCCGCACCGACCGTGCCCTCCGTGCCGTCCGTGCCGTCGAGCGAGGGCGTGGACTGCGCGACCGCTCTCCCCGCCTCCCTCGTCGAGCAGGAGGCCGGCTCGACGGCGGGCACCGTGTCGATCACCGCCGCGGGAGACACGTGCTCCTACGCCGTCGACGGCGGCGATCCGGTCGTCGTGCTGACGCTGCACCGCGGGCCCCTCGTCGAGACCTTCACCGGTGCGGGCGAGGCGCTCGGCGCCGTGCCGGTCTCGCTGGGCACGGCCGCCTACTGGGTGCAGGGCATCGCCTCCGCTCCCTCCGAGCTGGCCGTGCTCGCAGGCGGCTGGGAGGCGCGGATCGTCTCCTCGGTCGGCGAGCAGTCGACGCTGGTCGGCTGGGCGGTCTCGGCCCTGGCGACCGTCGACGTCCCGCTCGCGGTCGCCTGAGCCGCGACCACGGCGCGCTCTAGACTCGTCTGATGCTCCACCGCGTCCGCCTCGACCTGGCCTACGACGGCTCGCACTTCTCCGGCTGGGCCAAGCAGCCCGGCCTCCGCACCGTGCAGGGGGTGCTCGAGGAGTCGCTCGCCCTGGTGCTGCGCTCCGAGCAGCACCCGACCGTGACGGTCGCCGGGCGCACCGACGTCGGCGTGCACGCCAGCGCCCAGGTCGCCCACGTCGACCTCACCCCCGAGCAGTGGGGCCGCATCAGCAGCGGCAGGCGCCGACCGGGGGAGGAGCCGTTCCCGCCCGCGTCGATCCTGGAGCGGCGGCTCCGCGGGATCCTCGGGCAGTACACCGACGTCTCGGTGCACCGGGTGACGGAGGCGCCGGAGGGGTTCGACGCGCGGTTCTCGGCGCGCTGGCGGCGGTACGAGTACCGGCTGGCCGACGCCTCCTCGATGCGCCACCCGCTCGACCGCACGTACACCACCTGGATCACCGACTCCCTCGACCTCGACGCGATGACGGCCGCGGCCCGCTCGCTCCTGGGCCTTCACGACTACGCGTCGTTCTGCCGTGCCCGCGCAGGGGCCACCACCATCCGGAGCCTGCTCGACTTCACCTGGGAGCGCGACGCCGACGGAGTCCTGCACGCCCACCTGCGCGCGGACGCCTTCTGCCACAGCATGGTGCGGGCCCTCGTGGGTGCGTGCGTGGCGGTCGGCGCCGGGAAGCTCGAGGCGGGGGCGGTCCCGCTGCTCCGGGACGCCGCCCGACGGACCAACGCGTTCGCGGTGATGCCGGCCCGCGGCCTCATCCTCCGCGAGGTCGACTACCCCGAGGACGACGCACTCGCCGAGCGGGCCCTGCTCACCCGGGCGAAGCGCACCGTGCGGACCGAGGGGCCGGACCCGGAGGACTCGGAGTGAGGCGAGGGCGCGCGACCGCGCCCCGCGACCCGTGGCGGCCCGGGCCGCACCTCCCGCCGCCGGAGCCCCTGCCGCCACGATCCGTGCTTGGCCGCACGGGGGCTTTGCTGTAATGTCGACCCTTGGTGTTTTCGGCCGTGTGCCGAGCGCCCGAAGTTGAGCCCTCCACCGGATCGGTTCGGCCCCTCGCGGGTCGAACGGCCACGGAGCGGGATCCACGAACACCTCACTCCGACCAGAAAGCAGCACTCACGTGACTCGCACTTTTTCTCCGAAGCCGGCTGACGTCCAGCACGACTGGATCGTCATCGACGCGTCCGACGTCGTGCTCGGCCGTCTCGCCACCCACGCCGCGGCGCTCCTGCGCGGCAAGCACAAGGCCACCTTCGCGCCGCACATGGACATGGGCGACTTCGTCATCATCGTCAACGCGGAGAAGGTCGCCCTCACCGGCCAGAAGCTCCTCCAGAAGAAGGCCTACCGCCACTCCGGCTACCCGGGCGGCCTCTCGGCCACCACGTACGCCGAGCTCCTCGAGAAGAACCCGGTCCGCGCCGTCGAGAAGGCCATCCGCGGCATGCTCCCCAAGAACTCCCTCGGCCGCGCCCAGCTGCGCAAGCTGAAGGTCTACACGGGATCCGAGCACCCCCACGCGGCCCAGCAGCCGCAGGCGTACGCCTTCACCCAGGTCGCCCAGTAGGCTCCGGCCCTCCCCGACATCCCAGACTTCGAAGACAAAGGATCACCTACACCGTGGCGAAGATCGCAGACCAGATCGACGTGGCTCCCGAGAGCTACTCCACCGAAAGCCCGGCCACCGAGGCGTCCACGACGCCCCGCGCCGTCCTCAACGTCTCCGGCGCAGCCGTGGGCCGACGCAAGCAGGCCATCGCCCGCGTGCGCCTCGTCCCCGGCAACGGCGGCATGACCGTCAACGCCCGCGAGTTCGCGGAGTACTTCCCCAACAAGCTGCACCAGCAGCTGATCACCGACCCCTTCAAGGTGCTCGACCTGATCGGCTCCTACGACGTGGTCGCCAAGATCACCGGCGGCGGCCCCTCCGGTCAGGCCGGCGCACTGCGCCTCGCCATCGCCCGTGCACTCAACGAGATCGACCGCGAGAACAACCGCGCGATCCTGAAGAAGGCGGGCTTCCTGACCCGCGACGCCCGCGTCATCGAGCGCAAGAAGGCCGGTCTCAAGAAGGCCCGCAAGGCGTCCCAGTTCTCGAAGCGCTAGTCGACGCGGCCTGACGGCCGCACGACCAGCAGCTCGAGAAGGGACTGCGCACCATGCCGCGCCTGTTCGGAACAGACGGCGTCCGTGGCCTCGCGAATCGCGAGGTCACGGCCGACCTGGCTCTCGGCCTCGCCCAGGCGGCCGCCCGTGTACTCGGAGCGGCCGCCCGGGCCGAGGGCCGTCGGCCCGTCGCCGTGCTCGCCCGCGACCCCCGCATCTCCGGTCAGTTCATCGGAGCCGCGGTCGCGGCGGGTCTCGCGAGCGCGGGAGTCGACGTGCTCGATGCGGGCGTCATCCCGACGCCCGCCACCGCCTACCTCATCGCCGACGAGAACGCCGACTTCGGCGTGATGATCTCGGCCTCGCACAACCCCGCCGCCGACAACGGCATCAAGTTCTTCGCCGCCGGCGGACGCAAGCTCCCGGACGAGCTCGAGAACCGCATCGAAGCGGCCCTCGGAGTGCCCCCGCTCACGCCGACCGGAGCCGACGTCGGCCGCATCACCCGCTTCTCCGACGCGGAGGACCGCTACGTCCTCCACCTGCTCGGATCCCTCGAGGGCACCCGTCTCGACGGCCTGCACGTGGTCATCGACTGCGCGCACGGCGCCGCCGCCGGCATCTCGCCCCAGGTGTTCACCGACGCCGGAGCGACCGTCACCGTCATCGGCAACGACCCCGACGGCCTCAACATCAACGACGGAGTGGGCTCCACCCACCTCGACAACGTCGCCGACGCCGTCCGCGCGGCCGGCGCCGACATCGGCATCGCCCACGACGGCGACGCCGACCGCTGCCTCGCGGTGGACGCCGAGGGCCGCATCGTCGACGGCGACCAGATCATGGCGATCCTCGCGACAGCCATGGCCCGCCGCGGCGCCCTCCGCGACGACGTCCTCGTGGCCACCGTCATGAGCAACCTCGGCCTCAAGCTCGCCATGCGCGACGCCGGCATCCGCGTCATCGAGACCGCGGTCGGCGACCGCTACGTCCTCGAGGCGATGAACGACGGCGGCTACTCGCTCGGCGGGGAGCAGTCCGGCCACGTCATCATGAGCCGCTACGCCACCACCGGCGACGGCGTGCTCACCGGCCTCCAGCTCGCGGCCGAGATGGCCCGGACCGGACGCACGATCGCCGACCTGGCCGCCGTCATGTCCGTCTTCCCGCAGACCCTCCTCAACGTGCGCGGCGTCGACCGCGAGGGCGTCCGCGACGACGAGGTCATCGCCTCCGCCGTCGCCGACGCCACCGCCGAGCTCGGCAGCGACGGCCGCGTGCTCCTGCGCCCCTCCGGCACGGAGCCGATGGTGCGCGTCATGGTCGAGGCGAAGACGCAGGAGACGGCCGACCGCCTCGCCGAATCGCTCGCCGCGGTCGTGCTCGAGCGGCTGCGTTCTTAAGGAGCCGCTCCCTGCGCGGCTCCTCGCGGTCGGCTTGGGGAGGTGGTTGCGATGGGTGGAGCGGGGCGCGTTCGCCGCGGGTGAATCGCTTGGCACGCGGCTGTGTTCGTTGCGGGGCCGCTCCCTGCGCGGCCCCTCGCGGTCGGCTTCGCGAGGTGGTTGCGATGGGTGGAGCGGGGCGCGTTCGCCGCGGGTGAATCGCTTGGCACGCGGCGGTGTTCGTTGCGGGGCCGCTCCTTGCGCGGCCCCTCGCGGTCGGCTTCGCGAGGTGGTTGCGATGGGTGGAGCGGGGCGCGTTCGCCGCGCGTGAATCGCTTGGCACGCGATTCCCGCTGACGGCTGTGTTCGTTGCGGGGCCGCTCCCTGCGCGGCCCCTCGCGGTCGGCTTGTGGAGGTGGTCGCGCTGGGTGGAGCGGGTCGCGATCGCCGCGCGTGAATCGCTTGGCACGCGATTCCCGCCGACGGCTCGTGGGTGGTCCCGAGCCTGCACCGATCCTGCGGTGGAGGGGTTCGAGGAGGTCGGTGGCTGCGCGGTGCGCGCGGCGGCGAACAACGACCGGGGGCGCGGTCAGATCTTGCGGAGGAGGACCGAGGAGACGGTGTGGTCGGCCTGCTTGCGGAGGACCAGGCTCGCGCGGGAGCGGGTGGGGCGCACGTTCTGCAGCAGGTTCGGCTCGTTGATCGCGGCCCAGATGCTCCGCGCGCGCTCGCGGGCCTCATCCGGGCTGAGCGCCGCGTATCGGTGGAAGTAGGAGTTCGGATTCGCGAACGCGCCCTGCTGCAGGGTGAGGAAGCGCTCCTCGTACCAGCGCGCGATGTCGCTGGTCCGGGCGTCGACGTAGACGGTGAAGTCGAACAGGTCGCTCACCGCCAGGCCGTGACCGGGTACCGGCGGCTGCAGCACGTTCAGGCCCTCGACGATCAGCACGTCCGGCCGCCGCACGACGATCTCGGCGTCGGGGACGATGTCGTAGGAGAGGTGCGAGTAGAACGGCGCGCGCACCTCCGCGGCCCCGCCCTTCACCTCCGAGACGAAGCGGAGCAGCGCCCGCCGGTCGTACGACTCGGGGAAGCCCTTGCGGCTCATCAGACCGCGGCGCTCCAGCTCGCGGTTGGGCAGCAGGAAGCCGTCGGTGGTCACCAGCTCGACGCGGGGCGTGTCCTCCCAGCGGGCGAGCAGCTCCCGAAGCAGGCGCGCGATCGTCGACTTGCCCACCGCGACCGACCCCGCGACGCCGATCACGAACGGAGTCGGCTGCGCGCGCTCCCCGAGGAACGTGCTCGTCGCGCGGTGCAGGTGCCGCGCGCCACCGGCGTACAGGCTCAGCAGGCGCGAGAGCGGCAGGTAGACCTCCGCGACCTCGGTGAGGCTCAGCCGGTCGCCCAGCCCCCGCAGCTGCACGACCTCGGTCTCCGACAGCGGCAGCTCCGTGGTGCGGGCGAGCTCGGCCCAGTCGGAGCGGACGATCTCGACGAAGGGGGAGGGGTGCGCGTCGCGCGCGGGATCGCGAGGAGACGACGGCATGGGGACCGATCCTAGCGTCCGCCCCGCCGGGTGCCCGACGCCGCGGGAGGCGCCTCCGCGCCGCTTAGAATCGAGCGCATGTGTGGAATCGTTGGATACGTCGGTGAGCGCGACAGCCTGGCCGTGCTGCTCGGGGGCCTGAAGCGTCTGGAGTACCGCGGCTACGACTCGGCCGGCGTGGCCGTGATCGACGCCGACGGGCAGCTCGACAGCCGCAAGCGCTCGGGCAAGCTCAGCGTCCTCGTCGACGACCTCGAAGCGCACCCGCTGGCCGAGGGCACCACGGGCATCGGCCACACCCGCTGGGCGACGCACGGCGGCCCGACCGACCGCAACGCCCACCCCCACCTCGCGGACGAGGGCAGGCTCGCCGTCATCCACAACGGCATCATCGAGAACTTCCAGCCGCTCAAGGAGCAGCTGCTCGCCGAGGGCGCCGTCTTCGAGAGCGAGACCGACACCGAGGTCGCCGCGCACCTGATCGCCCGCGAGTACCGCCGCACCGGCGACCTCGTGCTCGCCTTCCAGGCCGTCGTCGCGCACCTCGAGGGCGCGTTCACCCTGCTCGCCCTGCACCAGGACCAGCCCGGCGTGGTCGTCGGCGCGCGCCGCAACTCGCCGCTCGTGATCGGCCTGGGCGACGGGGAGAACTTCCTCGGCTCCGACGTCGCGGCGTTCGTCGAGTTCACCCGCCGCGCGGTCGCCATCGGCCAGGACCAGATCGTCACGATCACCCCGGAGCTCGTCACGGTGACCGACTTCTTCGGCAACCCCGTCGAGACCGAGCCGTTCGAGATCGCCTGGGACGCGTCGGCGTCCGAGAAGGGCGGCTGGTCGAGCTTCATGGCGAAGGAGATCACCGAGGGCCCCGAGGCCGTCGCGAACACGCTCCGCGGCCGCATCCACGAGGGCGCGATCACGCTGCCCGAGCTCGACGCGCTCGGTCCGGTGCTGACGGAGATCGACCGCATCACGATCATCGCCTGCGGCACGGCCGCCTACTCGGGCATGGTCGCCAAGTACGCGATCGAGAAATGGGCGCGCGTCCCCGTCGAGGTCGAGCTCAGCCACGAGTTCCGCTACCGCGACCCGGTGCTCACCCCGCGCACCCTCGTCGTCTCGATCAGCCAGTCCGGTGAGACGATGGACACGCTGATGGCGGTCAAGTACGCCCGCGAGCACGGCGCCAAGACGCTCTCGGTCTGCAACACCCAGGGCGCGACGATCCCACGCGAGTCGGACGCCGTGCTCTACACGCACGCGGGCCCGGAGGTGGCGGTCGCCTCGACCAAGGCCTTCGTCGCCCAGATCGCGGCGCTCTACCTCTTCGGGCTGCACCTGGCCGCGGTGCGCGGTGCCGCCTCCACCGAGCTCGTCGCCTCGCAGGCGGCCCAGCTCGCCGCGATCCCGGAGAAGCTCTCCCGCGTGCTCGACGCCTCCGACGACATCGCCCAGCTGGCCGGCTGGATGGCCGACACCCGTGCGGTGCTGTTCCTCGGCCGCCACGTCGGCTACCCGGTGGCGCTCGAGGGCGCGCTGAAGCTCAAGGAGCTCGCCTACATCCACGCCGAGGGCTTCGCGGCGGGCGAGCTCAAGCACGGCCCGATCGCGCTGATCGAGCCGGGCCAGGTCGTGTTCGTGATCGTGCCGAGCCCGAGCGAGTCGTACGAGCTGCAGCGCAAGGTGATCTCGAACATCCAGGAGATCAAGGCCCGCGGCGCCCGCGTCATCGCGATCGCGGAGCAGGGCGATACGGCCGCGATCCAGATCGCCGACGAGGTCGTGCCGATCCCGCTCGCCGACCCGCTGTTCGAGCCGCTGCTCGCCGTCACCCCGCTGCAGATGTTCGCGATGGAGCTCGCCGCCGCCAAGGGCCTCGACGTCGACCAGCCGCGCAATCTCGCCAAGTCGGTCACGGTCGAGTGATCGAGCCGTGATCGTGGGGATCGGGGTGGACGTCGTGGACCTCGCGCGCTTCGAGCGCTCGCTGACGCGCACGCCCCGGCTCCGCGACCGGCTGTTCGCCGAGAGCGAACGCTCGCTCCCCGTCGCCTCACTGGCGGGCCGCTTCGCCGCCAAGGAGGCGCTGATCAAGGCGCTCGGCGACTCCGTGGGCGCCGGGTGGCACGACATGGTCGTCGAGCGGGATGAGCACGGGAATCCGTCCTTCGCGCTGCACGGCCCGGCCCGGGCGGCCGCGGAGGCGCGCGGGATCACGCGCGTGCACCTCTCGATGACGCACGACGCGGGCGTGGCCTGCGCGTTCGTGGTGGCAGAGTCGTGAGTGTCCCCGCGTCGTACCGCGAGGCGGTGATCGACGTCGACGCGATGGTGGCGAACGCCGCGCGTCTGCGCGAGCTCACCGGCGCCCGCCGGCTGATGGCCGTCGTCAAGGCCAACGGCTACGGGCACGGCGCCCTGGCCGCGGCGCAGGCGGCGCTCGACGGCGGCGCGGACGCCCTCGGCACCGCGGAGCTGCGGGAGGCCGTGGCCCTGCGCGAGGCAGGCGTCGTCGCTCCGATCCTCTGCTGGCTGCACGACCCCGGCGAGGACTTCGACGCGGCGCTCGAGCACTCGATCGACGTCGCCGTCTCCTCGGTCGACCAGCTCGACACGCTCGCGCAGTCGGCGGAGGACCGCGGCGTGCGCGCGGCCGTGCAGCTCAAGGTCGACACGGGCCTCAGCCGCAACGGCGCCGCGGAGGAGGAGTGGCCGCACCTGGCGGAGTCGCTCGCCCGTCACAGCGCTCGCGGCACCGTCCACCTCACCGGGCTCTTCTCGCACCTGTCCAACACCTCGCGCGAGGACGACCTCGCCCAGCTCGCGCTCCTCCGCCGCGCCGAGGCCGTGCTGGCCGCGCACGGGGTGCAGGCGCCGGTCCTGCACCTCGCGGCGACGGCGGCGGCGCTGCGCCTTCCGGAGGCACGCCTCGACATGGTGCGCAGCGGCATCGCCCTCTACGGACTCTCGCCGTTCGAGGACGAGACCTCTCTCCAGCTCGGGCTCGTCCCGGCGATGACGCTCCAGGGCCGCGTCGCCGGCGTCCGCCGGGTGCCCCACGGGACCGGCGTGAGCTACGACTACACCTGGCGGGCCGAGGGCGGGACGACCCTCGCGCTCGTGCCGTTCGGCTACGCGGACGGCATCCCGCGGAGCGCCTCCGGTGTCGCGGAGGTCTCGATCGGCGGCCGCCGCCACCGGATCGCCGGGCGGGTCGCGATGGACCAGTTCGTCGTCGACGTGGGGGATGCGGGCGTCGCGACGGGCGACCCGGTGACGCTCTGGGGCGACCCGACGACCGGCGTCCCCTCGGTCGACGAGTGGGCGCGGTGGTGCGGCACCATCAACTACGAGCTGGTCACCCGGCTCGGGCCGCGCGTCCAGCGGCGGCTGCTGAGCGCGGCGGACGGCCGTGCCTGAGCGCTCCTGGTTCGCGGACCGCGTCGTCGAGGTCGCTGATCCGGAGGCCATGGCGGAGCTCGGCCGCGAGCTCGGCCGAGTGCTGCGCGCCGGCGACCTGCTGGTGCTGACGGGGCCGCTCGGCGCGGGCAAGACGACCTTCACGCGCGGGCTCGGCGAGGGCCTCGACGTGCGGGGTCCCGTGACGAGCCCCACCTTCGTGATCGCGCGGACGCACCCGCCGCTGCACGACGGGCCGCCGCTCGTGCACGTCGACGCCTACCGCGTGGGCTCGCCGGTCGAGCTCGACGACCTCGACCTCGATCCGGCGCGCTCGGTGGTCGTCGTGGAGTGGGGGGCCGGGATGCTGGACGGCGTCGCGGAGTCCTGGCTCGACGTGGTCATCGAGCGGCCGACCGCCGGCTCCGACGCCGAGGAGGGCGAGGAGCCGATCGAGCCGCGGACCGTCCGCTTCCGCGGCACCGGCTGGAGCTGAGCCCGCGGGTACCCTGGACGCGTGCTCCTCGCGATCGACACCTCCTCCGGAACCTCCGTCGCCGTCGTCGACTCCGCGGGCGCCGTGCGCTCGGAGCGCACCGAGACCGACACCATGCGCCACGCGGAGGTGGTCGGCCGGCTGATCCAGGAGGCGCTCGAGGCGGCCGACGTGGTTCCCGGAGGCATCGAGGCGGTCGCCGTGGGCATGGGCCCCGGCCCCTTCACCGGCCTCCGGGTCGGGATCGCCGCTGCCCGGGCCTTCGCGCTCGGCCGCGGCGTCCCCACCCTCCCCGTTGTCTCGCACGACGCGATCGCGCTCGCCGCGCTGCGGCACGGGCGCGCCGCCGGCTTCCTCGTCGTCACCGACGCCCGCCGCCGCGAGCTGTACTGGAGCGCCTACGACGGGCTCGACGATCAGGGACTCCCCGTCCGCCTCGCCGGCCCGGGCCTGGACAAGCCGCCGGCCCTCCCGCATCCGGAGCTCCCGCGCCTGGAGGCCGAGTCGGTCTCCGCCGGCGAGCTCGGAGTCGTGGCCGCCCGCCTGCGCGCGGCCGGCCGGCCCGGTGCCGCGGACGAGCCCCTCTACCTCCGCTCGCCCGACGTCACGCTGTCGGCCGGCCCCAAGCGGGTGACCGCATGAGCGAGGCCGTGCTCCGCGACGCGCAGGCGGACGACCTCGACGCCGTCATGGCGATAGAGGAGTCCGAGTTCGCCGGCGACGCCTGGTCGCGGGGGATGATGGCGGAGGAGATCCGGAGCCGTCACACCCGGTACCTGGTCGCCGAGCAGGACGGCGAGGTGGTCGGCTACGCCGGGCTCCTCTGCCCCGTCGGCGCTCACGAGGGCGACGTGCAGACGATCGCGGTCGTCGCCCGGGTCCGCCGCACCGGCCTCGGCCGCCGACTGCTGCGCGCGCTCCTCGAGGCGGCCCGCGAGCGAGGCGCCCGCGAGGTCTTCCTCGAGGTCCGCGCCGACAACCCCGCCGCGCAGACCCTCTACCGCTCGGAGGGCTTCGAGGAGATCGGCGTCCGCCCCGCCTACTACCAGCCCGACGGAGTGGACGCGATCGTGATGCGCCTGCCGCCGACCCCGACCCAGGAGACCCCGTGAGCACCGGACCCCTCGTCCTCGGCATCGAGACCAGCTGCGACGAGACGGGGATCGGCATCGTCCGCGGCACGACGCTGCTCTCGAACACCATCGCCTCCTCGATGGAGGAGCACGCCCGCTACGGCGGCGTCGTGCCCGAGGTGGCCGCCCGGGCGCACCTGGAGGCGCTCGAGCCCGCCCTGCACGCGGCGCTCTCCGAGGCCGGTGTCGCGCTCGGCGACCTGGACGCGATCGCGGTCACCAGCGGACCGGGGCTCTCGGGCGCACTCATGGTCGGCGTCGGAGCGGCGAAGGCGCTCGCCGTCTCGCTCGGCCTGCCGCTCTACGCCGTGAACCACCTCGTCGGACATGTGGGAGCCGACGTCCTCCGGGCCGACGGCAGCGAGGGCAGCCCCGTCGAGGTGCCGACGATCGCGCTGCTGGTCTCGGGCGGGCACACCTCGCTCCTGCACGTGCGCGATCTGGTGTCGGACGTCGAGCTGCTCGGCGAGACCATCGACGACGCCGCCGGCGAGGCCTTCGACAAGGTGGCGCGCGTCCTGGGCCTGCCCTATCCCGGCGGACCGCAGATCGACCGGGTGGCGGCGGACGGGGACCCGAAGGCGATCCGCTTCCCCCGCGGGCTCAGCCTGCCGAAGGACCTCGAGCGCCACCGCTACGACTTCTCGTTCTCAGGGCTGAAGACCGCGGTCGCCCGCTGGGTCGAGAAGCGCCAGGACGCGGGGGAGGAGGTGCCCGTGGCCGACGTCGCGGCGAGCTTCCGCGAGGCGGTCGCCGACGTCCTGCTCACGAAGGCGCTCGCCGCCTGCCGCGACCGGGGCGTGCCGCGCCTCCTGCTCGGGGGCGGCGTGGTCGCCAACGCCCGGGTGCGCGCTCTGGCGGAGGAGCGGTGCGCGGCCGCGGGAGTGACCCTGCGGATCCCGGCGCTCTCGCTCTGCACCGACAACGGCGCGATGATCGCCGCACTGGCGGCGCAGCTGATCGAGGCGGGGCATCCGCCGTCGGGGCTCGGCTTCGGGGCCGACTCGACCCTCCCGGTCACCGAGATCCAGGTCCGCTGAGGCCTCTACCGGGCGGCGGCCGGGGCGCGCAAGCGCCGTCCAGCTTTTTGACAGGCGGATCGTGCCACTGCCACTCTTGGCCGCATCCGCTCGTTCCTGACCCTGGGGGATTCCATGACCACTCCGTACACGCCCGCGTCCGACCGCTACAACATCCTGGCGATCATCGGCTTCATCGCCTCGTTCTTCGTCTCCATCGTGGGCATCGTGCTGGGCTTCATCGCCCTGTCGCAGATCAAGCGCACGGGGGAGAAGGGCCGCGGCCTCGCCCTCGCCGCCGTCATCATCGGCTTCGTCGCGATCATCATCACCATCATCTCGTTCGTCGCGCTCTTCTCGATCGCGGCGACCATGCCCACGACCGGGTACTGATCGACACGCCTCCGAGGCTCGGGGGCGCCCGCACCACCAGGAGGACACCGTGACCGACGACACCGCGCCCGGACCGCAGACCGGACCGGCGCCCGCGCCGTTCGCCCCTCCGCTCGGCGAGCCGTCGGCGGCCTACCCGCCGCCGACGGCCGCCGCCGATCCCTACCCCGGTCTCCCGCCCCGCCGCCCGCCGATGAACCCGCTCGCGGTCGCGGCTCTGGTGTGCGGACTGCTGGGGCTGGCGCCCGCCGCCATCGTCCTCGGCCACATCGGCTTCGCCCAGGCCCGGCGCTCCGGACAGCGCGGCCGCGGTCTCGCGGTCGCCGGCTTCGTGCTGGGCTACCTCGCGATCGTCCTCGCGGTGATCGCGTACCTCGCCTGGACGGCCTTCGTCGGCGACCTGCGCGACGGCGGGTACCTGCCCGCGTGAGCGGACGGAACCCCTCCGCCGCCGCCCGGGTGCTGGCTAGACTCGCGCCATGAGCGACGACAGCACCCGTCCCGGCCCCGGCTCCGACGAGCAGCACGGCTCCGTCCCGGTCCCGCCGGCCCCGCCCGTCCCCCCGGCTCCGCCCGCTCCGCCCTCGGCCGCGTCGCAGCCGTCGGTGCCGCTCGCCGACTCCGCACCGCCGGCCTACGGGTCGCCGCCGCCGCCGCCGCCCGCGTACCCCTCGGCGCCCGCCTACTCCTCCGCGCCCGGCCACCCCGCCGCCTACGCGGCCGCTCCGGCGCCCGTCGTCCCGCGCACGCTGAGCCTCGTCGGGATGATCCTCGGCATCGTCGGCCTGGTCATCACGCTCTTCGCCGCCGGCTTCGGCTTCCTGCTGTCGGCTCCGGCCGTCGTGCTCGGCTTCCTCGGACGCCGGCGCGAGCCGGCCGCGCGCGGCTTCGCGCTGACCGCGATCATCACCGGGTTCGCCGGCATCGCCGTGTCGCTGATCTACCTGGCGGTCTTCCTCGTCTTCGTCGTGGTGGCCCTCGCCGCCGGCACCTCCGGCTACTGAGCCGGCGCGGGCCGCTCGACGCGCTCCGCGAGCAGCGCGCGGTGGCGCCCGGCGATCCGCGTCAGGATCAGCACCGCGCTGCCGGTGCCGGAGAGGCCCAGCCGCTTGCGGAAGCGGGCGGGGTCGACGTCCACCCCGCGCTTCTTGATCTCGAGCACGCCGATGCCGCGGGTGCGCAGCTCCTTCGCCAGCGTGCGCTCGTCCAGCGGCAGCTCGGCGAGGACCCGGAAGCTGCGGAGGAAGGGCGAGGCGGCCGCATCGTCGCCCGTCAGGTAGGCGATGCCGGGCGAGAGCATCCGCGAGCCGCTGGAGCGCGCGAGCTCGCCCAGGAGGCGCGCGCGGATCGCGGAGCCGTCCGGCTCGTGCACGAACGCGCCGAGGGGGCCGACCTCCTCGTCCTCGCTGTCGCCCGCCGCGGTGAGCTCGGAGGAGCCGGTCGCGCCGAGCAGCAGAGCGGAGCGGCGCACGCCCGGGCGAGCCAGAGAACCGAACCAGAGCCCGGTCTCGACCAGCTCCCCGTCGACCGAGACCCACTGCGCCTCGGCGTCCCGCGGCAGGCGCTCGCGGTCGAAGCCGGGACCCACCTTCACGCCCACGGGACGCTGCTCGGCCAGGCCGAACGCGAAGTCGAGCGAGGGGGAGTAGTCGTCCGGATCGTCGAGCCGGCGGGTCTCGCGGTGGCCCGCCGTGCGGCGTGCCGGGTCCAGGTAGACGGCGTCGAAGCCGTCGAGGTCGAAGGCCTCGGCCGTCGAGTGCACGGCGCTCGCCGCGGGGAACGGGGCGAGGTTGAAGCTGGCCAGGGTCGCGGTGACCTCGTCGGCCTCGACGGCGGTGACCGCCAGGTCGATCGCGGCCATCGCGAGGGCGTCGCCGCCGATCCCGCTGCCGAGGTCGGCGACGCGCGCCGCTCCCGCAGCCGCGAACCGGCCGGCGTGCAGGGCGGCGACGCGCAGCCGCGTCGCCTGCTCGAGTCCCGCGTCCGTGAAGAGCATCGAGCGGGCGAACTCTCCGAACTTCGCCTCCGCCTTCTGCCGGAGCCTCGCCTGGGTGAGCACCGCGGCGACGAGGACGGGGGAGTGGCCGGCGGCCCGGAGGCGTGCCACGGCCCGCACCAGGTCGTCGGACCGGTAGCCGTCGAGGGAGTCGAGGAGCCGGAGGCCCTCGGGGGAGAGGAGCTCGACCAGCTCGTCGCGTCGCATCCGGCCATGGTAGGCCACGGCCTCCCGGCGGGTCCGCCGCCCCGCTTGGCACTCTGATTGCACGAGTGCCAGCAGAGCCCCTACGATGGATCTAGCACTCTCGGAGCGTGTGTGCCAGAACCGCGTTCCGCCCACATCGTCGTCAAGAAAGAGGTCAACCGTGTCGGTGTCCATCAAGCCGCTCGAAGATCGCATCGTCATCAAGCAGGTCGAGGCGGAGCAGGTGACCGCTTCCGGTCTCGTCATCCCCGATACCGCCAAGGAGAAGCCGCAGGAGGGCGAGGTCGTCGCCGTCGGACCCGGTCGCATCGACGACAACGGCAACCGCGTGCCGCTCGACGTCGCCGTCGGCGACAAGGTGATCTACTCCAAGTACGGCGGAACCGAGGTCAAGTTCGGTGGCGAGGACCTGCTGGTCCTCTCCGCTCGCGACGTCCTCGCGGTCGTCGTCCGCTAGGCAGCATCCCTCGGAAGGGCCCGTCGACCTCGGTCGGCGGGCCTTTCCGTCGTTCCCGGTCCTCCTCGCGACCAGTGGCCTGATCCGCCCGCTACGGGGCCGTCCTCCCACCCCGCGCCTGCGTAGCATCGGGGGAGTGACCAGCTCCCGCACCCCTGCCGAGTCCGTCTCGCCGTCCCCTTCGGACGTGCCCGTCGGCGAAGGAGTGGAGGCGCTCGGAGCGGCGGGACGCCCGGGCGGGATGTCCGGCACGGGGCTGCTGTTCGCGTTCTCGGCCTACCTGCTCTGGGGTGCGATGCCCCTCTACTTCATCGCGATGGCGCCGGCCTCGCCGTTCGAGATCGTCGCGTTCCGAGTGCTCTTCTCGCTCGTCTTCTGCGTGATCCTGCTCACGGTCCTCCGAGGCTGGCGCTCCTTCGGCGCGCTGCTGCGCCGCCCCCGCCTGCTCGGAGTGATGGCGATCGCGGGCGTGCTCATCTACGTCAACTGGCAGGTCTACGTGATCGCCACGACCACGGGCCACGTCATCGAGGCGGCCCTGGGCTACTTCATGAACCCGCTGGTCACGGTGCTGCTGGGCGTCCTGGTGCTGCGCGAGCGCCTCCGGCCCCTGCAGTGGGCCGCGATGGGCGTCAGCGCGGTCGCGGTGCTGGTCATCGCGGTGGGCTACGGATCCTTCCCGTGGATCTCGCTCGCCCTCGCCTTCTCGTTCGGCCTCTACGGCCTGGTGAAGAGCCGCGTCGGCGGCACGGTGGACGCGGTCGGCGGGCTGACGCTCGAGACGCTCTGGCTGACGCCGCTCGCCGTCGTGCAGCTGGCGGTCGTCGGCTCCACGGTGGGGCTGACCCTGACGACGGAGGGGACGGGGCACGCCCTCATCCTCGCCTCGGCCGGGATCGTCACGGCCGTCCCGCTGCTCCTGTTCGCGGGCGCCGCCCGGCGCCTCCCGCTGTCGATCGTCGGCTTCGTGCAGTACCTGACGCCGTTCCTGCAGTTCCTCGTCGGGGCCTTCGTGCTGCATGAGGAGATGCCGCTCGAGCGCTGGATCGGCTTCGCGCTGGTGTGGGCCGCCCTGGCGATCTTCTCAGGCGACCTCGTCGCCGCGGAGCGCAGACGGCGCCGATCGTCCGTCTGATCTGCGGAACGCGTCGTCCTGACGCGGCGCGACAGCGGAATGGTAACGATCCGGTCGCGAAACGTATTGGTAACACCCCTGTATTGTTCACGGCTGCTTCGGAGGTTAGGTTGGCCGAGCGGTTGCCACCGGCGCCGCTCCCACTGACACACACCTCTCAAGGAGCAACATGGGCGTTTACGCGAAGGCCGGCACGGCCCGCGCGCGGTCCCTCCGGGCAACCCTCGGCGGCGTCGCCATTCTGGGCGCCAGCGCTCTCGTCCTCGCCGGCTGCGCCGGCGGCGGCGACAGCGGATCGGGCGGCGACAGCGGCTCGGGCGACCTGTCCCTCAAGATCGGCACGATCCTCCCGCAGACCGGCACCCTCGCCGTCCTCGGCCCGCCCGAGATCGCGGGCGTCGACCAGGCGGTCGTCGACATCAACGACGCCAAGGCCGGCATCACGATCGACGTGGAGCAGAAGGACTCGGGCGACACCACGACCGACATCGCGACGCAGTCGGCCACGTCCCTCATCGCCGACAACGTCTCCGCCATCATCGGTGCGGCGTCCTCGGGCGTCTCGAAGACCTTCATCGACCAGGTGACCCAGGCGGGCGTCGTCCAGATCTCGCCGGCCAACACCTCGCCGGACTTCACGACCTACGACGACGACGGCTACTACTGGCGCACCGCTCCCTCGGACGTGCTCCAGGGCCGCATCCTCGGCAACAAGATCCTCGGCGACGGCAAGACCAACGTCTCGATCCTGTACATGAACGACGCGTACGGCACCGGCCTCGAGAAGAACATCAAGGAGACCCTCGAGGCGGGCGGAGCATCCGTCGCGGCCGAGGAGATCTTCGAGCCGGCCTCGACCGACTTCAACTCGGCGCTGACCTCGGTCCTCGCCCCGAACCCCGACGCGCTGGTCGTCATCTCGTTCGACGAGATCAAGACCATCGCGGAGCAGCTCTCGGCCAAGGGCTTCGACTTCTCGAAGCTCTACGGCACGGACGGCAACTACGGCGTCATCGGCGAGTCCGACACCAACGTCGACATCGCCGGCGCCCAGTTCACCAACCCGGGCGTCCAGGCGTCCGAGGACTTCCAGGGCAAGCTGCAGTCGCTCGTCGAGTCGCAGGGCAACGACGCGCTGACTGTGTTCAGCTACGCGCCGGAGTCGTACGACGCCACGGTCCTGACCGCTCTCGCCGCGCTCCAGGGCAAGGCGACGGACGGTGCGACCATCCGCGACAACCTCATGTCGGTCTCGGAGGGCGGCACCAAGTGCACGACCTTCGCCGACTGCGCGAAGCTCATCGCCGACGGAGAGGACGTCGACTACGACGGCCTCTCCGGCCCGATCTCGTTCGACGAGAACGGCGATACCAGCGAGGCCTCGGTCTCGATCTACAAGTACGGCACGGGCAACACCACCTCCTTCGAGGAGACCGTCGAGGGTTCGCTGAACTGACGACCCGGTGACGCGGCTCCTGCCGCATCCCTGAGGGGCTCGGTCTTCGGACCGGGCCCCTTCGCCGTCCCCGGAGCGCAGAGCCGGAGACGCGTCGTCGCGCGGACGCAGAGAGGCGCGGCGGTCGTCCGCGAGGGCGACCGCTGCCGGGTGCGGGAGGACGGCTCCGCGGCGTCCTGGGCCTCGCGTCGCGTCGAGGAGCCACTCCGGGGAGGAGCGGCTCGGACGGCCTGTACGCGCCTCCGAGCGCCTCTCCCGGCCTCGAGGGCGCCCTGCCGGACCGCGGGCGGGAGCGACGACGTCGAGCGGGAACGCAGAAGCGCGCGCCCTCCGGGGGGAGGACGCGCGCTCGTGGTGTGCGGATGGCCTAAGAGGCGCGGAGCAGCTCCGCCTCCTGCGCCAGGCGGTACGTGACGAAGGAACGGCTGTAGTTGCGGCGCTTGCCGCCGGTGGTCTCGGCGATGACCACCTGGGCGTAGACGCCGACGACGCGCCAGCGCTCGTAGTCGCCGATCGCACCGGTGCCGAAGCCGGCTCCGAGTTCCACAGGGGCGGGGGTGTAGCTCTTCATGGTCGGCTCCTTCGAGGCGGACGACGCGGCGCTCGAGGCGCTGCGGGGAGGGGAGGAGATCGGCGACCGATCGCGGTCCCTACCGGGGGAGAGGGGAGCGGGACGTCCCCCTGCAGGGCTGTCCCGTGTCCCCAAAACTACGGCAGGAAGGGCGATATCCTGTCCCCCTCGTGGGGGTCGCCGAAGCGGAGAGACTCTCGCTGTCCTGCCCTCGTCCCGCGGACAGGAGACCGAGGGTCCGGCCCGCCGTTCCGCCGACTTCCCGGGCGTTCGGCGGGCATCGCGGAGAGACCGGTGAAGGCCTGTCCGCGCCGGGAGAGCGGCCCCCCCCGCCTCCCTTCTGCGGCACCCCGTGCCGGCGCGTCTCCGGGCACCGAGCCGCCTGCCTTCCCGCCCTGCTCGGAGTGGTCTCCGAGCCGCCCGGCGCCCTGGGCGAGCGGCCCCGCCTCCGCCCCGGAGCCGCACCGGCCCCTCGGCCCCGCTCGCGCCCGCTCCGCTCCCCGGCGACGACGAAGGGCCCGCCGTCCGGAGACGACGGGCCCTTCGCAGCGGGGGTCAGCCGCCGACGGTCGGGGTGCTCGTGGTGACCTCGTTGGTCGTCGCGAGCGTGCCCAGGTAGAGCTCGATGACCTTGGGGTCGTTCATCAGCTCCCGGCCCGCGCCCTCGTAGGCGTCGCGGCCCTGGTCGAGGACGTAGCCGCGGTCGCAGATCTGCAGCGCCCGCCGCGCGTTCTGCTCGACGATCATGATCGAGACGCCCGCGCGGTTGATCCGCTGCACGTTGACGAACGTCTCGTCCTGCCGCATCGGGGACAGGCCGGCGCTGGGCTCGTCGAGCAGCAGCATCGACGGGTCCATCATCAGAGCCCGCGACATCGCCACCATCTGGCGCTCACCGCCCGAGAGCGACCCCGAGCGCTGCTTGAGCCGCTTGCTGAGCTCCGGGAAGAGCTCGGTGACGAACTCGAGCCGCTCCCTGTACAGCTTCGGCTTCTGGTACATGCCCATCTCGAGGTTCTCCTCGATGGTGAGCGACGGGAAGACGTTGTTGTTCTGCGGCACGAAGCCCACGCCCTTGGAGACCAGCTTGTCGGCCTTGAGGCCGGTGATGTCCTCGCCGTTCAGCAGGACGGTGCCCTGGCGGATGTTGACCAGGCCGAACATCGCCTTCAGCAGCGTCGACTTGCCGGCGCCGTTCGGGCCGATGATCCCGACGAGCTCGCCGCGCTTCACGTAGACGTTCGAGCCGTTGAGGATGTTGACCCCCGGCACGTAGCCCGCGTGCAGGTCGTGCGTCTCGAGGGTGTTCGGAGTCGTCGTGTCGGCGGTCATCTCTCGTCCTTCTCGAATTCGACGGCCGGGGCGTCGGTCGTCGGGGCGACGCTCGTCGGCGCGGAGGCCGACGGGGACGCCGTTCCGGCGGCCGGAGCGTCGTGGCCGGGCGTCGGGATGCCGGCCTGCTCCGCCTGCCGCTCCACGTCCTCGCGGACGAGGTCGGAGTCCATCTCCTCGGCGATCTCGAGCTGACCCTCGATCGTGCCCAGGTCGGTGTCGTGGTGCGCGCCCAGGTACGCGTCGATGACGGCCGGGTCGTTCATCACGGTCGAGGGCGGGCCCTCGGCGACGACCTTGCCCTCGGCCATCACGATCACCCAGTCGGCGATCGTGTTGACCATGTGCATGTCGTGCTCGACGAAGAGCACGGTCATGCCCTCGTCCTTCAGGTTCACGATGTGACCCAGGAGCGACTGCGTCAGCGCCGGGTTCACGCCGGCCATCGGCTCGTCGAGCATGACGAGCTCGGGCTCCGACATCAGCGCCCGCGCCATCTCGAGCAGCTTCTTCTGGCCGCCCGACAGGCTCGACGCGTAGTCGTCCCGCTTGGTGTCCAGCTTGAACTTCTCGAGCAGGCGGATCGCGCGCTGCTCGATCGAGTCCTCCTCCTTCGACCACAGCGGGCGGATGAGCGAGGTGAAGATGTTCTCGCCCTTCTGCCCCTTCGCGCCGAGCAGCATGTTCTCGAGCACCGTCATGCCGCCGAGCGCCTTGGTGAGCTGGAACGTGCGCACCATGCCCATCCGCGACACCCGGTAGGCCGGGACGTTGGCGAGGTTCTTGCCCTTGAAGTTCCACTTGCCGGTGTTGGGCTTGTCGAAGCCCGTCAGCAGGTTGAAGAACGTGGTCTTGCCGGCCCCGTTCGGGCCGATCAGGGCGGTGATGGATCCGCGGGGGATCTCGAGGTGCTCGACGTCGACCGCGGTCAGGCCGCCGAAGCGGCGGCTGACGTTGTCGGCGACGACGATGGGGTCCTTCTTCCTGACCCCGGGGACGATTGCTTCCTCGGTGATGTCCGAGACCGGCGTCTTAGGCAAAGTGCAGATCCTTCTTCTTGCCGAAGATCCCCTGGGGTCTGAAGATCACCAGGAGCATGAGGGCTACCCCCACCACGATGAACCGGATGGGTCCGGTCTGCACGGTGGTGAGGCGGATGAGGTCGTTGTTGAGGACCCCGGTGTCGATCCCGAGCGTGAGCAGTCCGTCGGTCAGACCGAGGACGACCCAGAAGATGATCGAGCCGACGACGGGTCCGAAGACCGTCGCGGCGCCGCCCAGCAGCATGATCGTGTAGAGGAAGAACGTGAGCTGGGTGCCGTAGTTGTCGGGCTGGAGCGAGCGGGGGAGGATGAACAGCGCTCCTGCGAGGCCTCCGAGCACGCCGCCCAGGATGAGCGCCTGGATCTTGTACGAGAAGACGTTCTTGCCGAGCGAGCGCACGGCGTCCTCGTCCTCGCGGATGCCCTTGATGACGCGGCCCCAGGGGCTGCGCATCAGGAGGAACACCAGGAGGCAGGCCAGGAGCACGAGGCCCCAGCCGACGATCCGCACCCACCACTGGTCCTGGCTGTAGGTGAGGACGCCGATGCCCCAGCGGCCCTCGGGGAGCGGGTTGAGGTCGTTGAACGCCTTCGCCGCGCCGTTGATGCCCTCCGAGCCGCCGGTGATCGCCGAGAACTCGGGGGTCTTGACCGAGAGCCGGATGATCTCGGCCGCCGCGATCGTCACGATCGAGAGGTAGTCGGCCCGCAGCCGGAGCGTCGGGATGCCCAGGATGAGCGCGAAGACGGTCGCCGCGACGATCGTCGCGAGGAAGGAGCCCCAGACGGGCCACTCGAACTTGACCGAGGTGATGGCGAAGGCGTAGCCGCCCACCGCCATGAAGCCGGCCTGTCCGAAGTTGAGCAGCCCCGTGAATCCGAAGTGGATGACCAGGCCGATGGTCGCCAGCGCGTACGCGGCGACTGTGGGATCGACGATCTGCCCGATCGCCAGCCAGATGAAGTTGAGGTTCATGGTGTCCTAGCCGATCCGTTCCTTGCGGCCCAGGATTCCCTGCGGCCTGACCAGGAGGATGATGATCATGAGAACGAGCGGAGCCACGTACTTGAGGTTCTCCGGGATCCAGATCGTCGAGATGTTCATCATCAGTCCGATGATGAGCGAGCCGACCAGCGCGCCGTAGGCGGACCCGAGTCCGCCGAGCGTGATCGCCGCGAAGATCAGCAGCAGGATCGACGCTCCCGTGTCCCAGCGCAGCGACTGGTAGTAGCCGATGTAGACGCCCGCCAGCGCGGCGAGAGCGCCCGACATCACCCAGACGACGCGGATGACGCGCTCGACGTTGATGCCCGAGGCGGAGGCGAGGGCCCGGTTGTCCGAGACCGCCCGCATCGCCTTGCCGATCTTCGTCTTCGTGAGGACGTAGGCCACGGCGACGATGCAGACGACGCCGACGACGGCGCCGACGATGTCGGTGAACTTCAGGCTGATCCCGAGCTCCGGCACCGTGAAGAACGGAGCAGTGCTGTTGGGGAGCGAGAGGCGGTCGGCTCCGAAGAAGAAGACGAACACGTAGCGCAGTGCCAGCGAGAGGCCGATCGTCACGATCATCAGCGGGATGAGCTGGATGCCCTTCTTCCGCAACGGCTTCCAGAGCAGCCCGTCCTGGACGAAGCCGAAGGCCCCGCCGAGGATCACCGCGATCGGGATGGCCAGCAGCGCCGGGAGTCCGAAGACCCCGGAGAAGAGGTACGCCATCAGCGCGCCGAAGGTGACCAGCTCGCCGTGGGCGAAGTTGTTCAGACCGGTCACGCCGTAGATCAGCGAGGCGCCGATCGCCGCGAGGGCGATCAGGAGCCCGAAGATCAGGCCGGTGACGACCTTCGGCCAGAAGATGATCCAGAACGTGTCGGCCGACACCGGCTGGTTCACCGCGTTGGACGTGCCGTCGGGGTTCGTCGCGTCGTTGCCGGTCGTGCCCTCGGTCGCGGGGCTGGTCGGAGCCGCGGAGTCCGTCGGGACCGGGACGGTCGCTCCGGAGCCCTTCGGGTTGGCCGTCGAGACGATGAAGTTCACGATCTGGTTCTGCGAGGCGACGATCTTCACCTGCTTCGGGTTCTGACCCGCGGCGGGGTAGCCCTTGTCGGCGGGCAGGGACTCCTCGTCGACGGTCACCGTGTAGGTGCCCGCGGCGTCGAGGGGGAACGTGGCCCGGCCGTCCTCGCCGGTGGTCACGGTCGCGGAGGCGTCGCCTCCGATCTCGACGGTCACCCCCGTCAGGTTCTCGTTCGTCCCCTGCACGCGGACCCAGGCGATGATCGACTGGTCGGCGGTGGTGGCGGCGAGTGCGGCGGGGGCCGCCGCGGCGATCCCGGTGAGGGTCGCGGCGAGCAGACCCAGGGCCAGGAGCCGGTCTCGGAGCCTCGGGCGTCTCCTATCCACGGGGCGCCTCCCGGTCCGTCGGATGCAGGGTCGTCGAGCGCTGGCGGCGCATCGAACGGCTGGCTGTGAGCAAGACGTCTACCTCTCGTCAGGGTGCACAGACGGATGGGGTCTCCGGGCACGCCCGAATCGCCGTCGTCAAACAACGTTGGTTGACCATACGTTCCGCATGTGTCGGCGGTGTTTCACCGTCCGCACTTACGCGTGACGACATTATGAGGGAGAGGAGAGCGCTCCAGCGCCCATCCGCGGCCCGGCGGCCGCGCCGTCGAGGAATACCGCGAGCCTCACGGCGCTTAAGATCGAACAACCGTGGCGCTCGTGAGCGGACTCCTCCCGTCCTCTCCGGGCTCCCGCACTCGACCTGCTAAGGGGCATTGATGGACCAGCCGGATCCCTTCGGATTCCTCGGACTCACCTACGACGACGTCATGCTCCTCCCGGGGCACACCGACGTCATCCCGAGCGAGGCCGACACGGCCTCCCGTCTCACCAAGCGCATCAGCGTGGCGACCCCGCTGCTCTCCGCGGCGATGGACACCGTCACCGAGGCGCGCATGGCGATCGCGATGGCCCGCCAGGGCGGCCTCGGCGTCCTGCACCGCAACCTCTCGATCGCCGACCAGGCCGACCAGGTCGACCGGGTGAAGCGGAGCGAGTCGGGCATGGTCTCGAACCCCGTCACCACCACCCCGGACGCCACAGTCGCCCAGGTCGACGACCTCTGCGGCCAGTACCGGATCAGCGGCCTCCCCGTCGTCGACTCCACCGGCGTGCTCGTGGGCATCATCACCAACCGCGACATGCGCTTCGTCTCGCCGTTCGAGAAGGCGACCACGCTCGTCCGCGACGTGATGACCAGCACCGGCTTGATCACAGGCCGCGTCGGGATCCCCGACAGCGAGGTCATCGCCCTCTTCGCGCAGCACAAGATCGAGAAGCTGCCGCTGGTCGACGCACAGGGCAAGCTCGCCGGCCTCATCACGGTCAAGGACTTCGACAAGTCGGAGCAGTACCCCAACGCCACGAAGGACGACGAGGGCCGCCTCCGGGTCGGCGCCGCGATCGGCTTCTTCGGCGACGCCTGGCAGCGCGCCACCGCCCTGCTCGACGCGGGCGTCGACGTGATCGTCGTCGACACCGCCAACGGCGACTCCGCCGGCGTGCTCGACATCATCCGCCGCCTGAAGTCCGACTCCGCGTTCGCCGGCGTCGACGTCATCGGCGGCAACGTCGCGACCCGCTCCGGGGCGCAGGCACTCGTCGACGCGGGCGCCGACGCCATCAAGGTCGGCGTCGGCCCCGGCTCGATCTGCACCACCCGCGTCGTCGCCGGCGTCGGAGTCCCGCAGGTCACCGCGGTCTACGAGGCGTCCCTCGCCGCGCGCGAGTCCGGCGTGCCGGTGATCGCCGACGGCGGCCTCCAGTACTCCGGCGACATCGCCAAGGCGCTCGTCGCCGGCGCCGACACCGTGATGCTCGGCTCGCTCCTCGCGGGCTGCGAGGAGAGCCCCGGCGACCTCGTGTTCCAGAACGGCAAGCAGTTCAAGACCTACCGCGGCATGGGCTCCCTCGGCGCCCTGCAGACCCGCGGCGAGCGGACCTCCTACTCGAAGGACCGCTACTTCCAGTCCGACGTGCCCACCGACGACAAGCTGATCGCCGAGGGCATCGAGGGCCAGGTGCCCTACCGCGGCCCGCTCGCCAACGTGGCGTACCAGCTCGCCGGCGGGCTCCGCCAGTCGATGTTCTACGTCGGAGCGCGCACCATCCCCGAGCTGAAGGAGCGCGGGAAGTTCGTGCGCATCACGGCGGCCGGGCTGAAGGAGTCGCACCCGCACGATGTGCAGATGGTGGTAGAGGCGCCGAACTACCGGCGCTGAGGGGTCTGGTGGGGGCCGGCGGCGGATCGGGATCGCGGCCCCTCTGCCCGATGGGCCTGCGGCCCATACGCCCACCACGCCGGAGGGGCTGCGATCCCGATCCGCCGCCTCCCTCCGGGAGACGAGCACCGGTCCTCGGCTGAGGGGCGGGGGACGCAGCGCGAGCGGCGCGAGGCGCCGCCGCGACTGCGGGGGAGGGCTTCCGTCTTTCCGCATGCGGGGAGTGGTCGTGCCTCACCGCGTGAGCGCGACGGAGTGGGGACTGGCGTCCCGTGTCCCAGCAAGTCGTCGTCGCGGCCGCGCAGGCTTCACCTGCTGGTGGAGTGCGCCCGCTCGCGTCGATCGCGGCCCGGTGAGGAGCCCGGTAGGAGCGGTAGCCGACGATCGTTCCGCCGGATCGTCGAGGCGCGGGCGTACGCCTCTGCGGAACGTGGCCACCTGCCCGGGCCGACCGCGGGCAAGCGATCAGGGTCTCCCGTGCAAGGTGGGAGAGGTAACCGGCGATCCGCGTTCCAGCGGATCGGCGTAGCGCGGACGCAGGACGCTCTGCGGAACGCGACCGCCCGCTCGGGCCGACCGCGGGCGAGCGGAGCGAGGAGCGAGCCACAGCTGACACCGCTCAGCGGTAGCCGGCGATCCGCGTTCCAGCGGATCGGCGTAGCGCGGACGCGGGACGCTCTGCGGAACGCGACCGCCCGCTCGGGCCGACCGCGGGCGAGCGGCGAGCGGATCGAGGAGCGAGCCACGGCTGACACCGCTCAGCGGTGACCGGCGGTCCGCGTGCGAGCGGATCGGCGTAGCGCGGACGCGGGACGCTCTGCGGAACGCGATCGCCCGTTCGGGCCGACCGCGGGCG